>NZ_JASOPB010000004.1:0-223907 GCF_030218125.1 Haemophilus sp. UMB1048
ACAAGTCAATCAACAAGTGCCCACACAGATTGTCTGATATATTGTTAAAGAGCAAAAAATAACGACGCACTGGTTTTATAAAGCTTCACAACAGCGCGTCGTTGTGTGGAGTGCATTATAGGGATTTTTGAAATCCACGCAAGCACTTTTTTAAGAAATTTCTTCGATAGATGATTTTTTAAACGTTAAGTCCTTTATATGAATGCTATTCAGCCTTTTTTGAGGTTCGCTTACAACGTCTAAACCCATTTGCAGAAAGTATTTCATTAAGTTTAATAAGCCCTCTCTCCTTTTCTTTCTCAGTATAAAACTCACAATTACGATTTTCTAAAGCACCACGAAGTCGCCAATAAAAAGCTTCTGTTGCACCAATGTCCGCTTTCTTCAAACGAACAATTGCATTTTCAGCACCTATTTGTCGTAAAATATCGACATTATCAATACCAACTTTCTTTAATGCTCGTTCATACTTAACCGATAAATTCGGTAAATCACGAATCCGTCCAATCTTAGAGAGTGCAGAATCGAGTTTTTCCTTCCTTATTTGAGTAATTGAAAGAATGATCAAGGTTCTCATTAAGACATTATCTTTCAAGATACTTTCAGTTAAAGCATAATAATCAGATAATACAAAGCGCTTATTGAGTTCATTTGTTGTAAAGGGTTTACATCCAAGTCCTTTTAGTTTTATCGAAAGCTCATCCTTAGCGCGCAAGTAAACCTTATTGTTGGCCCAAACAGCAAACATATCTTTTTCTTTATGAAACAAGCCATATCCCGTAAATAGATTTTTACTTGTTACATCTCCGATAAGTTGATTTAACAAATCACATACTTTACTGATATGATCATTTGGGATTATGAGAGTTTTCATTTTAAAACTCCTCCTTACTTAAGGTTAATCACATACGACTATACCAAGAAGTACTTCTCAAAAATGGTTATATCATAACCAGTTAAAGATGACGAATATAAATTTTCAAATTTGTGAGAAAGATCGCAAATGCAAAATTTATTTATTGATAAACAACTAGATAAGAAAAAACAAGCTTATAGTTTAATATTTAACCATTAGAATTTTTTAAAATTCAGGAGTAAAAATGACAGTAGGACTCGTTCTTGAAGGCGGCGGCATGAGAGGAATGTTTACAGCAGGCGTTCTTGATGCACTCATGGAACAAAACATTCAAATTGATAAAATTATTGGCGTTTCTGCAGGGGCATTATTTGGCATAAATTATGCATCTAATCAAAAAGAAAGAGCATTGAGATATAACCTAAAATATCTTAAAGATAAACGGTACATGGGATTTCATAGCCTTTTTACAACAGGCAACATTGTCAATAAAGATTTTGCTTTCTATGACCTTCCTTTTAATCTCGACCCTTTTGATCAAAATGAATTTGAAAAATCTCACATTGATTTCTATTTAGCCGCCACAAACATTGAGAATGGTAAAGCGGAGTATTTCAAAATCAAAGATGTTTTCAAAGAGATGGAATACTTCAGAGCAACCTCGGCTATGCCTTTTGTCTCGCAATTTGTGGAAATTAATGGACAAAAATATCTAGACGGTGGAATTGCTGATAGTATTCCATTTGAAAAAGCACAAGAGCTCGGTTGTGATAAAATCATCGTTGTTTTAACCCAACCTATCGACTACCGTAAAACAAAATCTTCTTCTTTTTTATTCAAGCTTTTTTATCGCAAATATCCACACTTAGTTAAAACCTTAGAAAATCGCTACCGCACTTATAATGAACAAGTAGAAGAAATCATTCGTTTAGAAAAACAAAATAAAATCTTTGTGATCCGTCCAAATGTACCGCTCAATATAGGTCGATTAGAACGAGATGAAACCAAAATAAGAACTGTATATGAACTGGGTGAAAAAATTCTCTCAGCACAAATTCAAGATCTAAAAAAATACTTAAGAAGTTGATTTTAAATAAACTATTTCTCAAGTTTGGAATCTGATTCACATTTTTTCATCAAGGAAAAAATTTTCTCTTGATACTGTACATCAATACAGATATAATCTAGCCAAATTTAGATAACTCTATTTAAGAAGGTTTTATATGGCAACTCAAGAAGAAAAGCAAAAAGCGCTCGCCGCAGCACTTGGTCAAATTGAAAAGCAATTCGGTAAAGGCTCAATTATGAAATTAGGCGATACTCAAGCCCTTGATGTTGAATCTGTTTCAACTGGTTCTTTAGGTCTTGATGTCGCTCTTGGTATTGGTGGTTTACCAATGGGTCGTATTGTTGAAATTTTTGGACCTGAATCTTCTGGTAAAACAACTTTAACTTTATCTGTTATCGCTCAAGCACAAAAAGTAGGTAAAACCTGTGCGTTTATCGATGCGGAGCATGCACTTGATCCTATTTATGCAGCAAAACTTGGCGTTGATGTTAAAGAGCTCTTAGTCTCCCAGCCAGATAACGGGGAACAAGCACTTGAAATTTGTGATGCCTTAGTTCGTTCTGGTGCTGTAGATGTGGTCATCGTGGACTCGGTTGCTGCACTTACCCCGAAAGCTGAAATTGAAGGCGAAATGGGGGATTCACATATGGGTTTACAGGCGCGTTTAATGTCTCAAGCACTACGTAAATTAACTGGTCAAATCAAAAATGCAAACTGTCTCGTTATCTTCATTAACCAAATTCGTATGAAAATTGGTGTCATGTTTGGTAACCCAGAAACCACAACTGGTGGTAACGCGCTAAAATTCTACTCTTCTGTTCGTTTAGATATCCGTCGTACTGGTTCAGTTAAAGATGGAGATGAGGTTATTGGTAACGAAACTCGTGTTAAAGTAGTCAAAAACAAATTAGCCGCACCTTTCCGCCAAGTTGATTTCCAAATTCTTTACGGAGAAGGTATTTCGAAAGCTGGCGAATTAATTGAGCTCGGTGTTAAACACAAACTAGTTGAGAAATCTGGTGCATGGTATGCATACAACGGTGAAAAGATTGGTCAAGGTAAAGCTAACGCAATGAAATGGTTAAACGAAAACCCTGCTAAATCTGATGAACTTGAAGCGAAGCTTCGTGCTGAATTAGTCGCTAACCCAGAACAAGCATTAATGGCGGACATTGAACAATCTAACGATGACGCAGAAAGCGATTTCTAATCACTAAAAGTGCGGTCAAAATTGACCGCACTTTTCATTTCAACCGTATTTCACCTAAAAGGAATTTCTATGTCTTCTCTTGCTTTGAGCTATGTCGTTAATTTACTTGCTAGACGTGAATATAGCGAATTTGAACTACGCAATAAAATGCAGGAAAAAGCATTTACAGAAGATGAGATCGATGAAACGATTACTTACTGCCAGAAAAAAAACTGGCAAAATGATAAACGATTTGCTGAAAACTATTTACACGCACGTTCGCAACGTGGGTATGGTGCAAATCGTATCAAACAAGAATTACGTCAACTGAAAGGTGTATCTTCAGAGGTAATAAATGAAGTCCTCACAGAAAGTGAAATTAATTGGATTGAAATAGCAGAAAAGGTTCTACACAAAAAGTTTCCCAATTATGCAGAACCTCAACCAATCAAAAGCAAACAAAAGATTTGGCAGTATATGCTCTCTCATGGATTTTATTCTGAAGAATTTAGCGATTTTATCGGAAATGGAATAGAAGACTGATGAGCCTAAAGAAATAAATCCCTAATACTGTAAAAATTAAACAACCAACTAAATGGCTAACTAAAACGAACAATCCATTTGCCCACTCTTCTTTAAAAAAGAGTTCTATTACTTCGCCTGAAAAAGAAGAAAAGGTGGTGAGAGCACCAAGAAATCCAGTCACTAAGAATAATCGCCATTCAGGGCTAAATTGAGGAAATAACCAAAAGGCGGCCACTAAAATCCCCATCAAAAAACAGCCAATAAAGTTCGCCACAAGTGTACCAAATGCAACTGTGCTAAATAGTGAATTCAACCAAAGACCTAATCCCCATCGTAAGGATGCACCGATGGCTGCACCAGTGCTCACAAGAATGATTGACTGAAACATTTATTTGATACCAAAAAGCTCCGCCAAATGTTTGGCTACCGCTTCGTCTTTATTGAACCCAATCTCCTCCAACTCTGGGCAAGCTTCTTTTAGACGAGGATCAGCATTTGCCATCACATAACCTTTACCAGCCAAAGAAAGCATTTCAACATCATTTTGACCATCACCAAAAGAAATACAATCTTTTAATCCATAATTTCTATTTTCTAATAGATGAGCTAATGCATCACCTTTAGATACATTTTTATTCATGACCTCTAAGCAAGTCACAGCGGAATAAACAATCGTCGTTTTATCACCAAAATGCGTTCTAAGATAATCTTCCAGTTCTACAAGATCTTTCGGATCACGAGCAATAAAAAATACTTTTTCAGTTCCTCTTCCGTGATGTTTTGTGAAATCAACCACCTCATACATAAAGCCTGAATCCTTATGATATTTTGCTAATTCAGGCACATCTGTATTGATAAACCAACTGTCATCTTGATAAGTATTGATACAAATCTTGGTACGATCAAAAGGGATTTTATACAACTCAAGCACGATTTCTTCTGGAAGACTATTGCTATAAATAAGGTTACCTTTTAGGTCACGTACTCTCGCGCCATTGGAAGTGATCATTACAGCATGCTCAGCACCAACCTTACCCAAAATAGAAGAAACATCCGTGTGATTACGGCCCGTTGCTAAAATAATATCAACACCTTTTTGTTCTAATTTATTTAATATCTCAATTGTGAAATCACCAATTACATGATTGGTATTGAGTAATGTACCGTCAAGATCAGAAACCACAGCTTTAAATGGAAGTTGTTGCATAAAACCACCTATATAAAAAATGAGTCTGTATCATACCAAAACAACACTATTTTTGACCGCACTTTCTATCATAAAATCAACATTCATTGATAAAAAACAAAAAGGCGCATCTTTCGATACGCCTTCTTTATCTAACTTGTTACAGTTAATACATCAATTATTTGATGATTTTCGCAACAACGCCAGCACCTACTGTACGGCCACCTTCACGGATTGCGAAACGTAAACCTTGGTCCATCGCGATTGGGTGGATTAAGCTTACTGTCATTTTGATGTTATCACCAGGCATTACCATTTCCACTCCTTCTGGTAATTCGATTGTACCAGTTACGTCAGTTGTACGGAAATAGAATTGTGGACGGTAACCTTTGAAGAATGGAGTGTGACGACCACCTTCATCTTTTGATAATACGTAAACTTCTGATTCGAAATCAGTGTGTGGAGTGATTGAACCTGGTTTCGCTAATACTTGACCACGTTCGATTTCTTCACGTTTGGTACCACGTAATAATGCACCGATGTTTTCACCTGCACGACCTTCGTCAAGTAATTTACGGAACATTTCAACACCAGTTACTGTTGTTTTTGTAGTTGGTTTGATACCAACGATTTCAACTTCATCACCAGTACGGATGATACCACGCTCAACACGACCTGTTACTACTGTACCACGACCTGAAATTGAGAACACGTCTTCGATTGGAAGAAGGAACGGTTGGTCAATTGCACGCTCTGGCTCAGGAATGTAAGTATCTAAGTGGTTTGCTAACTCAAGGATTTTTTCTTCCCATTCTGCAACGCCGTTTAATGCTTGTAATGCAGAACCACGTACGATTGGAGTATCGTCACCTGGGAAGTCATATTGAGAAAGAAGTTCACGAACTTCCATTTCTACCAATTCTAATAACTCTTCGTCATCTACCATGTCGCATTTGTTTAAGAATACGATGATGTAAGGTACACCTACTTGGCGACCTAATAAGATGTGCTCACGAGTTTGTGGCATAGGACCATCTGTCGCTGCTACTACTAAAATAGCACCGTCCATTTGCGCCGCACCAGTAATCATGTTTTTAACATAGTCCGCGTGTCCTGGGCAGTCAACGTGTGCGTAGTGACGAGTTGGAGTATCGTATTCAACGTGTGAGGTGTTGATGGTGATACCACGCGCTTTTTCTTCTGGCGCGTTATCGATTTGGTCGAATGCACGAGCTGCACCACCGTAGTGTTTTGCTAATACGGTTGTGATTGCTGCTGTTAAAGTTGTTTTACCGTGGTCAACGTGGCCGATTGTACCCACGTTTACGTGCGGTTTTGTACGTTCAAATTTTTCTTTAGACATTTAAAGAGTCCCTCTAAATAGACACGGTTATCGATGGGTAAATTAAACCACATTAACCAATAAAATCATTACTATTTAATAAGGAGAGAGGAATTTGGAAGGCTGGTGCTGATAGGCGGATTTGAACCGCCGACCTCACCCTTACCAAGGGTGCGCTCTACCAACTGAGCTATATCAGCGTTTGGAGCGGGCAGCGGGAATCGAACCCGCATCATTAGCTTGGAAGGCTAAGGTAATAGCCATTATACGATGCCCGCAGTCCTAAATTCATCTGTCCCATCAGAATTCATTTAGAAAATGGTGGAGGGAGAAGGATTCGAACCTTCGAAGGCTGAGCCAACAGATTTACAGTCTGCCCCCTTTGGCCGCTCGGGAACCCCTCCACGCTAAATGAATACTTGTTTACTAAAGGATGGTGCCGACTACCGGAATCGAACTGGTGACCTACTGATTACAAGTCAGTTGCTCTACCTACTGAGCTAAGTCGGCGTGTTGTAAGCAAGTGAGGCGTATTATATGGAAAATTTTATGCCTGACAAGTTTTTTTTATGAAAAATGCGTTTTTTTTAACTATTCGTCTAATTTACAAGCAAAAAGCCACATTCTTGCTTTAAAACTCATCACTTTTAATAAAAAACGATGATCACAACTCATTTATAGGGTATATTTTGTCCAATTTTTTCACTCTAGATATAAAGCACCGTGGAAATTACCGAACAACTAACACCCTTTCTGAACTTTAGCCGTCAGCAATGGGCTGAATTAAGAAAATCTGTTCCGCTAAAATTAACGGAGCAAGATCTCAAACCGCTTTTAGGTTTTAATGAAGAGCTTTCTCTCGATGAAGTGAGCACCATTTACCTGCCACTTGCACGTCTCATCAACTACTATATTGACGAAAACCTTCGCCGCCAAACCGTTTTGAATCGTTTTCTTGGCGGACAAAGCCCTAAAGTCCCTTACATCATTAGTATCGCAGGTAGCGTTGCTGTCGGGAAAAGTACATCGGCACGTATTTTGCAATCTTTGCTAACCCACTGGCCTACCGAACGAAAAGTTGATTTAATCACTACCGATGGTTTCCTGTATCCATTAGAAAAACTAAAAAAAGACGATTTACTACAGAAAAAAGGCTTTCCTATTTCTTATGATACGGCCAAATTAATTCGTTTTTTGGCTGATATCAAATCAGGCAAGCCTTCTGTAAAATCACCTATTTATTCTCATCTGACTTACGATATTGTTCCTGATAAGTTCGATATTGTCGATCAACCGGATATTTTAATTTTAGAAGGACTAAACGTTCTCCAAACAGGTTCAAACAAAGCCAATCAAACCTTCGTATCTGATTTTGTGGACTTTTCTATTTATGTTGATGCTGACGAGAATTTGCTTAAAGAATGGTACATCAAACGATTCTTAAAATTCCGTCAAAGTGCTTTCACTAATCCGGATTCCTATTTTAAACATTATGCCAATCTCTCTGAGCAAGAGGCCATTGAAACGGCCAGCAGCATTTGGGATAACATTAACGGATTAAATTTAAAACAAAACATTCTGCCAACTCGTGAGCGCGCCAATCTGATTCTTAGAAAAGGTGAAAATCACGAAGTTGAGTTAGTGAAATTAAGAAAATAAAAAAGAGCGGTCAATTGACCGCTCTTTTTCTCACTGCCTTACGACATCCTTCCATTCTCAATGCCAATCACCTGATCGCAAATAGCCATAGTCGATTGGCGATGACTCACGAGAATAATCAATTTTTCTGCTTTCACATTCAACAATGATTTCAAAATCATCGCTTCGTTTAAGCTATCTAAATTACTGGTCGGTTCATCGAGTAAAATAATCGGTGCGTTGTGTAGGAATGCACGAGCAATACCAATACGTTGTTTTTCACCATCAGACAGGTTGCCGCCCAATTCCGTCATTTTTGTTTGATACCCTTCTGGCAAGCTTAAAATGAAATCATGAATTGACGCTTTCTTCGCGGCTTCCATAATTTCTTCTAATGTTGCATCACGGCGTGCAAGGCGAATATTTTCCTCGATGGTTTCGTTGAAAATGTAGGTTTGCTGGGTAATGTACGCCATATTGTCACGCAAACTACGGGTGTTGATGTTCGGTAAGGTTTCACCGTTAATTTTAATGCTGCCTGATTTAGGATCGTAAAAACGCATCAGCAGTTTTAACAAGGTGCTTTTACCGCTACCGCTTCTGCCGTGAATCCCTAAGATTTCACCTTTTTTCACAGATAAGCTAACATCCGATAAAATTTGTTCTTCGCCGTAAGCAAAGTTGATGTTCTCTACATCAATGCGAGAAACCTCTTTCAAATCGACCGCACTTTCTACGTCTTTTAATTCAGGCTCTTCCGCTAACAAACTCAATACACGCTCACCTGAAGCCAAGGTTTGTAACAAGTTGCTTGAAAGGTTACTTAACGCAATAACCGGGCCATAGCTCGACATCAATAAAATCACGCCGATTAAAAAGGCAGAAAAATCAATCTTATCTAGACTAAACAAAATTAAGCCGGTGAATAACAGAATGATGTTAAACGCTGATACTGCCACTTCAGTGTAAATGCGCACTTTCGCTTCTTGGTCTTTAATACGTTCAAAAGCCGTATCAATTTTTTGGCTACGTTGTTGGATTTCATCTAAGCGCTGTTTCGCGTAGCCGAAAAGTTGGATCTCTTTCATACCACGCACACTGTCGAGGAAGAAATCATTCATTTCGCCTACTAATTCACGATAGCGTCTGCCATCTTCACGCGCCAATTTGGTGGTAATAATGGGTAGAATCACACCCACCGTTAAATAAGCAGCTAATGCCACAACTACAAACCAGCCTGAAAGATGAGCAAAGACCAACAATAAAATCGCAGAAGTAAAGAACGCAATCATAATCGGTGCAATAGTGTGCGCATAGAACACCTCGAGCAATTCAATATCATTGGTGACTAATGACACTAATTGCCCAGCTTGTTTGTCTTGCAACTTCACAAAAGCCAAGCGACGTAAAGAAGAAAACACTTTATCGCGCAATAATGCCAATAATTTAAAAGCAATATAGTGCCCGGACATTTGCTCTAAATAACGCAACGCACCACGAGCTACCGCTAACACGATAAGCGCGGTCAAAATTCCAGAAAAACTTAAATGGGTGTCAAAGTTTAATAAATTTATTAAACCCATCGCCCCAAGCACCATAATAAAGATAGCGGCAAGAAAACCAAGCGTTCCCATGGTGATAGTAAACGCCATGATATGCGCCAATGGAGTCACTAATTTCAACAAATGCCCCATCACAACAAAACCATTTTTACGCATTTGCCACCTCTCTAATTTGTTCTAAATCTTTTTGTTGTTGGAACATTTCAGCATACGCACCTTGTTTTGCCATGAGGTCTTTATGCGTGCCTTGCTCAATCAATTTACCTTGTTCAAGCACATTAATGCAGTCGGCATTCACGGCATTCGCCAAACGATGGGAAATCATCACGATAGTTTTTTGCTGCTTAAATTGTTGAATGAACTGCAAAATAATTTCTTCGCTTTCCACGTCAATATTACTGGTCGCTTCATCAAAAATATAAAGCGCCGCATTGTGTAATAACGCGCGTGCTAAGGCTAAACGTTGAATTTGACCGCCAGATAAATTCGCGCCACGGCTTAATAGCTGCATCTCTAATCCACCATTATCTCGAACGAATTGCGCCAGATTGACTTGCTCTAAACACGCATAAATTTGTTCATCTGTGGCATCAATTTTCGCCATGGTCATATTTTCGCGCAGCGTACCTTTAAACACGTAACTGCTATGGCTCACCAAAGAGACTTTTTCGTAAAACGAATGACGATCAATCTCTTGAATTTCTTGGCCGTTGAACAAAATCTTACCTTGTTGCGCTTGATTAAAGCCCATTAGCAATGAAACCAAGGTAGATTTACCACAACCACTTTTACCCACAAATACCGTAAGCTGATTTGGTAAGATGCTTAAATCTAAGCCCACAATCGCAGGCTTCTCTTCGCTATAAGCAAAATGCAGATCTTGAATATCCACTTGAATAGCATTTTTCGCTGCAAAATCGACCGCTTGAGTTTGAGTTTCCACGGGCGTATCTAACAATGTGAAAATCTTATCTGATGCGGCTTTACCATTCATCGCCACATGGAAGAAAGAACCCAATAAACGAAGTGGAATAAAGAATTCAGAAGAAAGCAGAATAAATAAAATGACGCCTAATACGGTTAATTGATCGGCTTGGAATTGCAACAAAGCCGTTAAAATCCCGATTGCCGCACCACCGTAAGCAAGTAAATCCATCAGCGATACTGAGTTAAGCTGCATGGTCAGTACCTTCATGGTAATTTTGCGGAAATGTTCCGCTTCTTCATCCATTGCTTTCGCTTTATAAGCATCATCTTGATAGATTTTTAACGTAATTAAACCTTGTAGGTTATCTAAAAAGCTGCTGCCTAATCCCACATAAATCGACCAATATTTTGCCAAGAGTTTTTTCGCAATTTTATTCACCGCAATGATCGACATAGGAATAAGCGGCACGCAAATCAGCAAAATCACGGCTGTTTTAAAGCTGAAAAAGATCAGGAAGGCAAAGAGTGTGAGCGGTGCAAGTAAGCTATAAAAAAGCTGAGGTAAATAACGCCCAAAGTAGATTTCAAGCTGCTCCACACCTTCTGAGGCTACTTGAATGATACTTGACGTGGATTGTTGATTCACTTGATTTAGTGGCATCGAAGCCAATTTTCGATAGATGAGGCTACGCAGTTCGTGTTTTACTTTCGTACTAGCAAAATAAGAAGCCTGCACCGATTTTTTACCCGCAAAGGCACGCAACGCCAAAGCAGCAATTAAAACGATGCCCAAAATGACCGCACTTATCGGGCCCAATTCATTAAAATAAGCCGCCTGTAAAATATAAGAAAACACGACGGCACTGATAATCCCACCAATTAACGCCACCCAGTTCCATAACACCGTGATGCCAATCCATTTTTTACTGTCGGCCACCGTGTTAATTAGGCGTTTATCTATCATCATAATGATTGCTCCTAAAAACAAAAAAGAAGTACGCACATTACTATGCGTACTTTGCTACCAATCTAACAACTAAAAACGAGTCTATTTCGTATTATTGTCCTTAAGCGATAAAAATCGTGAAAATTATAGTAAAGAATGCACACAAATAATAGATCTAATTGAAAATTATTTCTATTTCTAAATGAAGTAAAAAAAATACCGCACCAGGTTTCCCTAAGTGCGGTCATTTTTAGTGATATTTTTGAATGTTAGACTAAACGTCTAAGTTTGCTCGCAACGCATTCATTTCGATGAATTCACGACGAGGCTCAACTTCATCCCCCATTAACGTGGTGAAGAGTTGGTCTGCTGCAACAGCATCTTTAATTGATACTTTTAACATACGACGAGCATTTGGATCCATGGTGGTTTCCCAAAGTTGATCAGCGTTCATTTCACCCAACCCTTTATAACGTTGGATTTCTAAGCCACGACGAGATTCTTTCATCAACCATTCAACAGCTTGTTCAAATGACTGAACGGGTTGAGTTTTTTCACCACGAGTGACATACGCCCCCTCTTCGAGCAAGCCAGTAACTTGCTGACCGAATGTAGAAATCTTCGCAAATTCATTGCCTGTCACAAAATCAAAATTGATAAAGTAATCGGTATCAATACCATGTTTACGAACGGTAATGACTGCTTCATATACTTGGCGTTCGCTGTTAAATTGCGTTCTTGCCGAATATAAATGCGCTTCTGTTTCTTTTTCGGTTAAGTACGCAACAAAAGCATTCGCCCAATTTTCGACCGCGCTTTCATTACGCATTAAATCAACGGTTAATTGTGGTTGGTAAACTAAGCCTTGTAACAATGGCTCTGGATAGTAACGACTTAAACGAGTAATTAATTTCTGAACATTGTTATATTCGCCTACTAATTTCTCAAACACTAAATCATTCATTGCTGGCGCATTAGCACTGATATGCAACGCTGCGCCATCTAACGCAAGCATTAATTCATATTGCACTATTTCGTCGTTATCTTTGATATAACGCTCTTGTTTACCTTTTTTCACTTTATAAAGTGGTGGCTGAGCGATATACACATAACCACGCTCAATTAATTCTGGCATTTGACGATAGAAGAAGGTCAACAATAAAGTACGAATGTGTGAACCGTCCACGTCCGCATCGGTCATGATAATGATGTGGTGGTAACGTAATTTATCTGGGTTATATTCATCACGACCAATACCACAGCCTAGCGCCGTAATTAATGTACCCACTTCTTGAGAAGAAAGCATTTTGTCAAAACGTGCTTTTTCAACGTTAAGAATTTTTCCTTTTAATGGAAGAATCGCTTGAGTTTTACGATCACGACCTGATTTTGCAGAACCACCCGCAGAATCCCCCTCCACGAGGTAAAGTTCTGACAGTGCTGGATCTTTTTCTTGGCAGTCCGCTAATTTACCTGGAAGACCTGCAATATCTAATGCGCCTTTACGACGGGTCATTTCGCGGGCTTTACGTGCTGCTTCACGCGCACGTGCAGCCGTAATAATTTGATTTACAATGATTTTTGCATCGGCTGGATTTTCTAATAAATATTCCTGCATGCGCTCATTCATGGCAGATTCAACCGCACTTTTCACTTCAGAAGACACTAATTTGTCTTTTGTTTGTGAAGAGAATTTAGGATCGGGCACTTTCACTGAGATAATCGCCACCAAACCTTCACGCGCGTCGTCACCAGATGTGCTCACTTTCTCTTTTTTCAGTAACCCTTCGCTTTCCATATAGTTATTTAAGCTACGCGTTAATGCACCACGGAAACCGGCTAAGTGAGTACCACCATCACGTTGTGGAATGTTATTGGTAAAGCAATAAACGTTTTCGTTTACGCCATCATTCCATTGCAATGCGACTTCCACGCCAATGCCGTCTTTTTCAGCTGAAAAATAGAATGGTTTTGGGTGAATTGGATTTTTATTTTTATTTAAATATTCAACGAACGCTTGAATACCACCTTCATAATGGAAGTGATCTTCTGTGCCATCGCGTTTATCGATTAAACGAATGGATACACCAGAATTTAAGAATGAAAGCTCACGTAAGCGTTTTGCTAAAATTTTGTAATCGAAAGTTGTAATGGCAAAGATTTCTGGACTTGGCCAGAAACGCACGGTTGTACCCGTCGCTTGCGTTTCACCGATAATAGTTAAAGGCCCTTGAGGCTCACCTAAGTGATAGAATTGCTCGTACACATGACCTTGGCGACGAATGGTTAATTGCAATTTATCAGAAAGTGCATTTACTACCGAAACACCCACGCCGTGCAAACCACCTGATACTTTATAAGAGTTATCATCGAATTTACCGCCCGCGTGAAGCACTGTCATGATTACTTCTGCTGCAGAAACACCTTCTTCCGGATGAATATCTACTGGAATACCACGGCCATCATCTTGTACGGAAACAGAATTATCATCATGAATGGTCACGATAATATCGGAACAATGACCCGCAAGGGCCTCATCGATCGCGTTATCCACCACCTCAAACACCATATGGTGTAGGCCTGTTCCATCATCGGTATCCCCAATATACATGCCCGGACGTTTCCGAACCGCATCAAGCCCCTTTAAGACTTTAATACTTGATGCACCATAAGCATTTTCTGTAACCGGTGTTTCTGACATAGTTTTTCTCTATTTTGTAATGAAAATTGTGCGGAATTATAGCAAAAAACTGACTATTTTGCGAAATAAAAGTGCGGTCAACATTTTCGCTGTTTAAAAACCAATAAACAAGTACATAGCATATTAAAACAAAAAGACGAGTTTTATCTAAACTCGTCTTTTTTATTGTATTAACACTTATTTCCAAATATGGTTATTTAACCCGAGTTCTTTCACCATATCTGTGAAACCTTTGATACTCGAAATATAATCACGAATCGTACTGTCTTCCAGCAAGGACTTTTCAAAAGATGGTTCAAAACTATTCTTTCCTAAATTAGCCGCAACAATCACTTCTCGGTTACGAAGTACCATCGAAATAGGACAATTAAATTTCTCTTTCAAGCTGCAAAAGCGTTCCATTAACTTAGGCGATAAGGCATATCTGGCTAAGATTTGATCTTCCGTAAATACATCAAAGTAACGGTTAAAAGACGGATTATCCATCAAAGCAATTTCACCTTCTTTTCTTAAACACCCCTCCTTCTTATCGCAAACATAAACCCAATGGGCCAGTTCTTTAGGGAAAGTTGCTTTAAATAAAATGCCTTGAAAGGTCGTGGTCCTTAATCCTTTCATCATTTTTCCGCTCGGTTCCATATTAAACGCTGCAAAATCACAGATTTCAACTTCAGTCTGGCCAAGCTCACCCAAAATTAAATCCTCACTACGATAACTCGCCGGATAACTATCGTAAACTGAGAAAAAATCATTAAGATGAAGCCCCCGGTCTGGTCTAAAGTGGAAACCAAACTCCTGGACAATTGTGTTAATTACCCGAGTTTTAAATTCTGCAATAAAGCGTTTATATCTAAAAAATAAGCGACGAAAACAATAAATGAGCACACCAAGAATCAATGCAGTACTTAATAGATTCTCACTCCCTATCGCACCGAGAAGCAAAAATAACCCAAAACACAACCCAATTATCGATTTGTTGATAAGTGATTTGACGGCTAAGCGTTCCTCATCTAATTTTTCCAACCCCAGGAAGCGAATCCCTTCAATCTCTTTTGGTGTATTCATGGTTTGTCCACTTATTGTTTAAATAAATTACCCACATTAGGGACTTCAGCTTCATTCTGAGGAATATCGAAAAATGTCCCTTTTTGGAAATTAAACAAATTTGCAATTAAATTCGACGGAAACATCTCCACAGCATTGTTATACTCTTCAACTGCTGAATTATAAGTACGTCTTGCTGCAGAAATTTGCTCTTCCACATCACTAAGTACGGCCTGAATTTGCATAAGATTTTGATTGGCCTTGAGATCAGGGTAATTTTCTAGACGAACCTGTAAATTACGCAATAATCCTGAAATCTCATTATTGAGTTGAAATTTTTCACTTGTGGTATGAGCTAATTTAGCACTTTCACGTAACGTCACGATACGCTCAAGCAAGCTACGCTCATGCGACATATATTCCTTTGCTGTGGCAACAAGGTTTGGTAACAAATCATAACGACGTTTTAACTGAACATCCACGCTTGCCTCAACACTGCTCACTTGATTACGTCTCATAACCAATTTGTTATACATTGAAATGGTGAAAGCTAAAGTTACAACAACAATACCTGCGACTACACTCATTATTATTTTCTCCATAAAAAATTATCCCTGCTTAGTATAGGGAAAAGCGTAATAAAATCCATTCTCTTAGACAATTTTTTGTTGATAAAAATCAATAAAAATAAACAAAACCAAGAATTTAACTTATTCACTTCCTATTCATATCAACGCAAAGTGCGGTCAAATTTTACGAGGATTTTTCGAGACCAAATCCTTCTTTATTATTGTGATTTTATGTACAAAAAAGATACTCTAAGTGAAGATAACCTTAATAAATAACAATCATTCTCAATAATTAAGTAAAAACAATCACTTACCCACTTATTTTATAAGGAAAATAAGGGTATTTTTGATTACGATCAAATAAACTTCCCTCATCAAGGCATATCATAGGTAAATTAACCATACAAGTAACGTGCCAATTGGAGTGATTATATGCAACGAAGTGATGGATTATTTTCTGCTTTAGCAGAAGTTTCCCGTCGGGATTTTATGAAGTTATGTACCGCACTTGCGGCGACTATGGGGTTAAGTTCAAAAGCGGGTGCAGAAATGACCGCTGCTTTAACCGAACCTAAACGTCCACCAGTATTATGGATTGGTGCGCAAGAATGTACGGGTTGTACTGAATCCTTGCTACGTGCGACCCACCCAACAGTAGAAAACTTGGTATTGGAAATGATTTCCTTAGAATACCACGAAACCCTTTCTGCCGCCTTTGGGGAACAAGCTGAAGATAATAAACACAATGCAATTAAACAGTATTATGGAAAATATGTTTTAGTTGTAGATGGATCTATTCCGGTGAAAGACGGCGGCGTCTATTGTATGGTAGCAGGTAAACCGATTGTAGAACACATCCAAGAAGCCGCTAAAGGGGCTGCCGCAATTATTGCGATTGGTTCTTGTGCGGCATGGGGTGGCGTACCTTCTAGTGGCGGCAACCCAACTGGTGCAAGCAGCTTGTCTGAAGTATTACCAAAAGGCACTCCAGTGATTAATATTCCAGGTTGTCCACCAAATCCACACAACTTCCTTGCAACTGTCGCTTATATTCTTACTTATAAGAAACTACCCGCAATGGACAAATTAAATCGTCCATTATTCGCTTACGATCGCTTAATTCACGAAAACTGCTATCGTCGTCCACACTTTGATGCAGGTCGCTTCGCTAAAGAATACGGCGATTATGGTCACCGCAACGGTTGGTGTTTGTATCATCTCGGTTGTAAAGGACCAGAAACTTACGGTAACTGCTCTACTTTAGAATTCTGTGATGTCGGCGGTAATAACTGGCCAGTCGGTATCGGGCACCCTTGTTATGGTTGTAACGAAAAAGGCGTCGGCTTTACCAAAGGTATTTTCCAATTAGCAGGCGTAGAAAACCCAACGCCACGTGTTGAAAAACCAGATGTTAATAATACCGAAGGTTCAGGTGCAACCATGACCGCCATTGGTTTATTAGGTGGTGCAGCTGCAATCCTAGCAGGCGTGAGTGTTGTGACCTTACGCGAATTAAGCGCTCAACATAAAGCCCGTTCCGAAGCTAAAGCCGCAGAGAAAGAACAACATACAGGTAAATAAGATGGATAGACGAAAATTTCTAAAAGCAGGCATGCTTGGCGGAATCGCTTCCTCCTTGCCTGTGTCGAGTGTGCAGGCAACGGAAACGGTTGAGCCCATTCCTGGCGCACTAGGAATGCTTTACGACTCTACCCTTTGCGTAGGTTGTCAAGCATGTGTGGCTGAATGTCAAAACGTAAACCACACACCTGTGAATCCAAAAGGTGATCAAACTTGGTCAAATAACGACAAACTCACCCCATTTACTCGTAACGTGATTCAAGTATGGAGTGATGGTGACGGCACAAATAAAGACAAAACAGAAAACGGCTATGCTTACGTGAAAAAACAATGTATGCATTGCGTTGACCCAAACTGTGTTGCGGTTTGCCCAGTTCAAGCCCTTACCAAAGATCCAAAAAACGGTATCGTAAAATATGATCCCGATATCTGTACTGGTTGCCGTTATTGCATGGTTGGCTGTCCGTTTGATGTACCAAAATACGACTATGACAATCCATTCGGTGAAATCAGCAAATGTGAACTCTGTAACCAAAAAGGTGTTGAACGTTTAGATAAAGGCGAATTACCTGGTTGCTGTCATGTTTGTCCAACTGGCGCCATTATTTTTGGTACACGTGAAGAATTATTGGCTGAAGCTAAACGTCGTTTAAGCTTATTACGTGGTACTGAATATGATTACCCACGTCAACACGTCAATAGTACAGATAAATACCGTGCTACCGTACCGGCATATCAATATCACATCTACGGTGAAAAAGAAGGTGGTGGTACACAGGTGCTCGCCTTAAGTGGTGTACCTTTTGCTAATCTTGGTTTACCAGACTTAGATGAAGTTGCAACGGGTTCTCGTGCCGCGCATTTACAACACTTCTTGTATCGCGGTTTAGCCTTACCGTTAGTGGCACTTGCGGGTTTAACCTTTATGACTTACAAAAATATGCACGGCGATAAAATCGCTGAGCGTATTGCAGCACAAAAAGAAGCCATGCGTCAGGCACGCAAGGAAATGGAAGAAGCGGAGGATGAGCATCATGAGTAATCCACGTCCGGTGGGCGGTCGCCTTGTTTCTGCCGCAATTCTCTTTTTTGCACCACTTGCCGTGCTTTGCGTTTTATTAATTTTAAAACGTTTAGTGTTTGGTATCGGTTCTGTAACCGCACTTAACGGCGGTTATCCTTGGGGTTTATGGATTGCCTTTGACTTACTTGTCGGTACAGGATTTGCCTGTGGTGGTTGGGCATTAGCTTGGACCGTGTATATTTTCAATAAAGGGAAATATCACGCCCTTGTACGCCCAGCATTGCTTGCAAGTTTATTCGGCTATTCACTCGGTGGTCTATCTATCACCATTGATATGGGTCGTTATTGGCATTTACCATATTTCTACATTCCAGGCCAGTTCAACACGAATTCCGTTCTGTTTGAAACGGCATTTTGTATGACGGTGTATATCATCGTGGTAACCCTAGAATTTGCCCCTGTATGGCTTGGTTTCTTTGGCTTGAAAAAATGGTTTAATAAACTCAATAAAATCATGTTTTTCATTATTGCCTTGGGTGCCTTATTGCCGATGATGCACCAATCATCTATGGGTTCCTTGATGATTGTGGCTGGTCATAAAGTCCATCCGGTATGGCAAAGCTATGAAGTTTTACCGATACTCTCCTTGCTGACAGCTTTCATTATGGGCTTCTCTATCGTGATCTTTGAAGGCTCCTTAGTTAAAGCGGGTCTTGCAGGAAAAACGCCAGATGAACGTCATTTATTTACTCAATTGGCACGCGTTACCGCAGGATTAATTTTCTGTTTCTTAGCTGTGCGTTTTGGTGAGTTGATTTATAACGATAAACTGCAAATGGTTGTTGGTTTCGATAAATTAACAAGATTTGAAGCATGGATGTTCTGGATGGAAGTCTGGTTGATGGTATTACCATTACTGACCCTCTTCCTCGGGGAGAAAAAATCTGATTCCCGTTGGTTATTTATTTCGGCATTAAGCATGTTACTCGGTGCGGCATTATGGCGTATGAACTACTCGCTTATCATGTATAACCCGGGCAATGGCTATCAATATTTTCCATCAGCGGAAGAATTGCTTATTTCAATTGGCTTCGTTTCTATTGAAGTATGTGCCTATATTTTAATCATTCGTTTATTCCCTGTATTACCGGTATTTAAAGAAAAACATACCGAAGACTCAGAAAAAATTATTGCCGAAAAAGCGGCATTCAGCAAAAAAGTTAGCGGAGCAGAATAATGTCAGAAAAAAAACGTATCTCAATTGACCCAATTACCCGTATTGAGGGTCATTTACGTATTGATTGCGAAATTGAAAACGGTGTTGTCACCAATGCTTGGTCATCAGGTACCATGTGGCGCGGTATGGAAAATATCGTAAAAGGTGCCGACCCACGTGATGCATGGATGATTATGCAACGTATCTGTGGCGTATGTACCACAGTACACGCGATTATCAGCGTACGTGCCGTAGAAGATGCTATTGGTGCTAAAGTTCCCGTCAATGCACAGTACATTCGTAACATGATTCTTGCTGCACATAGTATCCATGACCATATCGTGCACTTCTATCAACTCTCCGCGATGGACTGGGTGGATATCACCGCTGCGCTAAAAGCTGATCCTGAAAAAGCAGCAGACATGCTAAAAGGTGTCTCTACATGGTCATTAAACAGTGCTAACGAATTCCGCAACGTACAGAAAAAAATTCAAGCATTAGTGGACAGCGGACAACTTGGTATTTTCGCTAACGGTTACTTCGGTCATGCTGCAATGAAACTTCCACCAGAAGTCAACCTCATTGCCGTCGCGCACTATTTGCAAGCCCTTGAATGTCAACGTGATGCTAACCGTGTAGTCGCATTACTCGGTAGTAAAACACCACATATTCAAAACTTAGCTATCGGTGGTGTGGCAAACCCAATTAACTTGGATTCCCAAGCGGTACTAAACCAAGAACGTCTCATGTTCGTGAAAGCTTGTATCGATCGCCTAACTGACTTCATTAACCAAGTGTATAAAGTAGATGCAGCAGTATTTGCGGCTTACTATCCTGAATGGTTAAGCTTAGGCAAAACATCTGGCAACTACTTATCTGTACCAGAATACCCAATTGATGCAGATAACTCTAAATTCATGTTAAAAGGTGGTTATATCGAAAACGGCGATTTATCGACTTTCCGCCCAATTGATCAACAAAAAGATGAGTTCGTTGTAAAAGGCATCAAAGAAAGTGGTAAACACGCTTGGTACGAAGATGATGAACCATTAGAACCGTGGGCTGGCTTAACTCGTCCGAAATATACCGGCTGGCAAGATGATGGTAAATACTCTTGGGTAAAAGCACCAACCTTCTACGGTAAAGTTGTCGAAGTGGGTCCTCTCGCCTATTTAATGTGTGGTTTGGCTGCGAATGACACGCCAACTGTTAACCACTTCAATGAATTAAAAGGCATTTATGAAAAATTGACTGGTAACACGTTAACTACCGATCAATTACATTCTACCCTTGGACGTATTATCGGCCGTACCGTGCATTGCTGTGCGATCAACGACATTCTAAGCGCTCAATGGCAAATGCTCATTGATAATATCGCTAAAGGTGATATGACGGCGTATATCAAAACAGATATCCCTGCAAGCGGTGAGTTCCGTGGTGTTGGCTTTGGTGAAGTACCACGTGGTATGCTTTCTCATTGGGTTGTCATCAAAGATGGCCGCATTGAAAACTATCAAGCCGTTGTACCATCTACATGGAATGCAGGTCCACGTAACGAACAAGACCAAATGGGTCCTTATGAGCTTTCCATTATTGGTACACCTGTGGCAGATCCAACTAAACCATTGGAAGTGGTCAGAACTATTCACTCTTTCGACCCTTGTATGTCTTGTGCCGTGCACGTAGTTAATACCGAAAATGGTGAAGTGACTGAAGTGAAGGTGTTGTAATGAAGCCGTTAATTCTAGGCGTCGGTAATATTTTGTTAAGTGATGAAGGTGTCGGTGTACGTGTTGTGCAGGAACTTGAAAAACGCCCTGAAATTCAACCGCACTTTGACATCATCGATGGTGGTACTTGTGGCATGGAATTGCTGGATGCGATGGCAAATCGTGAGCATTTGATTATTGTCGATGCCGTGCTTGCTAACAAACAGCCAGGCGAGATTATTGTGTTACATGATGAGCAGGTGCCCACCTTTTTCTCTCGCAAAATTTCGCCACATCAACTCGGCATTTGTGATGTACTTTCTGCAATGAAATTAACAGATGAATTCCCAAAACACCTTTGCCTCATCGGCATCCAACCAGAATCGCTAGAATCTGGAATTGGCTTGACGGAAACAATACAAAACGTATTGCCAAAGGTTTTTAAAACGTTAAATCAAGTGATTGCTGAATATGGTTTGAATCTAGACTCCCCTCTTTAGAAAAGAGGGGCTGGGGGGAGATTTGACTTAATTAATAGAGACAAGAGTTAAATATCCCCTAACCCCTCTTTACGAAAGAGGGGAACTTTCTTTAAGATTTCACCTGCTATGCTTTAATCTTATTAATATTGAAAAATAAACCATGTATCGACACGAAAAAACACCTGAAAACTCTACCGCACTTTTAACCTCTGTTACTGGCTTTGAAGAAAACCCAACGGAGATTTTCCTTGCCGAAATGCAAAATATTGTACCTGAAATGCAAGATCTTCCTTTCTTTCATAAAGGCATCGAGTGTTTCTGCCCTAAATTTGTTTTATTTGAAGACCAATGGATCGGCACAGTATTAACGCCATGGATGATGAGTGTGGTGATTCTACCTGGCCCTCAACAACAATGGGAACCGCGTGAATTAGGTGATAAACTCACCGTACAACTGCCGTACAAAGCGCTAACCTTTACCGTTAGTAGTCTTGAAAATGTACCGCAATATTTAAGTTGCTCCTTACATTCACCACTCGACCCGAATCTGACTAACGAGCAAGCGGTTCAACTGACGCAAGATTGTTTGCGTATGGTTTTATCCATCCCAACCGCACAGCCGGTATTTAATTCTGATCGCCGTAATCTATTTAAGGCCATGATCAAATAAATGTAAGCCGCAAACAGTTAATAAAAATGGGCAAAGTAAGATAACCTACTTTGCCCATTTTGTGTTCTATCCCACACAAAGTGCGGTCAGTTTTCGCTTAATTTTTCACATTAAAACAACACTCGCGCTTTAATTGTGCCTTCAATTTCACGAAGTTTAGCCAATAACGGGAACGCATCATCTGTTTCGATATCCACTACGACATAACCAATTTTTGGATCGGTTTGTAAAAATTGCGCTGCAATATTGAGATTAGCTTCAACAAAAATTTGGTTTAATTTGTTTAATACACCCGGACGGTTTTCGTGAATATGAAGCAAACGTTTTGTGCCAACGTGTTCTGGCAAGGATACTTCAGGGAAATTCACGGAAGAAAGGGTTGAACCGTTATCTGAATATTTCACAAATTTACCCGCTACTTCAAAGCCAATGTTTTCTTGGGCTTCTGCGGTTGAACCACCGATATGCGGGGTTAAAATCACATTATCAAATTTACGTAATGGAGAAACAAATTCTTCATTGATTGAAGCAGGTTCAACAGGGAATACGTCAACCGCTGCACCACGAACTTTACCTTGCTCAAGCGCCGCTGCTAAAGCATCAATATCCACTACCGTACCACGTGCTGCATTGATTAAAATAGAATCTTGTTTTAATTGTGCAATACGTTCAGCACTCATTAAATTACGAGTTGAAGGTAAATCTGGTACATGAAGCGAAATCACATCACAAGAACCTAACAACTCTTCAAGTGTGTGTAATTGTTTTGCATTACCCAATGGTAATTTATTTTCAATATCGTAGAAATATACTTCCATCCCTAGAGATTCCGCAATAATACTTAATTGCGAACCGATATGGCCATAACCCACAATACCGAGTTTTTTACCGCGTACTTCATGAGAACCCACCGCAGATTTATTCCATAAACCACGATGCACATCCGCATTTGCTTGAGGGATATTACGCATTAAAAGCAAAATTTCACCCAACACTAATTCAGCCACAGAACGTGTATTGGAGAACGGGGCATTAAATACCGGAATCCCACGCATTTTTGCCGCATCAAGATCCACTTGGTTGGTACCAATACAGAAACAGCCAATGGCAATGAGTTTCGGCGCAGCTTCAATCATTTCCTTAGTCAAATTAGTACGAGAACGTAAGCCGATAAAATGCGCATCTTTAATGGCTTCTTTTAGCTCATCACCATCTAAGGCTTTTTTGTAAAAGTCGATATTGGTATAGCCTGCGGCATGCAAGGTATCTAATGCACTTTGGTGCACGCCCTCTAATAGCACAAATTTAATTTTTGATTTGTCGAGTGACACTTTGTTTGTCATGTTTGCTTCCTTATTTTTATTAATCGATGACTTTTGCGCCTTCTGGTGTACCAACAATTACAATATCCGCCCCACGTAAGGCAAAAATACCATTTGTTACCACACCGGCTACGTTATTCAATTCTTTTTCCATTTCCACTGGACTTAAAATGGCGAAGTTATGTACATCTAAAATCACGTTACCGTTATCCGTTACCACGCCTTCACGATATTCTGGCGCGCCACCAAGAGAAACTAATTTACGGCCAACTTGTGAGCGCGCCATTGGAATGACTTCTACTGGTAATGGGAAAGTCGTACCTAAAACATCCACTTGTTTACTAGTATCTACAATACAAATAAATTTTTTCGCTAAAGCGGCCACAATTTTTTCGCGAGTCAGTGCTGCACCGCCACCTTTGATCATCATTTTTTGTGGATTGATTTCATCTGCGCCATCCACATAAATATCTAAACTTGATACATCGTTAGCACTAAATACTTCAATACCCTGTTTACGTAATAACTCTTCTGAAGCTTTAGATGCTGCTACCGCGCCTTGAATTTGATCTTTTAATTCTCCTAAGGCTTTAATAAAACAATTCACTGTTGAGCCACTTCCTACACCAACAATAGTATCGGGTTTAACGTATTTTAACGCTGCGCGCGCAGCTAATTTTTTCATTTCTAGTTGATCCATTTCTCTATCCCTTTTAAATTTTGAATAATAACGTAAACGTTTGCTTTACTTTAATACGACACTATTAAATAAACAAGTGTAAAAATTTATTCATGATGATGAAAAAATTTTATTCATCTAAAAAAAGCGCTAACAGCTCATTCAAAAACAATTTGCCGTGTTCGGTGATCTGCCAAAAATCCAGTGTTTCCACGATATAATTTTGTTGAATGGCAAAATCAATTTGATTTTTGACCGCACTTTGCGAAAGCCCCGTGTAATACTCAAACTCTTGTTTAGGCACCGCTTCCAATAAACGAAAACGATTCATAAAGAACTCAAAAGCGCGGTCATTTTTTTCCACGTTTTTTTCTTCATAAAGATATTCACCACGCAAATAGCCTTTTGGATGCTTCGTTTTAGAAAAACGTAAAATATCGCCATCAGGAAAAGTGAGTTTTCCATGAGCACCGCAACCTATCGCCAAATAGTCCCCGAATCGCCAATAATTCAAATTATGCTGACATTGAAAACCCAGTTTTGCATAAGCAGATGTTTCATATTGTTGATAACCGGCTTCGGTTAAAAGTTGGTGGCCTTGCTCAAAAATATCCCAAAGCTCATCATCATCCGGCAACATAGGCGGACGATAAGCAAACATGGTATTGGGTTCAATCGTGAGTTGATACCAAGAAAGGTGTGGTGGAGCAAGCTCAATAGCTTGTCGTAAATCATCTAGAGCTTCCTCAAGTGTTTGGTTTGGCAAGCCGTGCATTAAATCCAGATTGAAACTTTTTAACCCAGAAACTTTCGCCAAACTGACCGCACTTCTAGCTTCCGCCTCATTATGAATGCGCCCTAAACGTTGTAATTTATCGTCATTAAAACTTTGGATGCCCATGGAAATACGTGTTACACCAGCATCCACATAGCCTTTAAAACGCTCCGCTTCGACAGTGCCAGGATTGGCTTCCATGGTAATTTCTATATTCTCTGAAAAAGGAATGCGACGTTGAATTTCTGCCAATAACAACTTGATACTTTCCGCTGAAAATAAACTCGGCGTGCCCCCACCAATAAAAATTGAATGAAGTAGACGATTTTGAATACTAGCCTGATATTTCTCTAAGTCTGCCTCAAGATCGGCGATCAGATGTTGCACATATTCTTGTTCAGGAATTGCGCCTTTCTGTGCATGCGAATTGAAATCACAATAAGGGCATTTCTGCACACACCAGGGAATATGCACATAAAGGGAAAGAGGGGGAAATTTTTGCATAATTAAAAGTCAAAAGGGCTTGTTTTCACAAGCCCTAAAAATGAGTCATTAATTGACCGCTCTTGCTGTTTTAGTCGCAGCTTTACGGCGTGGTGCTTTCGCTTTCGTTTCCACTTTCACAAATTCAATGCCTTCTGGTGGATTCTCTAACGCTAAGCCTAACACTTCATCAATGGTTTCTACCGCATGAATCGCAAGATTTTCTTTTACGTTATCTGGAATTTCTTCCAAATCTTTCACGTTATCTTTTGGAATCAATACGGTTTTAATACCACCACGATGTGCCGCAAGTAATTTTTCTTTCAATCCGCCAATTGGTAATACTTTACCGCGTAGGCTGATTTCACCAGTCATCGCGACATCGGCACGCACTGGGTTACCCGTTAAGCAAGAAACTAATGCGGTACACATTGCGATACCTGCACTTGGACCATCTTTCGGTGTCGCACCATCTGGCACGTGAATGTGAATATCACGTTTTTCATGGAATTCAGAATTGATACCCAATTTCTCCGCACGTGCACGGACTACAGTCATGGCTGCTTGGATAGATTCTTTCATCACATCGCCTAATGAACCGGTGAAGGTTAATTTACCTTTGCCCACCACTGACGCAGTTTCAATAGTCAGTAAGTCACCGCCCACTTCTGTCCACGCAAGCCCCGTTACTTCACCCACACGGTTTTGGGTATCCGCTTTACCGAATTCAAAACGTTTCACACCAAGATAGTCATGCAAGTTGTCTGAATTAACGGTAATGGATTTCACTTTTGGGTTTACCAATAAATTCTTCACCGCTTTACGACAGATTTTAGAAATCTCACGCTCTAATCCACGCACACCGGCTTCACGGGTGTAATAGCGGATAATATCTAAAATGGCATTTTCTTCGATAGTTAATTCGCCTTTTTTCAATCCATTACGTTCAATTTGTTTTTGTAACAAATGTTGCATCGCAATATTGAGTTTTTCATCTTCGGTATAACCAGAAAGACGAATGACTTCCATACGATCTAGCAATGGACCTGGAATATTCATGGAATTTGAGGTTGCCACAAACATCACATCAGACAAATCGTAGTCTACTTCAAGATAGTGATCGTTGAAGGTGGTATTTTGTTCAGGATCAAGCACCTCTAACAAGGCTGATGCTGGATCACCACGCATATCCGAAGACATTTTATCAATTTCATCAAGCAAGAAGAGTGGGTTTTTCACGCCAACTTTTGCCATTTTTTGAATCAATTTACCCGGTAATGCACCAATATAGGTTTTACGGTGACCGCGGATTTCCGCCTCATCACGTACCCCACCTAATGCCATGCGTACATATTTACGACCTGTTGCATTGGCAATAGATTGACCTAGTGAGGTTTTACCTACCCCTGGTGGTCCTACTAAGCAAAGGATTGGACCTTTGATTTTGTTTAAACGCGCTTGCACCGCAAGGTATTCTAAAATACGTTCTTTCACTCGTTCTAAACCGTAGTGATCCGCATCCAAGACTTGTTGTGCTTTTGCGATATCTTTCTTCACTTTGGTACGTTTATGCCATGGCACTTGAAGCATCCATTCAATATAGCTACGAACCACTGTCGCTTCAGCCGACATTGCTGACATCATTTTGAGTTTTTGCAACTCACTTTCCACTTTGTCACGCACATCTGCTGGCATACCTGCCGCTTCAACTTTTTGACGAAGTTGCTCAACTTCATCGATAGTATCTTCGCTTTCGCCTTCGTCCATTTCTTTGCGAATAGCTTTAATTTGTTCGCTAAGATAATAGTTACGCTGGCTTTTCTCCATTTGTTTTTTCACACGGCCACGGATGCGTTTTTCAACTTGAAGAATATCCGCTTCTGATTCCATCATGCCGAGCAAGTATTCCAAACGCTCTTGCACATCTGCCAGTTCTAACACGCTTTGTTTATGACGAACGGTCACTGGAATATGCGCAGCCATGGTATCTGCTAAACGATCGGCATCATCAATGCGTTGAAGCGCACCTAAAACATCTGCAGGGATTTTTTTATTAAGTTGCAGATAGCTTTCAAATTCATTTAAAACGGCTGCCTTCACCACATCTAATTCTTTTTCATCGCCAAACGTGGTTTCAATCGGTGTAACTTCCGCAGAAAAATGGTCTTCACCATCATTTAATTGATTGATTTTCGCGCGCTGTTGCCCTTCCACCAACACTTTCACTGTGCCGTCTGGCAATTTTAATAATTGAATAATATTGGCAATCGTCCCGACATCGAATACATCATCAACGGTAGGTTCTTCTAAATCAGCCTGCTTTTGTGACACCAATAATAATTTTTTGCCCTCATTCATGGCTTCATCAAGGGCGCTAATGGATTTTGCGCGCCCAACAAAAAGTGGCATCACCATATAAGGGAAAACGACGACATCCCGTAATGGCAATACAGGAAGTGTACGTTGTTGAGTTCTTTTGGCGTTCATAATTATCTCTCTTACATCAATTCTATAATTTCATTGAATATGGGGATGAGTTGCATAAATTCAAGGTAGGATTTGGCATATTAAGGAGAAATCGAAAAATAGGCAAGTAAAGAACCACCTTTATTGATGGTTAATTGGAAAAACCATGGAATACAGGTACAATAAGTGCGGTCAAAAATCACCATGATTTTTCCAATAAAAAACGTTTGAAAAAATAACCGCACTTTATCCATTATGACAACAAAACAAACTATTACTTTCGCAACCTTTCAAGAATTACTGCCCGATTCTTGTAATCATCCATTAAAAAAGCAATTAAGGGATAAAGCCCGTTATTACGGACGAAAATTTTTATTTAAAAAACAATGTGATGCACTGATTGATTTCTTGAATACTAACCAAACCTGGATTCCACTTTTTCAACAAAATCCATATCGTTTTAATGCATTGCTCGCGACCTATTGTGACAAACGTTTTTCTGCAACTGATCGACTCAATGCCATTACCAATAATCTCTTAATGCTTGAAGAAAAAATGGGCGTTGAATTTTGTAAAAAATTGCTACAAGAAAAATCCCTTTTATTAGCGCAATTAACGGATCAACTTGGTATTTATTTCAATATCAATCAGATTGACCCTTTCGAAGGTTATTTTTCCATTAACTTGAAAGACAATGATGGACGTAGCATTTATGATGCTTCTTTCACCTTCTTAAAGCCAAATAAGTTACTTATTGCCTCAATTCAAGGCCCTTCTTATGAAGAAGCGCAAGAAGCTGTGAAACAAGCCACAAAAGAATTACACGGTGTTCGTCCAATGTTTATGTTGATGAATGTTTTCCGCTTGTTAGCTGAAAAATGGCAATGTGAATTAATCGGTATCCCTCACACTTCACAAGGTAAATACCGTTTATCTGCTCGCAGTAAAATTCTATTCAACTATGATGAATTTTGGCAAGAAAACCAAGGGCAATTAAATGGTCAATATTGGCAATTACCGCTTGAAAGCGCCCGCAAACCATTGGAAGAAATCGCCAGTAAAAAACGTTCTATGTACCGAAAACGTTATGAAATGTTGGATGATTTGAGTGAAAAAATTACTCAATTTTCCTAAATAAAATAGACTTAAGCTAGGCTTACTCACAACAAAACCTGGCTTAAGTAAACGATTGCCCACCCTGATATTATTGCATTCTTTCAAAAATCACTCTTTGCTTTTTTGCTCGTTTTGTGTAGAATACGCGCTCGGCTTATTGATTAATCCGAACACAAGGAGTTCTCCATAATGGAAGCATCAAAGAAAAAGATGAAATTCCCTTCCGCATTTAGCATTCTCTTTATTATTCTTCTTATTGCTATTGGTCTTACTTGGCTTATTCCCTCAGGGTCCTACTCTAAGCTTTCCTACGACAGTACCGAACATCATTTTATTGTCAAAACCAACGGAATTCCCGATCAAAGCTATCCAGCAACAGAACAAACGCTTAATCAACTCAATATCAAGATTCAACTTTCTAATTTCACCAACGGCATTATCAAAAAGCCGATTGCTATCCCCGATACCTATCAACGCATTGAACAACACGAAAAAGGCATTACCGATATGATTCACGCCATGGTGGATGGCACTATTGAAGTCGCAGATATTATGATTTTTATCTTCATACTCGGTGGGATGATTGGTGTAATAAACAAAACAGGAGCATTCAATGCCGGATTAATGTCTCTCACCAAAAAAACGAAAGGAAATGAATTCTCCGTTGTCTTTGCTGTCTGTGTGTTAATGCTGTTAGGCGGTACGGCTTGTGGTATTGAGGAAGAAGCGGTAGCCTTCTACCCAATTCTTGTTCCTGTCTTTTTAGCCTTAGGCTATGATTCGATTGTCTGTGTTGGCGCCATATTCCTCGCAGCCTCGATGGGCACTGCCTTCTCAACAATCAATCCATTTTCCGTTGTCATCGCTTCAAATGCGGCAGGGATTCCATTCACGGAAGGAATGGGATTTCGTACACTGGGTCTGATTCTTGGTGGTACGTGTGTGATTGCTTACATGTATTGGTATTGTAAAAAACTGCGTGCTAATCCTGAATTTTCTTATACCTATGACGATCGCCAAGCCTTCTATGATCTCTATATGAAAGATATCGATCCCAATGCAACCGTTGAATTTACCTTTAGAAGAAAACTGATTCTGATTCTATTTAGTGGCGCCTTTCCTCTCATGGTATGGGGGGTGATGTTTGGCGGTTGGTGGTTCCCTCAGATGGCGACTTCCTTCCTGGCCATCACCATCATTATTATGTTTATCAGCGGATTGCCTGAAAAAGATGTCGTAAATGGCTTTACTCATGGTGCTTCTGAATTAGTTGGCGTCGCATTGATTATCGGACTCGCTCGAGCAGTCAATATCATTCTGGAACAAGGGATGATTTCTGACACCATTCTCGACTATATGACACATCTTGTCGATGGAATGAATGGCAGCGTCTTTATTATTGGTCAGCTCCTTATATTCATCTTCTTAGGGCTGGTTGTACCTTCATCTTCCGGTCTTGCCGTACTCGCTATGCCAATTATGGCTCCGCTAGCTGATACTGTGGGCATTCCAAGAGACATCGTGGTATCGGCTTACAACTGGGGGCAATATATTATGTTATTCCTCGCCCCGACAGGATTAGTCCTTGTCACATTACAAATGCTTGGTATTCCATTCAACAAATGGTTGAAATTTGTCATGCCAATTGTAGGCTGTCAGTTTGTTATCTCATCGATACTCCTCCTCGCTCAAGTATTTATGTATGCGCAATAAGCAATAAAATAAAAAGCCACGCAGTCTTGCGTGGCTTCTTTTTCTTATCAGATGTTATTTAACAAAATCATCAAACTCTAACTCGTAATCATCACCATCTCGGCTGTATTTGATATATCGTGGAAATTGTTCACCTGAGAATTTCTTCACCATAATGTCTTTGTTACCGGTTTTAAATGAATAGGTAATTTCCGTGACAGTTTGCTTGTTATATTGAATTTGTTTTTCCACTTTCTTCACATTCACATTTTCCATTGGGTAAAGTTTTTTACCATTTGTAATTTGGAAACTGGTTGGCAATTTATCGTAATAACTCAATTGAAATGCCATAGTGAATAAATCAAAAGTTGGTAATTTTAACGGCTCGGTTTCTAACCCATTTTTCACTTTACCGTATTCAATTGTTGTTGGCGAAATTTTAGAAATTGCATACGTTTTACCATTACGCACATCTTGATAATTTACCATTTTAAATTGACTCGCGTTTTGTGAACCACGAGAAGTAAACACAATATTGTACAACGGAACATTAATTTTCGCATTGACTGAATACTGTGAACCATCAGCTTTAAAATGCACATACGCGGGCATTAAATAATTCGAACTGTATTTAATATTATAATCCACCGCAGACCATGCTGTTGGTACATAAGCAATTAATGCAGCAAAAAGGATTTTAAATAACTTCATTGGTTTTCCTTATATATAAATAAAAAGAGATTGCCTTTTAGAGTATCACAATAAGAAGAAGTTCCCCATTAAAAAACCATCTTATCCGAAGACAAGATGGTTTTCATTTATTTTAGCTTAATGGAGGATTATAAAACTGCACCCGCCATTAAGAATCCGAATAATACAGATAAGCTAATTGCAATCACACCAGGAATTAAGAATGGGTGGTTGAATACATATTTACCGATACGGGTTGAACCAGTGTCATCCATTTCTACTGCCGCAATTAAGGTTGGGTAAGTAGGAAGAATGAATAATGCTGATACTGCGGCAAAGGCTGCAATTGCGGCTTCCGGAGAAACACCTAATAAAATTGCAGTTGGATATAATGCTTTTGCAGTTGCAGCTTGTGAGTAAAGTAAGGTACTTGCGAAGAACAAAATAACCGCTAAACTCCAAGGATATTGTTGTAAGAACTCAGCTGATACTGCTTTGATTTGATCGATATGACCTTCAACGAAAGTATTACCTAACCATGCCACACCAAGCACACAAATTACTGCTGACATACCTGATTTGAAGGTTGCCGCATTAGTAATGTTCGCAGTGTCCACTTTACATGCCATAGTGATAATCGCTGCTGTCGCAAGCATGAAAGAGATAATCGCGTTATCACGAGAAAGAATTGGGTTTTGAATTAAACCAACAGTTTTACTGATTGCTGTTGCATAAAGCATTACCACTAAAATTGCGATAAGGAAAATCATTACAGAGCGTTTTGCATAAGGTTTGATCTCAATTTGCATTTCACCACGCATAGTGATTAAGCCTTTTGCTAGACGATCTTGGTAAACTTCATCATTTTTCAAATCTTTACCAAGGAAGTTACAAATCACCGCAGTAATCATACATGCTGCGTAAGTAGTTGGGATCCAAATACCTAATAATTGTAAGTAACTTAAACCGAAGTTTTTCTCTAATTCTGCAGAAAGGAATACCACCGCTGCAGAAATTGGAGAGGCTGTAATCGCAATTTGTGAAGCGATAACCGCAATAGAAAGTGGACGTGAAGGACGGATACCTTGTTCTTTTGCTACTTCAGCAATCACTGGAAGTGTTGAGAATGCTGTGTGACCAGTACCTGCAAGTACAGTCATAAAGTAAGTTACAGTTGGTGCAAGGAAGGTAATGTATTTTGGATTTTTACGTAGAATTTTTTCAGCTACTTTTACTAAGAAATCCATACCACCCGCAACTTGCATTGCCGCAATTGCCATGATTACAGACATGATAACTGAAATTACATCAAACGGAATTGCACCCGGTTTTAAGCCAAGCAGTGAAAGTGCCACAACACCCATACCACCCATGAAACCGATACCAATACCGCCTAATCTAGCCCCTAGGTAAATAAAGAGTAGGACGACTAAAAGTTGAGCCCAAATCATAATATTTTCTCCATATTAATTTTTAAAATAATTCCAGAACATATATTAACAACAAACTAGTGCATTATCTATATTTATTACTTGGATTAGCCTATTTTATCCGAAAGTGCGGTTAAAATTTGATTCAAATTCTGACCGCACTTTCAATGGCTTTCTTAGAAATCCTCAAAGTATTGTTGAATCACTTTTGGATCTTTTGTTTGTGTTAAGGCTAATTGCAATAACACACGTGCTTTTTGCGGATTCAATGTGCCTGAAGCCACAAAACCATATTTAGAATCATCCACTTCAGCATCACGCGTTGTGTGACCCGTTGGTACACGAGATGAACGTACTACAACAACGCCATCTTTCGCGGCTTTTTCTAAACGTTCTAAGTGTGCCGCATTCACGTTACCGTTACCTACACCCGCTGAAACAATACCTTGATAGCCCGCATCCAATAATGAATTTAACGGCTCAATTGGTGCATTAGAATAAGCATAAACTATGCCTACTTTCGGCAAGCTGTCTAATTTATCTACGTTAAATGGTGTGTTCACAGTATGTTTACTTTCAGGTGAACGTTCGTAATCCACTTTACTGTTATGGATATAACCCAAGGTACCATAGTTTGGTGAATGGAATGTTTGTACTGCAGTGGTACTCATTTTAGTCACATCACGCGCACCTAGTACTTCACCATTCATCGCTACTAACACACCACGACCAGATGATTTTTTATCAGTTGCCACCACGACGGCGTTATAAAGGTTTAATGGACCATCCGCACTTTTTTCTGTCGCAGGACGCATTGCACCCACTAATACAATTGGTTTTTCACATTTCGCAGTAAGATCTAAGAAATAAGCGGTTTCTTCCATGGTATCGGTACCATGAGTAATCACGAAACCATCAGTCTCTTTACATTGTGCATTAATCGCTTTCGCTAATTTTAACCACACATCATCGCTCATATCTTGTGAACCAATTTTCACAATTTGTTCACCTTTCACATTGGCTAATTGCTTAATTTCAGGCACCGCATCGATTAACGCTTCAACATTGAGTTGCCCTGCTTTATAAGCAGAAGAAACGGCGGTTTCACCGCTTCCAGCAATAGTGCCGCCAGTCGCTAAAATCGTAATATTTGGCAATTCTGCAGCTTGTGCCACAGAAAAACCTAATCCAAGCATCATGAGTGCTGTTAATTTTTTTAATTTCATACTTGTCTCCTTTTACGTTAAATAATCTAAACTTGGCTATTCTCTACTTAATTAGAAGTAGAATAAACACTAAGATAATAGATTTATGATCCCGATCATGTTTTTCCCCATTTGATTGTATAAGCTTTCGCCAACCCGACGTTTCCTTCATAATTTTTTTGAAAGATAACCAAAGTGCGGTTATACTTAAGCCTTTATTTCATGTGAAGATAAACTCTTATTCATTATCAAAAATTAAGTTGAGAACAACATGCAAGAATTTATGCCTCAAGCAATTGAATTTGCTCAAAAACACACTTTTTTAACGATCGCATGGTTTGCTGTCCTTTTCATGACACTTTTTACCTTTTTTAAAAGTGCGACACAAAAATATCGCGTCATCACCAACCCTGAAGCCGTTCATTTAATGAATAACGAAGAAGCGGTGGTGATTGATTTACGCCCTATCGATGAATTCCAACGCGGTCATATTATAGGCAGCGTGAACTTGCTTCCAACTGAAATCAAAAATCACAATGTAGGCAAAATCGAACATCACAAAGAAAGACCGGTTATCATTGTGGATGTTAACGGTGTTTCTTCTACCACCTCTGCAGAACTTTTAACTAAACAAGGCTTTGAAAAAGTCTATGTGTTAAAAGACGGTTTAGCTGCTTGGGCGGGTGCAAATTTACCATTAGTAAAAAAACATAAGTAAGGATCCTCTATGTCTGAACAAAATCAACAACCTGAAGTAGCTGCTGAACAGCAACAAGAAGCCGTACTTCAAATTCAACGTATTTATGTAAAAGATGTTTCTTTTGAAGCACCAAATCTTCCTCATATTTTCCACCAAGAATGGAAACCAAAACTTGGCTTTGATTTAAGCACTGAAGCCGTTCAAGTGGGTGAAGATTTATACGAAGTGACGTTAAACATTAACGTGGAAACCACCATGGAAGATTCTGGTGATGTGGCGTTTATTTGTGAAGTGAAACAATCTGGTGTATTTACAATCAGCGGTTTAGAAGATGTTCAAATGGCACACTGCTTAACATCTCAATGCCCAAATATGCTTTTCCCTTATGCTCGTGAATTGATTTCTAACTTAGTAAATCGCGGTACATTCCCAGCATTAAACCTTTCTCCGGTAAACTTCGATGCGTTGTTCATTGATTATATGAATAAGCAGCAAGCTGCGGCCGAAGCGGAAGAAAATCAGGAAACCCAACATTAATTGTGATAAGGGCAGGCGATACCGTCTGCCCTTTTATTTTAAAGGTGATTGAAATGAACCCATCCCAATCTCCAATTACCATTCTTGGTTGCGGTTCTTATGGAACAGCACTCGCTATCTCATTTTCTCGCAATGGTTCTCCAACCTATCTTTGGGGGCACAATTCCGATCACATTCATCAAATGCAACAGGAACGTCAAAATCGCCGTTTTCTGCCTGATATTGAATTTCCAGAAAGTTTGCATTTAGAATTAGATTTGAAAACTGCACTTGACCAATCGAAAGATATTTTAATTGTAGTGCCAAGCCATGCTTTCGGTGAAATTCTCTTAAAAATTCGACCGCACTTAAAACCTAATCATCGTTTAATTTGGGCAACCAAAGGATTAGAACGCAACACCGGCCGATTACTACAAGAAGTAGTGGAAGAAACCTTAGGTAAAGCAATTCCAACCGCTGTGCTTTCTGGTCCCACTTTTGCGAAAGAATTGGCTCAAGGCTTGCCAACGGCGATTACCCTTGCCTCTCGTAATGAAAAGTTTGCCTTAGAATTTCAAGCTCGGATTCATTGCAGTCAGCATTTTCGGGTATATGTAAACCAAGATATGATCGGCGTTCAATTAGGTGGCGCCATTAAAAACGTGATTGCAATTGGTGCAGGCATTTCGGATGGTATGGGATTTGGTGCCAATGCGAGAACGGCATTAATTACCCGTGGGATTGCGGAAATTACTCGCTTAGGCGTATCCATGGGCGCCAATACGCAAACCTTTATGGGGATGTCTGGTTTAGGTGATTTAGTGCTCACTTGTACCGATAACCAATCCCGTAACCGCCGATTTGGTTTAATGCTTGGTAAAGGCACTGATAGCCAACAAGCCATGGATGAAATTGGTCAAGTAGTGGAAGGTTTTTATAACACCAAAGAAACCTATTTATTAGCACAACGACAAGTCGTGGAAATGCCAATTACAGAACAAATTTACCAAATGCTCTTTTGTGGTAAAAGTGCACAAGAAGTCGCACTGAGCTTATTGGGTCGTGAACGAAAAGGCGAATAAGGAGAAAAAAATGACGTTAGAAGTATGGCAACACATTCGCCAAGAGGCAAAAGAATTAGCAGAATGCGAACCAATGCTCGCAAGCTTTTTCCATTCCACTATTTTAAAACATCAAAATCTTGGCAGTGCCTTGAGTTATTTGCTTGCGAATAAACTGGCTAACCCTATCATGCCCGCAATTTCGCTGCGTGAAATTATTGAAGAAGCCTATCAAGCCGAGCCCAATATCATTGATTGTGCCGCTTGTGATATTAAAGCCGTGCGCCACCGCGATCCTGCTGTGGAATTGTGGTCTACACCATTGCTTTATTTAAAAGGTTTTCACGCCATTCAAAGCTATCGTATTACCCATTATTTGTGGAACCAAAACCGAAAAGCACTCGCACTTTATTTACAAAATCAAATTTCAGTGGCTTTCGATGTGGATATTCACCCTGCCGCCCAAATTGGGCACGGCATTATGTTTGACCATGCTACTGGTATTGTCGTCGGCGAAACCTCAGTGATTGAAAATGATGTGTCTATCTTGCAAGGCGTCACCCTTGGTGGTACAGGTAAAGAATCCGGCGATCGTCATCCCAAAGTACGAGAAGGCGTGATGATTGGGGCGGGCGCAAAAATTCTCGGCAATATCGAAGTGGGAAAATACGCCAAAATCGGCGCCAATTCTGTTGTACTTCAACCTGTGCCTGAATATGCCACTGCAGCAGGTGTACCTGCTCGTATTGTCGGCAAAGACAAAGCGGCAAAACCGGCATTTGAAATGAACCAATATTTTATTGATGATGATTTAAATTTGAATATTTAAAAATATTTATAAGAAAGGCAAATATATGATAGAGGAAAAAAAGTATCCACAACTTTCGATGAATGAGTTTTTTTTCACGTATAGTTTCATATTTGTTTTGCTATTATTTATATCTGTAGTTATTTTTTTTAACGATGTTCCAATAACTAACTTTGAAATATTTATCGATAAATATTTAGTCAAGGGGAGAGGAGTATATTCTCATATATACTCCTTTCAATCTGAAATAATCTCAAATTTGTCAATGATTATTGCTCCACTGTTTGCTATTTATCTAGCATTAACTTTGAAGCTCACTTACTTGTCGGAAAATGAAATTATTAATAGTGGAAGGGTAATAGAGAAAAGTGTAAAAAAAACTATATTAATGAAATTTTGCTTTATTATATCAGCACTGCTTCTTGTAACGATGTGTGCGTTTTTAACATACATATATAATTGGGATCTTGAAGAATCTAAAACTAATACATTATTTGTTAGTGATAATGTAATATGGTTGCTATCCTTAACTTATATAATTTATACAGGGACATTCTTTACACTTTTTGTGCTGTTTAGCGTAATACGTCACCCAGTATCTTCATTAAAGTATCATATATACCGACCAAATTGAAATAAACCAATATTTTATCGATAACGATATAAATATTTAAAAATATTTATAAGAAAGGCAAACATATGATAGAGGAAAAAAAGTATCCAAAAATTTTGATAAATGAGAATTTTTTAGTATATGGTAGCATTTTTATATCAGTATTGTTTGTTCTCATAGTCATTTTTTTTAATAATATTCCAATAACTGATTTTGAAGTATTCATTGATACGTATTTAATAAAAGGGAATGGAGTATACTCTCATATATACTCCTTTCAATCTGAAGTAATTTCAAATTTATCAATGATAATAGCTCCTTTGTTTGCTATTTATACTGTATTGACTTCAAAGCTTACTTATTTATCTGAACGTGAAATGATTGATTCTGGTATTACAATAGAGAAAAGTATAATAAAAACCATACTGAGAAAACTAGTCTTCATCATATCATTACTGCTTCTTGTAGCAACATTTATATTTTTGACATACATCGATAGCTGGGATCTTCAAGCTGTAGAAACTAATACATTATTTATTACCGATAATGTTGTATGTTTATTGTTCTTAAATTGTGTATTTTGCATCGGAACGCTTTTCGCTCTTACTTTTCTATTTAGTGTAGTATTACACCCTATAACTTTTTTAAGATATCATTACCAATCTCCTTTTAATTAAAGACAAAGCGGCAAAACCAGCTTTTGAAATGAATCAATATTTTATTGATGATGATATAAATTTGAATATTTAAGACCAAAATATGATTAACAAAGACACCCAACTTTGCATGTCTCTTTCTGGTAGACCAGGCAATTTTGGCACAACATTTCATAACTATCTGTATCAAAAACTCGGGCTGAATTTTATCTATAAAGCCTTTACCACCACAGATATTGAAAGCGCAGTCAAAGGCATTCGTGCACTTGGTATTCGAGGCTGTGCTGTTTCGATGCCATTTAAAGAAAGCTGTATGCCATTTTTAGATGAAATCTCGCCTTCCGCACAAGCCATTCAGTCCGTGAACACCATTGTGAATGATCAAGGGTTTCTTCGTGCTTACAACACCGACTATATTGCCATTGTTAAACTTATCGAAGAATATCAATTAGATAAAAAGAGTCGAGTGATTGTCAGAGGCAGTGGTGGTATGGCTAAAGCGGTCGTCGCAGCCTTTAAAAACAGCGGATTTGAGCATCTGAAGATTTTTGCTCGAAATGAAAAAACAGGTAAAAATTTAGCCGCACTTTATGACTATGAATATATCCCATCTTTAGACTATCAATCGGCAGACATTTTAGTCAATGTCACGCCAATTGGGATGAAGGGGGGAAAAGAAGAATTTGATCTCGCCTTTCCTGAAAATCTTATTCAACAAGCTCAAACCGCTTTTGATGTGGTGGCAATTCCTGCTGAAACACCCTTTATCCAATTTGCTCAACAGCAAGGTAAACAAACGATTTCTGGTGCAGAAGTGATTGTGCTACAAGCTGTCGAACAATTTGAGCTCTACACTGGGGTTCGACCTGATGACCAATTAGTCGCAGAAGCCGCAGCTTTTGCTCGAAAAAATAGTTAAAAAAAGAACCGCACTTTTAAAAAGTGCGGCTCTTTTTATCTGAGTTTTACGCTAACAATTTTCTTGCAGCTTCCACTACGACTGATACTGCTTTGTCTTCCGTATCTTTCATGGTTGCTTCATTTGGAATTTCTTGTTGTGTACGGTTCACAATCACACCCGCCACCATACCAGCTCGTAAGCCAAGAGCGTTACACATCGTGAATAACGTCGCAGATTCCATCTCATAGTTCATTACATTGAGATCTTGCCATTGTTTTAGCAAGCCTTGGTAATCGCGATACACTTTACCGCTATACGTATCATAACGTTCTTGACCTGGATAGAAGGTATCTGAAGAGGCTGTAATTCCTACAAATGGCTCAATTCCTTTTTCTTTAGCTGCATTGAAAAGCGCCGTGGTACATTCAAAATTTGCCACTGCTGGATATTCAATTGGCGCAAAGTGACGGCTTGCGCCATCAAGGCGGACTGCACCCGTTGTAACAAGAACATCACCCACATTAATGTGTGGTTGAATTGCGCCTGTTGTACCAATACGTAAGAATGTACGCACGCCAAGCTGAGCCAGCTCTTCCACACAGATAGACGTAGAAGGGCCACCAATACCGGTTGAACATACGACTACCGGTTGACCATTTAAATAGCCTAACCAAGAAGTGTATTCGCGTGTGCTTGCAAGAAACTCTGGGTTCTCAAGCTTTTTAGCAATACGTTCACTACGCGCAGGATCACCTGGCACGATAGCTAATGTGGCACCTTTCAGTTGTGCTTTAGTCAGGTTTAAGTGAAATACATCAGACATAACAATCTCCTTTTTATCATTATTGCCGCAAAGTGCAGTCAAATTTTCGTTATTTTTTCAATGCCCCTAAGATACCACGCATGATTTGTTTGGTCACTTCATTACGAATATTGCGACCAACTGATTTTGCCACGCTATTCACAATTTGTTCTGTCGGAGAAAGTTTATCCCCGCGTTTTTGTGTTCCAAAAATCATACGGCTTAAGCTACCAAATAAACCGCTCTCTTCCTCTTGCTGTGCTTGTTCAGCTTGTTTTTGTTGCACTGCTGCTAAATCCGCTTGAGCATTTAATACTTCGAAAGCCGACTCATTATCCACATAATCTTTATAGAAGGCATAAAGCTCATCGTCTTTCACCCACGCAGCACGCTCTTCTTCAGTAATCGGTGCAAGTTGGCTTTTCGGCGGGTAAACATACGCCACTTCAACTGGCGCAGGCATACCTTTTTCATCTAAGAATGAAATCAATGCTTGCCCCACACCTAAGGTTGAAATGGTCTCAACCACATTGACAGCAGGATTAGAACGGAACGTTTCTGCCGCAGATTTCACTGCTTTTTGATCGCGTGGTGTAAAAGCGCGTAGCGCGTGTTGAACACGGTTACCTAATTGCCCTAACACCGTATCCGGTAAATCTAATGGATTTTGGGTCACAAAATAAATCCCCACACCTTTAGAACGAATCAAGCGAACTACTTGTTCCACTTTATCCACCAACACACTTGGTGCACCATCAAAGAGTAAATGCGCTTCATCGAAGAACATCACAAATTTTGGTTTATCCGGGTCGCCGACTTCAGGTAATTGTTCAAATAATTCAGACATCAACCAAAGCAAGAATGCGCTATACATTCTTGGGGAATTAATTAATTTTTCAGAATTTAAAACATTAATCACGCCACGACCATCACGAGTTTGTAACCAATCTTCAAGATTTAATGCTGGTTCACCAAAAAGATTTGTCGCCCCTTCATTTTCAAGGGTCAATAAAGCACGTTGAATCGCGCCCACACTTGCAGCTGATACGTTGCCATATTCTACTTGGAACGATTTCGCATTTTCTGCCACAAATTTAAGCATTGCACGCAAGTCTTTCAGATCGATAAGCAATAAACCTCTATCATCGGCCACACGGAATACAAGGTTTAATAAGCCTTCTTGGGTTGCATTTAAATTTAATAAACGGGAAAGTAATAATGGTCCCATTTCAGAAATCGTGGTGCGAAGCGGGATACCGGTTTCACCGAATACATCCCAAAATGACACAGGATAGCCATTTAAATAACTCTCGCCCCCTAAATCAAATTGTTCAATGCGTTCTGCTACTTTGCCACTAAATGTGCCAGCTTTTACTAAACCAGACAAATCGCCTTTTACATCCACTAAAAAAACCGGCACACCATCATCACTGAACGCCTCTGCCATTTTACGTAATGTCACGGTTTTCCCCGTCCCTGTCGCTCCAGCGATCAGGCCATGACGGTTTGCCATTTTTGCGGTAATGCCAAGGGTTTGACCTTGTTCGCTACGCGCGAGAGAATATTGCATAAAGATTCCTTTGTTTTGTTGGTTTTATTTAAGCGAATAATAAGGAAAAAACGAAGTGCGGTCAAAATTTAAGTGATTTTACGGTATAATTTCTCAAAACTAACTCAAAGCAGGAAAAATAGATGTCAAACGCAAAAATTCTTATTATTAAAACAGGATTGATAGAAACCTTAACGTTCCCTGATGGTAGCTCATATGAAAGCGCGATTCGTAAAAAACCAGTATCCATGGTGAAAGTGCATGCGCTTGGCGCAGAAGGCAATGATGTCGGTTTAAAAGCCCATCACGGTGGTGTTGATAAAGCCTTGTTTTTTATGTCTGATGTGTCTTTCCCTGCTTTAAACGAGCTACTTGGTGAAAAGTTTGATTTTCACGGTAGCGCGATTTACGGTGAAAACTTTGTGGTATCCGGCTTGCATGAAGATAATGTTTGCGTAGGCGATCGTTACAAAATTGGCTCTACTCTGTTAGAAGTGTCTCAACCACGTAAACCTTGCGAACGTTTATCTCATAATACCAAGAATGAGAATACAAGAGAGGTTATTCGTCAGTCAGGTTGGACAGGTTGGTATGTGCGCGTGATTGAAGAAGGGGAAATTCATCAAGGTGATGAACTCATTTTGCAACATCGACCTTACCCTGAATGGACAATTCGTCGTTTAAACACACAACTCTCCGCGCCTTCAAGTATTGCAGAACTAGAAGAAGCCTTAGCCATTGAAGAATTAGCGCCTGCGTTTAAACGTTCGATCAATTCACAATTACATAATTTACAACAGGCGGCTAAAAATGTCGGCTAAAACGACCGCACTTTGCCCATGCCAATCTTCACTTTCTTATAAAGATTGCTGCGGACGCTTTCATTCAGGCAATATGTTTCCAGAAACAGCGGAACAACTTATGCGTTCCCGCTATTCAGCGTTTGTGCTCAAAAATATCCCCTATATTGTGCAAAGCACTGTGCCAAGCCAACAAGCGTTATTAGATCAAAAAGCCTTGCAAGATTGGGCTGATGAAACACAATGGCTCGGTTTAGAGATTGTCAAAACAGAAACCTTAACCAAAATACAAAGTGCGGTTGAATTTAAGGCGCATTTTCAAGGTAGCGAACAGCCACAAGTGCATCACGAACATTCTATTTTTGTAAAAATTGATGGCCGTTGGTATTTTGTTGACCCCACTGTGCCGCTCCCAAGTAATAAACAACCTTGTGTTTGTGGTTCAGGGAAGAAATTTAAACATTGTTGCGGAGGCTTGCTCTAATGACCTTAACGTCTTTTCTCGCATTATTTTGGCAGCGTTCTCAAGAAAACAAATTAACGCAAGCTGCTGGTTCACTCACCTACAGCACCATGCTCGCCATCGTGCCGTTAATTATGGTGGTGTTTTCGATTTTTTCCGCCTTTCCTGTCTTTAACGAAGTAACCGGGGCATTGAAAGAATTCATCTTCACCAATTTCGCCCCTTCCGCAAGTGATGTTGCGGGGCAGTATATTGATGAATTCGTCCATAATTCTAAGCAAATGAGCGCTGTGGGGATTGTGAGTTTGATTTTAGTCGCATTAATGCTCATTAACTCCATCGACCGTACACTTAATAGCATTTGGCAAGACACCAGTAATCGCCCGATTTTTACGTCATTTGCTATTTATTGGCTCATTTTAACGCTCGGTCCACTTTTAATCGGTACCAGCATTGCCGCAAGTTCATACGTCAAAGCCATGTTCGAGCAATCGGAAACGCTCTCTTTTGGCCTAAAACTGCTCAGTTTTGTGCCATTTCTTTCTACTTGGTTTATCTTCACGCTCATTTATATGATCGTGCCAAATAAGAAAGTGAGCATCAAACACTCCGCAGCAGGCGCATTAATTGCCGCGATTTTCTTTACCTTAGGGAAACAGGCCTTTGCTTGGTACATTACGACATTCCCGTCTTACCAATTAATTTACGGTGCCATGGCAACACTACCCATTATGTTATTGTGGATTCAAATCAGCTGGACAGTGGTGTTATTCGGCGCACAATTAGCCGCAGTACTTGCAGAAGAGCGGTCAATGGATCAAACGAATTTAGAGGAAGTAAAATGATTGCGTTAATTCAGCGTGTTACGCAGGCTAAAGTGGAAGTTGAAGGTCAAATTATGGGGCAAATCGGCAAAGGATTATTGGTTTTATTAGGCGTAGAAAAAGAAGATGATCAAGCCAAAGCGGATAAACTCGCCGAGAAAGTATTAAACTACCGTATTTTCAGCGATGAAAATGACAAAATGAATTTAAACGTGCAGCAAATCGGTGGTGAAGTGCTTGTGGTATCCCAATTTACTTTAGCCGCTGACACGCAAAAAGGCTTACGACCAAGTTTCTCAAAAGGTGCTGCACCTGCATTGGCTAACGAATTGTATGGCTATTTTTCGCAAAAATGTGCAGAAAAAGTCACTGTTGCCAACGGACAATTTGCGGCTGATATGCAAGTGAGCCTCACCAATGATGGTCCAGTTACATTTTGGTTAAATGTCTGAATAAAGAGAACAATCACTATTTTTTCAAAGCAAAGGAAACTCTTTCTTTGATCGCATTGTCGTATTAACGCTCAAATGTATATAACAATTTTAAATCCCATCCATAATTGCATTGGTAATCCCCTTATTTTATGGGTAAACTAAGGCGGTTTGATGTGGATCTTCTTAAAGTTTAGCTTGTAATAAAATGAAAAAAATTTCGTTAAAAATAACCGCTCTTTTGCTTGGATGGATGAGTTTTTCAGCCCTTGCAGAACAAACCGTGGATATTGAGATCCGCGGAATCAAAGGTGAACGTGCCATTCGCAATACTGATATGAATGTCAAACTCATTGATAAAGGTGAAATGGACGGTTCAGATCGGTATAAACAATTAGTTTCAGATGCTGTCGATAAAGGCCTTCGAGTCTTCGGTTATTATGGTTCTTCAGTCACCTTTGAATTGAAAAAACGCAAAGGTCAACGAGACTTACTCATTGCTAATGTAAAACCCGGTGAACCAAGTAAAATTGCGGGAACAGACGTTGAAATTATAGGTGAAGCGGCAGAAGACGAAAACTTCACAGCACTCCGTAAAAACTTGCCAAAACAAGGTGAGTTAGTTGAGCATCAAAAATACGATGACTATAAAAGCAGCATTTCAAACCTTGCCCTTGCTCGTGGTTATCTTGACGGAAAATTCCAAATTTCTCGCTTAGAAATCAGCCCTGAAACCCATGAAGCATGGTGGCGTATGCTGTTTGATAGTGGTGTGCGTTATCATTATGGCAACATCACATTCAACCATTCCCAAATTCGCGAAGACTATTTGCAAAATATGCTCAACATTAAATCAGGCGATCCTTATTTAGTCCGCGATTTATCTGAATTAACTAACGATTTCTCTTCTACCAACTGGTTTAGCTCAGTGCTTTTACAGCCTCACGTCCGCGAAGAAGAAAAATTAGTGGATATCGAACTTTTACTTTATCCACGTAAGAAAAACTCAATGGAGCTTGGGGTCGGTTTTGCAACCGATACAGGCCCTCATGTCCAAATTGGTTGGACAAAACCTTGGATTAATAGCCGAGGCCATAGTTTCCGTACAAATCTTTACGTCTCTGCGCCAAAGCAAAACTTTGAAGCCACTTATAAAATACCATTGTTGAAAAATCCATTAAATTATTATTATGAATTTTCAACCGGTTATGAAAAAGAAAATAAAAATGATACGGATACCAAAACGCTCACTTTTGCTGCATTACGTTATTGGAATAATAAAGAAGGTTGGCAATATTTTGCGGGTCTTCGTGTCCGTTACGACAGCTTTACGCAAGCTAATTTCACCGATAAAACTCTCCTTGTTTATCCAACCGGAGGTTTTAGCCGGACTCGTTTAAAAGGCGGTCAATTCCCAACATGGGGAGATACCCAAAAAATCACGGTTGATTTAGGGAATAAGCTTTGGATATCAGAAGCCAATTTCTTTAAAATTCAAGCTTCCACAGCGTGGATTCGTACTTATGCAGAAAATCACCGTTTTATTACCCGTGCAGAAATTGGTTATTTAAATACCGCGGATATTCGTAAAATTCCACCTGCATTGCGTTTCTTTGTTGGGGGCGATCGCAGCGTGCGAGGTTATGGCTACAAGAAAATTTCACCGAAAAATAAAGAGGGGAAATTAGTCGGTGGCTCTCGCTTAGTAACAGGTAGCCTTGAATATCAATATCAAGTTTACCCAAATTGGTGGGGAGCGTTATTTGCGGATACTGGCTTAGCCGCTGATGCTTACAAAGCAAATGAGTTACGCTACGGTGCAGGTTTCGGTGTGCGTTGGGCATCGCCAGTTGGCGCTATCAAATTTGATATTGCGACGCCAGTTCGAGATAAAGATAACAGCAAAAACATTCAATTTTACATTGGCTTAGGGGCTGAAATTTAGGGTATGACTATGTCTGAACAAGAAAAACAACCAGATAACCAAACGACACAACCCGTTAAAAAGAAAAAGACCTGCCGTAAAATTTTATGTGTCGGAAGTGCGGTCATTTTTATCCCTGTTTTAGGCTTAGTCACTGCACTTTCTTTTGATAGTGGGCAACGTGCAATTATTCAACTCGCCGATAAAATGCTCGATAGCTTATCTATTGAGCAAGTCAGCGGTGGCTTACAAGATGGTTTAGTCTTAGAAAATTTACGTTTTCAAACAACCGGCGTAGATGTGGCTCTTCCTAAAACGCGCTTACAACTAAATTTAGCTCGTTTACTGTCGGGAGATATTATTGTTGATGATCTCAGCTTAACGCAGCCGAAAATTGCCATTGATACCAGTGTTATGCCGCCTTCTGAAGAGAAAGAAACAGAAAGTGGCCCAATGGAAAAAATCCATTTACCGGTTTCTGTACAAGTGAAAAATGTGGCGATTACTGACTTTGATATGAAACTCGATCAAAGCAATATTACGTTTTCGTCATTTCAAAGTGCGGTCAGTTTAAACAATGAATCAGGCCTTACTCTTGAACCCACCACGCTTTCAGATGTGCTTTTCTCAACGGTCTCCCAAACTCAACCGAATCCCTCTCAGCCTGAGAAAAAAGAACCTGCTAAACCCGTTGATTGGGCACAAATTGAGCAAACACTCACACCCGCTTTTTTAGGTAATTTAAATACGGTGAACTTGCCTTTTGATATGCACATTCCAAGTGTTTTGGGTACAAACTGGCAATATCAATCGCTCAATGAAAAAGGCGAAGAAACCCAAAAAATCACTGTGCCTAAAGTGGAATTACAAGCGGATGCCACCGATCATTTAGTTAAATTACAAAAACTCGACATTGACAGCTCTCTTGGTACACTTTCTAGCCAAGGACAACTCCAGCTCAATGAAGATTTTCCTGTTGATCTCACATTAAAATCTGATCTCCAAGCCTTTAAATCAAAAGATAAAACTATTCTGCCAGCCAGCAAAGTTGATCTCAATTTATCGGGTTCATTGAAAAAAACGACCGCACTTTCGTTAACCACACAAGGCGTACTTGATGCGACCTTAACGGGTGATGTGAAACTGGCTGAAGATAAAATGCCATTAAATCTGCAGTTAAAAGCGAAAAAAGGTCAATACGCTTTTGCAGATAGCCTTGCACCGCTCAAAATTAACGATGTCGATATCAAGCTCACGGGCGATTTATTGAATTATCACGCAGAGGTTGTCGGTGGTGTGGACGGTATGGAGCATATCCCTCACACCCATATTAATTTGAATGCAGACGGTAAACTCTATGAAGTTACCATCAACGAATTAAAACTTGCTGCCCTCGATGGTACGGCACGTTTAACGGGTTCCTCAAACTGGAAAGATGGCGCGCAATGGGATGTGACCGCTGATTTAAACAAAATGAACATTCGCCCTTATGTACCTGCCATGCCAGCTGTATTATCGGGCAAAGTAAGCTCAAAAGGTTCCGCTGATTCCAATCATTGGAAAGTGGATGTACCAGCCGTGGATTTAACGGGTAGTCTCTCTTCTCGCCAATTAAGCTTAAAAGGAAGTGCCTTTTTAAGTAATGAAACCTTATTAAACATTCCTGATTTATTGCTGAACTATGGCGACAACCGCATTGCGGCAAAAGGTATATTAGGTGATAAATCAAACCTAGATTTAGATATCAACGCACCAAGCTTACGTGGTCTGTGGCAAGATTTAGCGGGTTCCGTGGTCGGCAAAGCACAAATCTTAGGCAAACTTACTGCGCCAACCATTAATACCGATTTAACGGCACAAGGCTTGCACTTCCAAGGGTTAGACTTATCTAAAGCCGTAATTAAAGGTAATGTTGTGAGTGAACCGCAAGTGAAAGGTGAACTTAACGTCAAAGCGGAAAACTTCCGCTATGGCGACAGCATTAAATTGCATAATATTGATTTGAATGCATCGGGTGATGAAAAACATCATACGATTAACTTAAAGTCAAAAGGTGAACCTGTTGCAGCTGATTTACAAATCACTGGTAATTTTGACCGCACTTCTCAGCAGTGGAAAGGCAATTTAAGCCAAGTGAGCCTAAACTCACCTATCGGCGATTTTAAAGTGAATCAAACCGTTCCCGTGACTTATGACAATAAAAAAATCCAAGCCACCATCGGGTCACACTGCTGGATTAACCAAGATTTAGATTTGTGTTTCCCACAACAATTTACTGCAGGGAAAAACGGCGAAGTTCCTTTTGAGCTTAAACGCATTAATTTAGATTTAGTGAATAGATTGATGGAACAAAACACGCTCAAAGGCCAGTTACAAAGCCGAGGTAAAGTGGCATGGTTCACAGATAAACCATTACAACTAAATGTGGCAGTGGAAGGCAATAACATTGGTGTGGCACAAAAATTAGACTACCGCACCTTTAAGCTAGATATTCCTAAATTAAGTGTGAGTGCCGATATTCAAAATAACAATTTAACCCTGAAATCGGACATTAACGTTCAGAATCAAGGTCGAATTGGCACGGACTTAAAAATTAATGATTTAAGTAAAGCCCGACAATTAGGCGGTACCTTCACCATTGAAGGTTTACGCTTATCTTTAGCGAATCAACTTTTCTCTAGCGGGGAAAGCATGGATGGTGAAGTGGTCTCTCGCTTAAGTTTCGGTGGCAATTTAGAAAAGCCATTATTAAATGGTAATTTTGATATCCGCAATGTAAAAACAAAACTGAAAAGCCTGCCTTTTGACGTAACTGATGGTCAAGTGGCAATCCGCTTTAATGGCACCTCTTCAACCTTAAATGGCCATGTTCAAACACCAGATAGTAAGCTAAATATTAATGGACAAGCCAACTGGGCTAACATAGATAACTGGACGGCAGAAGTTAGAGCGCAAGCGGATAATTTCAAAGTCGATATTCCGTCTATGGCGAAATTAAAAGTCAGCCCGAATGTGGTTGTCAAAGCCTCACCAAAACTCTTAGATTTGAGTGGTAATGTAGATATTCCGTGGGCAAGAATTGCCATTGAAAGCTTACCGGACAATGCTGAACCAGTGAGTGAAGACGAAGTGATTTTAAATGGCCCAAGAAAAAGTGAAGAAGAGCTCATTAATCGCCAATTTGCTTCAGAAACCAAATCGGGTATGCAAATTCAATCTGATTTAAAAATTAAAATCGGCGATGATGTGCATTTAAATGCCTATGGTTTAAAAACGAATTTGGATGGTTTACTTTCTGTGAAACAGGATAAAGGCAAATTAGGTTTATTTGGTCAAATTAACCTGAAAAATGGTCGTTATGCCTCTTTTGGACAGGACTTATTAATTCGTAAAGGCCAAATCAGTTTCTCCGGTTTACCTTCACAACCGATGTTAAATATTGAGGCAATTCGTAACCCAGAAGCCATGGAAGACAATAAGGTCACAGCAGGGGTAAAAGTGATTGGTATGGCATCTAGCCCACAAGTCACGATTTTCTCTGATCCAGCGAAATCTCAAGACCAGGCACTTTCTTATTTATTAACCGGCCGCTCATTAGAAAACAGCGGTGAAGCAGGCTCTAGTGGTTCTGTGGGTGCGGCATTACTCGGCTTAGGTTTAGCGAAAAGTGGTAAAGTCGTCGGCGGTATTGGCGAAGCCTTTGGTATTCAAGACTTAAACTTAGGCACAGCCGGTGTTGGGGATAGCTCCAAAGTACAAGTTAGTGGTAATATTGGTAAACGCTTACAAGTGAAATACGGTGTAGGATTGTTTGATGGCTTAGCCGAAGTGACCTTGCGTTACCGCTTAATGCCGCAGCTTTATTTCCAATCGGTTTCCAGTACAAACCAAGTTTTTGATTTATTGTATCAATTTGAATTTTAGGAAAGGACATGCATAACGACAAGCAACTGGCTCAACTCGCAGAACCTCATCACCGAGGTGAGGCCCGGGAGATTGCTGCCATTGATTTAGGCTCAAACAGCTTCCACATGATTGTGGCGCGTATTATCAATGGTTCGATTCAGGTGCTTTCTCGTTTAAAACAAAAAGTGAGACTTGCCGACGGCTTAGACGAGCACAATGTATTAAGTCAAGAAGCCATTGAGCGTGGTGTAAATTGCCTTGCGCTTTTTGCTGAACGCTTACAAGGCTTTGAGCCGAAAGATGTGAATGTCGTAGGCACTTATACCCTACGAAGAGCGGTCAATAATGACGAATTTTTACGTCAGGCTGCCACTGTCTTTCCTTATCCCATTAATATCATCAGCGGTCAAACTGAAGCCAAAACCATTTATGCGGGTGTTTGCCACACTCAACCTGAAAGCGGACGTAAACTGGTCATTGATATTGGTGGTGGCTCGACCGAAATGATCATCGGTGATGATTTCACCCCCTTAGTGGCTGAAAGCCGTCACATGGGCTGTGTGAGCTTTGCAAAAAAATTCTTCCCGAATGGCGAAATTTCAAAAGAAAACTTCGAGCAAGCTCGCCAAAGTGCGGTCAATAAAATTGAAGATTTAAGCTGGGAATATCGCAAACTCGGTTGGCAATCAGTGTTAGGTTCATCAGGCACCATCAAAACCGTCTATCAAGTGATTACTGCAACTCTTGACCCGAACGGCATCATCACGGCTGAACGCTTACAAAATTTAATTGAACGAACCTTACAAGCTTCCCATTTTGAAGAGCTCAATATCACGGGATTAAATCCTGATCGCGTGGATGTATTTGTGCCAGGCTTAGCCATTTTAAGTGCCGTTTTTGATGTTTTTGGCTTAGAAAATATGCGCTATTCTGACGGCGCTTTGCGTGAAGGGGTAATTTACAGCTTAGAAAAAAACTTCCAAGTTTCAGACATCCGTACACGTACCGCATTAGGGCTTGCCGAACAATTTAACTTAGATTTGGCGCAAGCCGATCGCGTAGCCAATAGTACAAAAACCTTAATTGACCAATACACCCATTGGCAAAAACCACATCTCGCTGATGAAATGAAAAACCTGCTGATTTGGGCGGCACGTTTATTGGAAGTGGGCATCGTAATCAATCATCGAAATGTGCAAAAACATTCCGCTTATATTCTGCAAAATATGGAATTACCAGGTTTTGATCGCGAGCAACAACGCTTATTGGTGAATTTAGTTCGTTATCATACCAGCTCATTTAAGAAAAATGATTTACCGATTTTTGCTCGTTATGCAGATGAAGATGTCCTTGTTTTACTGCTTCTTTTACGCATTTCAGTGATTTTAAATAAATCTCGCCAAGCGACAGACAGCACGGACAAAATTAGTCTCAGAATTGACCGCTCTTTGCAGACTTGGGAACTGACTTTTGAGAAACATTATTTGGATAACAATCCGTTAGTGTGGAATGAATTGCGCTTAGAAAGCAATTTACTCAAAGATTTAGAACTCAGTTTGATTTTTAACTGATAGAATAGGGGCTTTCATGCCCTTATTTTTTATCTTGCTCCAATAGCAAGCTATAAATATTGGCTAAATAATAGCTCTGCTCGGCTTCGGGAATTTCTTGCGGAATAAAAGAAAGCAAATCGTGGTGTATTTCCAAAACATCAGGGAAAATGGCCGCACTTTGCATTTCATCATAAAAAGGTTGATGAAGTGGGGAAACGCAACCGCCTCGTTTTAAGCGGGCAAGACTGTTGGCAATATGCAATAAGAGTGTGATGACGGTCGGAATAGACACATCAATGCGCCAATGGTGCTCTAGGCGACTTTGCAAAGTCAGAATAATATCAATAACTTCCTGATCAATCTGACCGCGAATTTTCCAACGGGTTAATTGTTTGAGTAACGACATAACATTCCTTTTTAAGATAGGATAACTTTACCGCTATTTCATAAAATTACCAGTGCACAGATCACAAAATTGAAACAAAGTGAAAAAATTTACGAACTAGGAAAGCAATAAATGATAGATAACAGACTTTTTGAAAAATATGATGGCTTGATTTTTGATATGGATGGCACCTTAATCGACACCATGCCAGTGCATGCACGCGCATGGAACCTAGTAGGGGAACAATTCGGTTATCGTTTTAACAGCCAAATTATGTATGATTTAGGTGGCGCAACCGTGAGCACTATCGCCTCAGCCATTATGCAAGATGCCGGTATGCCACAAGAACGTTTAAATGAAGTCATACAAGCGAAACGCAAACTTTCCTATGAATTGATTCCAACCGAATCAAAATTACTCCCGACCTTTGAAGTGGTGCGTCATTACTATCAACAAAAGCCAATTGCGCTTGGCTCTGGTTCGAACCGCCAAATCATTGATATGTTGATGCAAAAATTAGATATCAAACATTACTTTAACGCCATTGTCAGCGCTGATGATGTGAAAGAACACAAACCACATCCAGAAACCTTTTTACGCTGCGCAGAACTGGCAAAAGCTGAACCGTCACGCTGCATCGTCTTTGAAGATGCCGATCTCGGCGTAAAAGCGGGATTAAGTGCGGGGATGGATGTGTTTGATGTCAGAACACGCGAGATTATTAGAGCCTAATGTGGGACATTTTCTCTTTCAGCTTTTGGGCTGATTTCTGGCAAACCCATGGCTTATGGCTGATGTTTTTCAGCGCCTTCTTAAGTGCCACCATCTTGCCAGGTAATTCAGAAATTGTGTTTGTCTCCCTTGCTGCGCCAAAAGTATTGGTTGGGTCATTATTAAGTGCGGATATTTTTTGGCTTGTTTTTATAGCAACCTCAGGCAATACACTTGGCAGCCTCACCACTTACTGGATTGGGCGATGGTTTCCGAAAATTGACAGCAAAAATGACCGCACTTTATGGGCGATAAACAAAATACAACGCTATGGTGCCATTACTTTATTATTGAGCTGGTTGCCTATTATCGGGGATGTATTTTGTGCGGTAGCCGGTTGGCTTCGATTGAATTGGCTAAGTTGTTTGATTTTTATGACGATTGGAAAAGGACTACGTTATATTGCCCTGCTCTTTTTCAGTTTACCTTTCGTGTCATAGCCGAGAATAGCCTTTGTGCATAACGTGGTTGTGGGCTAGAATAAAGAGGAATTACTATTCAATAGATAAAAAAACGCCCCTTATCAAGTAAGGGGCAAATAACCTAAGGAACCAATTTTATTAAAACAACTGCAAGTTGCTTGTTCTATAAGACCGACGCTAAAAAGAAAAGTTCAAAGAAATTGTAAAAAAATGTAAAAAAATTTACAAAAACTTGCAATTAATTTACAAATCACTGATTTTCAAGGAAATAAATATGCCATTACTCGACAGTTTTAAAGTGGATCACACCCGTATGAACGCACCTGCCGTGCGTATTGCCAAAACGATGCGCACCCCAAAGGGCGATGACATCACTGTTTTTGATCTTCGTTTTTGCATTCCAAACAAAGAAATTCTCCCACCAAAAGGGATTCACACCCTTGAGCATTTATTTGCGGGCTTCATGCGTGACCATTTAAACAATGACAATGTGGAAATCATCGATATTTCCCCAATGGGCTGTCGCACAGGTTTTTACATGTCATTAATTGGCACACCAAACGAGCAACAAGTGGCTGATGCATGGTTAGCTTCCATGAAAGATATTTTAACCGTGCAAGATCAAAACCAAATTCCTGAATTAAACGAATACCAATGCGGAACTTACACCGAGCATTCTTTAGAAGAAGCACATGATATTGCTAAAAATGTGATTGCTCGCGGTGTGGGGATTAATAAAAATGACGATTTAGCACTTGATGAATCTTTCTTAAAATAAGGACACAACATGACAACCTTAGGTACAGCATTAACCCCGAATGCTATTAAAGTGATGATGCTTGGCTCTGGTGAACTGGGCAAAGAGGTGGTGATTGAATTACAACGTTTAGGCGTGGAAGTGATTGCCGTCGATCGTTATGAAAACGCCCCAGCACAACAAGTGGCACATCGTGCTTATACGATTTCCATGCTAGATGGTGCCGCACTCAAAGCCTTAGTGGAAAAAGAGCGCCCAGATTACATTGTGCCGGAAGTGGAAGCCATCGCGACTGATACGCTAGTGGAATTAGAACAAGCAGGTTTTAATGTTGTACCTACCGCCAAAGCCACCAAGCTTACGATGAATCGCGAAGGCATTCGCCGTTTAGCCGCTGAAGAGCTTAAATTGCCAACTTCGCCTTATCAATTTGTCGATAACTTTGCTGACTTCCAAAGTGCGGTTGAAAAAATCGGTATTCCTTGCGTGGTGAAACCAATTATGTCTTCTTCTGGCCACGGTCAAAGTATTTTGAAATCCAAAGATGACTTACAAAAAGCCTGGGATTACGCTCAACAAGGTGGTCGCGCAGGCGCTGGACGCGTGATTGTAGAAGGGTTTGTTAAATTCGATTATGAAATCACCTTGCTCACCGTTCGCCACATCAACGGCACCAGCTTCTTAGCGCCAATCGGCCATCGTCAAGAAGATGGCGACTATCGCGAATCTTGGCAGCCACAAGCCATGTCTGATGCAGCCTTGAAAAAAGCCCAAGACGTGGCAGAGAAAATCACCACCGCATTAGGTGGTCGTGGCATTTTCGGCGTGGAAATGTTTGTATGTGGTGATGAGGTGATCTTCAATGAAGTCTCCCCCCGCCCACATGATACCGGTATGGTCACGCTGATTTCTCAAGAACTATCCGAATTCGCCTTACACGCCCGTGCGATTTTAGGCCTACCGATTCCAGAAATCACTCTTATTAGCCCATCCGCTTCCAAAGCGATTGTGGTCGAAGGTCAATCGAAAAACGTGCAATTTGGCAATATCGCCGAAGTGTTAGCTGAACCGAACACCAATATTCGCATTTTCGGCAAAGGCGAAGTCAATGGCCATCGCCGTTTAGGTGTCTTACTCGCTCGTGATATTTCCGTAGAAAAAGCATTGGAAAAAGTAGAGCGAGCTTACGCGAAGTTAGATGTGAAATTATAAGATTTGCTTAACATAAATATCGTTGAAAATACAAAAGTGCGGTCAGTTTTTGAGAGGTTTTAAAACTCTTTGAAAATTGACCGCACTTTAATATCTTCTTAAATCATTAAACCACTATTGAGTACATTCCATAATTCACTCTGATTTCTTTAGATAAAACACTACCAATGCAATAAAAAGACTCACAGGATACCATTTTAATATAATTAAAATATTAACCTTAGAGAATTCAAAGTTAAACTTGTATAAAATAAGGACATAGACCATTGTTATAATATAAAAAGATACCTGAAAGATGGAGATAAGCTCTTTTTTTGTCATTATTCATTCCCTTTTTGAATTCGCTCATATACTTTTTCAAATAAATTAATAAAGGACTCGCGAACAATTGGTGAATATGGTTTATTACCCAACTTACTATCTAAAACGCTACCAACTATATTTCCTCCTGTAGTTTTAACTACATCATACTCTCCATTATCTTTATGCCTATCAGTTATCACACCTAACGCTATCGCCGGGATTATTGGCATACCTGCCGCTGCCAATAATAAACCTGTAACATAAGATACGAGAACCGCACACGAACAAAAATATTGAAAGAGTATAACATTATAAGATTCACCTAAAGCAAAACACCATAGATAATCTGCCGTTTTTTACAATGTATTTGCTATAAAAAATAAGTGCTATAAAATAGCCACAACAAGCAAATGGTAATTAATGAGATTGGCTCGATATGAACAATGTACAAAAGAAATATTTTATTGGTCTAACCCATTTTTTGGGAAGTGTTCTAGGCCCTAAATACGAAGTCGTATTTCATTCTTTTGATAAAAAGAAGGCTCATATGGAAGCCATTGCGAATAGCCACGTCAGTGGGAGAACACTTTCCTCGCCACTTAGTTCTTTTGGTTCTAGTTTGTTGCAGGATAAAGTGTATTTAGATAAAGATTTTATCTTTAACTACAAAGCGGTGGCAGATTCCGAAAAGGTCATTCGAGGTGCAACTTATTTCATTAAAAATGGGGATAAATTAGAAGGTATCCTTTGTATTAATCATGATACCTCTGAGTTGGTTGATGTGATGACCAAATTGATTTCGCTGGAAAACCTTGGAAACTTCGTCAATATTTTAGGTATTGATGCAGCCTTTGCTGAAGTGGAAGAGGCTGAGATTATTAATAAAGAAAAACTCGAGAACTCCATCGAAGATATCCTTTGTGAATACCTTGATTTCACCCTATTACATTCCGATAAACCACTCAGTTTAAGACAGCGGGAAAACGCCGTTCAAGTCTTATTTGATAAAGGGATTTTTAATATCAAAGGTGCCATTCCAATGGTCGCCAAATATTTGAAAATCTCAGAACCTAGCGTATATCGTTATCTCAAAGCAATCAAAAAGAAAGTATAGCGTTAGAATAACTGCCTAATTATGCTAAAAATGTGTATGAAGCAACGTTTCACACCCTACCTATCGCATTCTTTGTGTTCTTTTCATATTATTTAGAACAAGATAATTTTCCTCTGCAATTACCCAAAATAACAGAATGATTTCTTATCGGAAAATAGATTTTTATTGCTATAATGCCTTAAATTACTATCAATTAAAGGTATTTTAAGATGCAAAAAGGCACCATTATTTTAGGGTTATCTCTTCTTTTAACAGCTTGTGATTTAGGTTTTCCCAGAATGACTGTTAATTACGATAATTTACCTCAAGGGGAAATTAAAGAATATATTACGAAAAGATTTCCTAATGAGCCGGAAAAAGAAGCGCTAAGCAAATTAATTTATGCCAATTTAGATGGTGATAATCGTGCTGATAACATCAAAAAAACAGTTTCCCAAATGGGCATGACTTGTGAAGCAGGAAAAGAAATTTGCGAGTATTCAGGATATATTAGAACGAAACTTACTGGACATAGCTCAGGAAGTGGTCGAGCAAAACGCATTTATCATATTGTTATTTCACCTAAAAAAGGAATAGATTCGTTAGGTCTTGAATATCAAATTGTAGAAGATACTGAAAACTGAAACCCAAGAAATATAAAAGGTACTTAACATGAAAAAATTACTCACAATATCCCTTGCTCTACTTTCCCTAGTTTCAATTGGCTGCGAAGCGAGTGGCCATGAGAATCATTCTGGAATTCAATCTTCAATTTCAGACAGAAAAAGTAATGCAACAGATTTAAACTTAATGCTAGATGAGGTTTTTAAAACCCGTATTACTGACATTACAAGTCAACGTGCGGATGTTAGTCATATTGTCTCCAAATACCTTTATTCAGGAATGGATAAGAAAGAAATAAGCGATTTAATTTCGAACCAATTTGAAATTTTAGAAGAAACAGATAATAAACTATTTGCACTCTATAAAAAAGGTGAAGGTTACTTAGGTAATAGACGTGATTTTTATATTGAGTTGTTTTTTAGTAAAGAAGGAAAATTATTAAAAAATAAATCTTATTTAGATAAAAGCAACAATATCTAATCCATTCTTCATGCTCTTATATCAACAAAAAGTGCGGTTAAAAACACAGTGATTTTTAACCGCACTTTTTATTTTAAGCGTGTTATTAACCCACTACTGGAGGCAATACACCTAATTTAATTAGGAATGGGATACACACAATAATCGTCCCTAAAATTGAGACAAAGAGTAGAACCCCTGAACCACCAGGCACACGATAAGGTAAGTTTGGATGTTGATGGCGAGCTTTCCAGACTAATGCTGCCGGCAATACCACTGCATAGAAAGCAAACATTTGTCCTGCATAACCTAATGCAAGGATGAAGCCTTCTGGGTAGAAGAATGCAAAGAGCAATGGAGGAAGGAAAGTTAAGAAACCTAAACTTAAACGGTTTGCCGAAAAATTGAATACACGTTTTAACAAGTCGTCAATACATTCTAATAAACCGAGTGCCACCCCTAAGAATGAGGTAATCAGTGCTAAGGCAGAGAAGATTTTCACGACAGCCGCAATAATGGTACTGCCTGTAATCACACGAACCGCTTCAATCAATCCATTTAATGTTGGATCTTGATTAAGGATTTCTAAGAAGCGAGTTTGGCTTAATACACCATGAGTTGAAAATTGCCATAAGACATAACCCACTAATGTGATTGCAGAGCCCACAATAATCGAAAATCTTAAGGCTTTTACATCACCTTCTAAGTATTTATTTAAGCAAGGAATCGAACCATGGAAACCAAAAGCGGTAAAGAAAACTGGGCTAGCTGAAATCAATAAGGCTTTATCAATTGGCATGGCCATTAAGTTGTCGATTTTAATTTCGGGGATCATCAATCCAAGCACGATAAATAAAGCGGCAATCATCGCAATAAACAAGAAGCGATTTAGCGCATCCACAAAGCTTGTACCAATTGCCACGAAAACACCAAATAAGATTGTAAATGCAAGGATAGAACCTTTCATTTTCAAATCAGGAGCAGCAAAATCAGGTAAAGTTGAAGCAAGAATTGCACCACCACCGGTCACATAGGCGGAAAGCAATGCATAAAGGAAAATCATTAATACGCTGGTTGCGACAATTCGTCCTGGTCGACCAAAATATTGTGCAGCAAGTGTACCAATGCCGGCATCATGTTCAGCGGTTTGATAAACCTCAACAAATAATAATGCGCTATAAGTGAGTAGGATCCATAAAAGAATAAGTAGAACGACTGTAAACGTAAAACCTATTCCAGCAGATGTGAGAGGCATAGCAAGCATCCCTGCGCCAATCATCGTCCCTGAGGTAATTAAGGTACTTCCCAATGTTTTATTCATGAGTTTTCTCCTTTCCGATTATCGTAGAAAGGCTAGTCACTTCCTTACTTGACAATACAACAAACTACAATGTCATTAGAATGTTTTCGCATTTTTCTCATTAACCAAATGTTTTAGATACAAAAAGCCCTTACCTCGTTTCCGAAGTAAGGGCTAGTAGGCCTATTTTTGTTCAAAGCGTGCAGTGAAGAAACGTAATTGTTTTGGTTCATACACGAAACGAAGCCCTTTAATATCCTCTTTATGTTTGAATAAGTGGATAATACCATCAGCAACTAAATCCATGTGTGCATAGGTGTAAACACGACGTGGGATAGTAAGACGTACTGTCTCAAGTTTTGGATGGTGGTTTTCGCCAGTTTTGATATCACGACCAGCTGAAATAATACCACGTTCCATTGTACGTACACCGCACTCAACATAAATTGCTGCTGCTAATGCTTGTGCTGGGAAGTCTTCTTCTTGTTTCAAGTGTGGACAGAAACGACGAGCATCTAAGAACACTGCGTGACCACCAATTGGCTCAACAATCGGTACGCCTGCTGCTTTTAATTTTTCACCGAGGTAACGTACTTGTTTAACACGGTGTTCAATGTATTCTTCTTGAGTTGCTTCTTTCAAACCAATTGCCATCGCTTCCATATCGCGACCAGCCATACCACCGTAAGATGGCATACCTTCGAATACTACAACCAACTCTTTAGATTTCATGAACAATTCTTCATCATTCATACATAAGAAACCACCGATATTGGTTAAGCAGTCTTTTTTACCACTCATTGTACAGCCATCTGCGTAGCTGAACATTTCTTGAACGATAGATTTGATTGAGCGATCTTGATAACCTTCTTCTTGCTCTTTAATAAAGTATGCGTTTTCAATACAACGTGTTGCATCATAGAATACTTTAATGCCGTGTTTAGCTGTTAATTCACGAACGGCTTTCATGTTTGCGATAGAAACCGGTTGACCACCTGCTAAGTTTACAGTTACCGCTAAGCACACATAAGCAATATTTTCAGCACCTTTTTCATTAATTAAATTTTCTAATTTTTTAACATCAATATTACCTTTGAATGGGATATCTAATGTTGCATCATGCGCTTCATCACGAATGATATCGTAGAAAATACCGCCATTTGCTTCTTGGTGGAAACGTGTAGTGGTGAAATACATATTACCTGGTACGTATTGACCTGGTTTAATCGCGATACGAGAAAGAATGTTTTCTGCACCACGTCCTTGGTGAGTTGGCACAATATGTTTGAAGCCAAATAAATCTTGAACAGTTTCTTGTAAATGATAGAAGTTGCGGCTACCTGCATAAGCTTCATCACCCATCATAATACCAGCCCATTGACGGTCACTCATCGCGTTAGTGCCGCTATCAGTTAAAAGGTCAATGTAAACATCTTCTGAATCAAGTAAGAAGGTATTGAAACCTGCTTCTTTCATTGCTTTTTCACGTTCTGCTTTTGGTAGGATTGAAACTGGTTCAACACTTTTAATACGGAACGGTTCTGCTGGGTAGTATGCCATAATAAATCTCCTATTATGATTAGGTTTAAAGTCTAAATGATTATTAACCCGCTATTAAAAACATCTATCATCGAGTTGCAAGCATAGTACTGAATTTTTTTCTGCAATACTGTGATCAAAGTCACAAATCAATAAAATTTTATCAAATTTATATAAAAATATCTTTATTTGATAATTTTATATCAAAATATCATAAGCATACTGCTTCTTAGAGCAATTAAACAAGTCTGGAGGAACTATTCCGTTTTCTCAACAGAACAAGCGGGCATAGGAATGGTGTTGCAGGCGGAATTGATATGAGAGGGCATATTTCGGCAAAAGGAGCATCAAAAATACAAAAAGTGCGGTCAATTTCAAAGAGTTTTAAAACCTCTCAAAAATTGACCGCACTTTTTGTTATTCTATTTCAAGTAGTATGCTAAGAAAATTCTAATTTGTTATAAAAAAGACTAATACTTAACCTTAATAAGACTATAACTTTTGATAGCATACTTTTATCTTACTTTTTATCATCCATACATTTTAATGTAGCAAGACTTGCTTTTCCCCTTTCCTCAGCTGTTCCTCTTGGTAAATTTTTAGTTTTCTCATAGCATAGATCAAATTTTTTCTCCTCCTCTGGAGTCATGTCAGATATAACATCCCCATTCCAAAATCGAACAAAATAGCTATCAGAAGAAACACATGCTGTCAAAATACTACAAAGTAAAAAGATACAGAGATTTATCTTACTCATGTTTTCATCTCCCAATATTACTTTCATCATTCATATACCCTGTCTAGTTTTCTACCTACTATTTTTTAGAAAACGACTAAGATAAAAGCCAACTAATACAAAAATAAATGATGCTGGATACCACTTTAATATAGATAAAATTTTAACTTTAGAAAAATCAAAGTTAAACTTATATAGAGAATATAAAGCTGCCATAAAAATCAAAAATATTGACATTTTTATAATCTCAATGAAATCATTTTTTTTCATTATTTCTGTTCATTCTTAGATAGTGGTTTATTGGCCAATGAAGGTGTGTTTTGATCAAAAATTCAGTCTCAAATCAAAACATTAATTCAAAGATCTAATTCCCCACCTTGTTATTTTACTCTTACATCCTCATCAGTAAGCCATTCATACTTTTCAGGAAAATCTTTATATAACGGCGTTCCATTTACTCTCATACAATGAACAAAAATATCACTCATATTAACTCTATAAGTATCACCATATTTATGTTTTTTCTCATAAAACAATGGTTTATTTATTTTATTGCAGTATTGTTCATTTTTAACCCTCAATAACTTTGTTTCTTGAGGTTCATTTTCATAAAAAACTCTTCTTTCTTTATCAAGCTCAGCGGCATTATTCCTCACAGAATAATCTCCATTCCAAAACCTAACTATGGGATCATTGACATCTGAAGTACAAGAAGTCAGTAGTGTAAATAAAGGTATTAGTATATTTTTTTCATTTTCTTACTCATTATTTTATTACTTGAGACTTAACTTCAATTAGTGAAAATAGATTTTACAACATCTGACTGAATCACCAATTAAACCTCTCAACAATCATACCAAAAATTGTTCATTCTTAAACCAATTGAACGAGCCGTTTGAACTTACTAATTTTCCTCATAGTCAAAGCAATCGTAAAAGGAATGCTTTTACACGCCGGATTGCATAAGAGCTTAGGCTGCAATCCCGACAAAAATAGAGGAGTAGATTTATGAAATCTAAATTGATGAAAGGGTTAGTGATTGTTGCATTAGCAGGAAGCTTAACCGCTTGTGAAATGGACAGACAACAACGTCATACTGCAACAGGTGCAGCAATCGGTGGCGTAGCCGGTGGTTTATTAGGTGGTGATATTGCCACAACACTCGGCGGTGCAGCATTAGGTGGCGTAATCGGTAGTCAAGTGAACAAAGGCGGAGACTATGATGACAGAGAATATCGCCATCATAAAAAACATAAAAAACACCATCATCACCACAGAAAACACCGTGATTGGGATGATGACTGGGATGATGATTAAGCCAAAATACAGATAAAAATGACCGCACTTTTGAGATACATATCAAGTGCGGTCATTTTTTTAGGGATTTTATGAATTAATAGGGATTACCACCAGCCTAGTAGTTTCATCCATAATCCACCCACACCAAACCAAATGACTAATGAAAGGATGGAAACAATAAAGCTCACGCCCCACCATTGACCGGTTGAGTTATAACCTGAGCCGTATAGTGCTGGACCAGGACCACCTGCATATTGCGTTAAACTCATGGATAATGTTGAGGTATAACCTAAACCAATTGCAGCAATGATTGGCGGTGTACCCACAGCGATAGCCGCTGCCACGAAAGCAAGATACATTGCGGAAATATGTGCCATGGCTGAAGCAAAGAAATAGCGGGTATAGAAATACACCAACACTAAAATAGTAAAGGCAACTGGCCAGCTGAAATCGCCCACAGATGAAGAAATGTGGGTGGAAATCCAAGTGATTGCACCGTATTTATTAAGTGCATTTGCCATCATGACCAATACTGCAAACCAGAACATCGTATCCCATGCGGTGGTTTCTGCTACGATATTTTTCCAGCTCATAATATTGGTTAATAACAAAATCACCAAACCAATAAATGCGGAAATCGTTGCAGGGATATGGAAGACTAAATCACCCACCGTCCAAAGGAATAAAAGAAGAATAAAGTCTAGGGCAAGAATCCATTCCGCTTTGCTCATTGGGCCCATGCTTTTTAATTCTTCACGTGCCATTTCTGCCATTTTAGGCGTATCTTTTAATTCTGGCGGATAAATTAAATACACGAAATAAGGCAAGACGATCAAGCTCACAATACCCGGTACAATCGCCCCTAAGAACCATGTCATCCAAGTGATTTCCACACCTTGGCTTTTCGCGAGTTCTGCAATTAACGGGTTACCCGCCATGGCGGTTAAGAACATGGTACAAATAATGGTATCGATTTGAGAGACAGCAATCGCTAAGAAAGCACCTGCACGACGAGCAGTTGGACCAGGTTTGGACTCATATGCATCAGCAATAGATTGCATAATAGGGTACATAATACCGCCCCCACGCGCAGAAGCTGAAGGAATACCAGGACCGATAACAACATCAGCCAACGCCATACCATAGGCCACACCCATCATTTTTTTACCAAAACGACCAACGAAGTACAGCGCGATACGTTTACCTAAACCGGTTTTAATCACCGCGCGAGATAAAAACATAGCAATAGCAATCAACCAAATTGTGCCGTTTGCAAAACCGGATAACATGCCGACATCACCTTGTTTTGGCGAAATTGGCGTAAGCCCAGTCAAGCCACTAATCACTAAGGCAACTAGCGTTGCAGCACCCATAGGCATTGCTTTAGCGATAATAGCCACAATGGTTGCCACAAACAGTGCTAGCATTCCCCATGCTTTTGCGGATAAGCCTTCTGGCGTTGGGATTAACCAAATCCCTAAACCAACGATGACGGCAATCAACAGCCCTTGCCATTTAAAGCCTAGTTTGACTTCTACTGCTGGAATTTTACTTTCCATAGGATAACTCCTAGATAAATAATAAAAATAACGCATCACACATAACGACCGTGACACAATCGATTAAATAGTAATCATAAAGATACCACTTATTTGGTATGAGTAAAGATTTAAGGCGCGTTTTTTAATAGAATCTAATCATAATTTGATATAGGTAAAAAAATAACCGCACTTTTGAGATACAAATCAAAGTGCGGTCGTTTTTTTAGGTTAGAAAGTGAATGATTAATACATGCCTTCGCGCTCTTCACGGGTGCTGATGAAGATATTTTTCACCTGTGTATAAGCGTCAAGCATCATTTTATGGGTTTCACGACCTATACCAGAGGTTTTATAACCACCGAAAGGAGCTCCAGCTGGTAAACGGTTATAACAGTTCACCCAAACACGACCGGTTTCAAGTGCTCGTGCAACTCGTAGCGCACGGTTAATGTTATATGTCCACACCGCACCACCTAGGCCATAATCACTGTCATTTGCCATTTTAATTACATCTGCTTCATCCTTGAATTTGATTACCACAGCAACCGGACCAAAAATCTCTTCTTGTGCCACGCGTTTTTTGTTATCAGGCGCTAAAATTAAGGTTGGTTGGAAAAATTCGCCTCGAGCCAATGCCGGGTCGGTTGATTTACCTCCACCAACGACGATTTGACACCCTTCTTCTTTAGCAATATCAACATACTTGCTAATAACCTTAACTTGATTTCCGTTTACTTGCGCCCCCATTTGCGTGTCATCTTCCCAAGGTAAGCCGACTTTAACTTTCTTAAATTCTTCTTTTAGTGCCGCGATAAATTTATCGTAAACGCTTTCTTGTACGAAAATACGTGAACCGGCACAACACACTTGCCCTTGGTTGAAGAGAATTCCTTTTTGTGCGCCCTCCAATGCTTTATCAAATGGCATATCGTCAAAGAAAATATTGGCTGATTTACCACCTAATTCCAAGGTGGATGGAATCAACATTTCAGCAGCAGCCACACCAATTTTTCTACCGATTTCGGTGGAACCGGTGAATGCCAGTTTGTTAAATCCAGTATGGTGCAACATGTATTCGCCAGATTTAGAACCCTTACCAGTAATAACATTGAAGACACCTTTCGGTAATAAATGATTAATTTTTTGAGCTAAGGAAAGTAAGCTCAATGAAGTAGTGGAAGATGGGTGAATCACGACGGTACAACCTGCTGCCAATGCCGGTGCTATTTTCCATGCAGCCATTAAGAACGGAAAGTTCCATGGAATAATTTGACCAACAACGCCAATAGGCTCGCGTAAAATCAACGACAAATCTTCGCTATCCAGTTGGTTTGCGACACCTTCTTCGGCGCGAATAACACTGGCAAAATAACGGAAATGATCTGATGCCAACGGAATATCTGCTGCGCGTGTTTCGCGAATCGGTTTACCGTTATCCAACGTTTCTTGTAAAGCGAATAATTCGGTATTTTCGTCAATAATATCTGCAATTTTATTCAAAATTGTAGCTCGTTCCGTTGCGCTGGTATTTTTCCAGGTTTTAAAGGCCTCTTTCGCAGCATTCACTGCAGCATCGACATCTGCATCCGTAGCGTCAATAAAGGTGGCTAAGGCTTCACCATTTGCAGGGTTATATGCTGTTAAGGTATTACCCTCAGAGCCATTTGTCCATTCGCCGTTGATCAATAAACCATAGTGTTTATCAAAGACATTAAGATCTTTTATCATCTGTTTTCTCCTTTTTTCTACGTTGTGAATCAAAGTAATACCTGATCTTTTTACACCACCAGGTCTTTAATATTTTGTCCGTAAAAGAGGACTATGGGTTGATTTTAGTACAAGACAAGACTTAAAACTGGGAGACAGATCACATTTTGGTGGTCAGAAGGAAAGGTAGAGAAAATTGATTTGATAGGTGAAAAAAAACAAAGTACAGAAAAACTTATTGAAAAAAGACCGCACCTGAATGGATAAAATCAAAGTGCGGTCGTTTTTTATTGGTTTTACACAGCGTGTTTAGGCTGTTTGAATACCGTCACTTCAGGTGCATTACTGGTAAATTTTTCAACCTGAACAATACAGGTATTCGGTGAGTTACCTTGTGCAAGTTTTGATGTGCCTTCATCGCGTGTTAATACGTTCGGGCAACCATTTTTACACAATGGTTTTTCACTTTCACCTAAGTCCATTGGGTCATACCACGCGCCTTCATGGAGAGCGACAGTACCTTTGATGATGTTTTCTGTGATAACCGCACCTGCAAGCACTTGACCGCGTTTGCTATGAATGCGAACAATATCACCGTCTTTAATACCGCGAGCAGCAGCATCTTCAGGGTGAATCATCACTGGCTCACGATCATTTACCGCATATTTTTGACGTAATGAAGTATGTGCCAATTGGCTGTGTAAACGATAGTAAGGGTGCGGTGTCACTAAAGCTAAAGGATATTCTTCTGTCACATTACCCGCAAATTCTTCTGGCTCCATCCAACTTGGGTGACCTTTACAGTCGTTATAATGCATTTTCTCGATAACATCAGAGAAAATCTCAATTTTGCCTGACGGCGTGCCAAGAGGATTGAGTAATGGATCTTCACGGAATTCACCATAACGTACCCATTTCTTCGCGACTTCACCCGCTTCAAAGCTTAACGGTTTATTTTCTGCCCAGAATTTATCAAAACGAGGCATTGCAACACGGTTTGCACGTGCGGCAGTAAAGGCTGCATTGTAGAATTCTTCCAGCCATTCCATTTCCGTTTTACCTTCGGTGTATTGTTCTTCCACACCTGCTCGTTTAGCAAGTTCAACGAAAATATCATAGTCATTTTTCGCTTCAAATTGTGGCGGAACCACTTGTTTCATCGGGTAAACGCTCATCATGGAGTAGTCGCCTGCCATGGTTAAGTCATTACGTTCATAACTGGTGGTTGCCGGCAAGACAATATCTGCCATGCGCGCAGTTGGTGTCCAGTTCACTTCATTCACAATCACCACTTCCGGTTGTTGGAAAGCTTTCACTAAAGTATTGGTATCTTGATGGTGAACAAATGGGTTACCGCCTGCCCAATATACTGCTTTGATATTTGGGTAAGTAATTTCAGTACCGTTATACTGAATTTTTTTGCCTGGATTGAGCAACACATCTGAAATACGCGCCAATGGGAAAGCGGATTTAGAGGTATCATCTAACCATGTTTTTGCTCCCGCTTTGCCTGATGGACTTGCGGTAATAGAGCCGATAATACCACCTGTCGCTGTTGGCACCCCACCATTTGAATAGTGATAACTTAAACCGAAACCACCACCTGGCAAGCCAATTTGTCCTAACATAGACGCTAGAGTGACTAACATCCAATGGGTTTGTTCACCATGGCGTTGGCGTTGCATACCCCAACCACCCATTAACATGGTACGTTTGCTAGAAAAATCTGCTGCAAGCTGTTTAATCGTTTCTGCCGGTACACCACAAATTTTCGCTGCCCATTCTGCTGTTTTTGGTTGACCATCAGTTTTACCTAATAAATATTCCTCGAATTTAGCATAACCCGACGTGTATTTTTTCAAGAAATCTTTATCGTGCTTACCTTGTTCAACTAAAGTATGCGCAATACCAAGCATTAACGGCACATCCGTTGCTGTATTCACAGGAATCCATTCTGCGTTCAGCATTTGGCAAGTTTCACTTTTTTGTGGGTCGATACAAATAATGCGTTTACCACTCGCTTGGAATTTTTTGAAATATTCAATCCCTTTTTGGTCGGTGGACATCCAAGCAATACGCATGGTTGTGAGTGGGTTTGCAGACCAAAGCACAATAATATCGCTGTTTTCTAACACAGATTCCCAGCTGGTTTGTTGTTCATAGACTTCAATAGTACCAAGCACATGCGGCATGATTACTTGCGCAGCACCCGTAGAGTAATCCCCTTTGTGTCCCACAAAACCACCGGTAGCGTTCATATAGCGCTGTAATAACGTACGAGAAGCATGTAATGAACCACAGCTAAACCAACCATAAGAACCGGCAAAAACGCCTGTTGGACCATGTTCGTCACGAACTCGTTTAAGCTGATTGTGTACTAAATCTAACGCTTCATCCCAAGAAACTCGCACCCATTCATCACGACCACGCATTGTGGTATCACTTTTTCCTGGATTAGCTAAAAAGCCTTTACGCACCATTGGATATTTCACGCGAGTTTCGCTGTATAGCTGATCGGCAACAACTGTTTGTAATTCGTTCGGTACAGCAGGTTCAATGGCAGGGCCAGATTTCACCACTTTGCCGTCTTGCACGACAACACCAAGTGGACCCCAGTGTGCGGCGGTCACTACCGTTTGCATACTGCTTTCAGCCGCTGCCGCATTAGGTGCAATCACCGAACCAACCACACCACCGGAGAGTGATGCTCCCGCCACGCCGAGAGAGGTTTTTTTCAAAAAGTCACGGCGGTTTTGATTAATGTTGTTGTTTTTCATTTTTGCCTCGCTTTGTCGTCATTAAAGTCATGTTGAGAGAGAACGGAATTTCACTTAACATGATTAGTTTCCGTTCATATCTTTAGCATGACGTTGTAAATAAATGGTGAGGGCACGAACCTCGTCTTTGGTCATGGAGGTGCGGTCTTTCATGGAATTGACGACACCTATCCACTGGTTTGCTGTGTAATGATCCGCACCGATTGCTGCGTGACAACCGCTACAATGGGTTTGGTTTAACTGATTGCCGTATTGCTCAAGTGCGGTCAGATCTGAAGACATTTTTTCTTTTGTAACCTGAACGGCAAAATTGACTTCCTTCCATTCGGAATTGGTCACATCATCATGTTTGCTTTGCAACACTTGTGCATGATTGCGAGCATCTTCATCTACCAAAGCAACGGTAATACGTTTACCTAAATCTAAATACAACACGGATTCCGCACCGGTTTGTTGCCAACCGTGTAACGTGCCGTGAATTTGTTCGCCTTGAGCCTGCCATTGCGTGAGTTCGGCAAGTGGCATTAGGCGTATTTCACCGCCTTTTTTACCTTGTGCTTTTACCATTTCAGTCGCATACAATGTTGCATTGTTATCAAGTTGGTGTGATTGGGTTGCGGAAGCAGTGGCAGCTTGTTCTTCTTGAACTTCCGGCAGGAAATGGACGATGCCTTTATGACAGTCGATACAGGTTTGATTATTCGTTTGGGCATCCGAGTGCATTTGTTTGGCTGATTTGGACTGTTGCGAAAATTCCATGGCATCAAAACTGTGGCAACTACGGCAGGTCTCTGAATCGGTCGCCTTCATCTCGTCCCACACGAGTTTGGCTAATTCGGCACGATGTGCTTCGAATTTTTCTTTGCTATCCAATTTGCCTTGCATTTCATACCACAAATCTTTCAGCGCAATGAATTTGGCTTTGACATAATGCCAGCCCTCTGACGGAACGTGGCAGTCGGCACACTCGGCGCGAATGCCTTTAGCATTGGAAAAATGGCTAGAACTTTCCCATTCTTCTTTTGGATAGCTCATTGAATGACAACTGACACAAAACTCCGGTGAACTTGTTTTATGCATAACCCACTGCGTTCCCCACAATGCCACAGCGCCGACACCAGCCAAGCAAAGTGTGGTGACGATTTTCTTCATTTTTGACATAGACACTCCAACGATACAAACGACAAAAAAACATAACTATAAATAAGTATTATGGATTGTAGGGATATAGTGAGAAAGAAACTATGATCTTGCTCAATAAAAGGTTAAACACTCATGAGATAAAAATAAAAAAACATTATATAAATCAATATATAATGTTTTTTATTTAATCTAATTAGTAAAATTTAAAAATGAAGAAATTGATTCACGCGTTCAAGCACGGCTTTTCTTACGTTATCCTTTTCAAAAAGAATTTCATGTTTTGCTTGAGGTACAAGCATGGATTCTGCATGCGGAAAAAGTGCAGTCAATTTTTCAAGATTTTTGTTATCTACAATTTTTTCCTTTTCCGCTTGTAAAATAAGCACGGGTGTTTCCACTCTTGGAATGATTTTAGGGAGCGCTTTTATTGCATTTAAACACAAATGTACCCAACGGAAAGTCGGGCCACCTAAGTGAATAGCAGCGCGTTTTCGATTAACTCGGTTCATCCATTTCATTCGTGTTTTAGAATGGCTAAGTTCATTAAGGTTTAAATCTGCCGGTTTGTAATGTCCTTTGCCAAAAACATAACGATGACCTTGACCAAATGCCATCATCGTTGCAATGATGACTTCATCTCGTAACGGATGTTTCATGGGAACGCCAAAGAAAGGCGAAGAAAGTACGGCCTTTTTAATATGATGATCGTAATTGGCCAGATAATAGGTGGAAATTAAAGCGCCGAGGGAATGTGCGAGAATATATTGTGCTTGATAAGCATAAAGTGCGGTCGTTTTTTCAATGATTTTTGCCATATCATCGGTATAAAAACGAAACTCATCTAAATGCCCTTTTTGAGGAATAATACGCTGTGAATAACCTTGTCCTCGGTGATCGAAAAGCAATACATCATAACCTTGTTGATAAAAATCATAAGCCAACTCAGTCCATTTCAGCATATTTTCTGCTCGACCATTCACCAAAATCATCAATTTTCTGACCGCACTTTCAGGCTGAACCAAATGACGATAAGCTAATTTGATATTTCGTTCACCAGAAAGATATTGCGTCGGAAATTGCTCAAAAAAAGGCAATAACTCTGCAAGAGCAAATTGATGAAAATGAGGTTCTCTGATCATAATTTTTTAACAAAAAATAGTGTAGGGATAGTAATAACAGATATGATGATATAAGGTATTTTTAATTCGATCCAAGCATAGTGAAATAAGCTTGAGAGCTCAAGTGTATTTCCTAAATCAGTACTATCAAAGGTGATAAAAACTGAACCCAATAGCCATAAAAGCCCAAGCCACAAACAACCGATAATAAAGTAAGATAATTTCTGAGAAAAAATAAAAGGAAACAATGCTAAAAACGCAACAGTTATCGTTGTAAATAATATATTAAACGTATATTCACAACGCGCTTCATACAAAAATTCACCCGTGTAATTTTGGCATGTTGTTGCAAAGGTTTCAGGATAACCAAGGCGTGAGACAAACCAATATTGCAAAACAAGTGTCATTAAAGAAATTGTAATAAAAACAAAGACAGATCGTAGCATATTATCTTTTTTAGTAATGAAAAGGGCGTAGTAAATACGCCCTTTGTAGTGAAAGTAAAACTTATGCCACCAATTGTTTTAAGATACGGCGAACTGGCTCTGCAGCACCCCATAATAATTGGTCACCTACAGTGAATGCCGCTAAGTATTCCGGACCCATTGCCAATTTACGTAAACGACCAACCGGTACACTTAATGTACCTGTTACTTTAGCTGGAGTTAATTCACGTAATGTGGTTTCTTTGTCATTTGGAATCACTTTCACCCATTCGTTGTGAGACGCTAAAATTTGTTCAATTTCTTCTAATGGTAAGTCTTTTTTCAGTTTGATAGTGAATGCTTGGCTGTGGCAACGTAATGCACCGATACGTACGCATAAACCATCCACAGGAATTGGATTGTCGCTTAAACCTAAGATTTTGTTGGTTTCTGCATAGCCTTTCCATTCTTCTTTAGTTTGTCCTGTTTCTGGGAGAAGTTTGTCAATCCAAGGTATTAAGCTACCACCTAATGCCGCACCGAAGTTATCCGTTGGGAAACTATCAGAACGCATTTCTGCCGTCACTTTACGTTCAATATCTAAAATTGACGAAGCAGGGTCTTTTAATTCACTTGAAACCGCTTGTTCTAATAAACCCATTTGTGAAAGTAATTCACGCATATTTTTTGCGCCTGCACCTGAAGCCGCTTGGTAAGTTGCGACAGATACCCATTCCACTAAATCTTTTTCAAATAAACCACCGATAGCCATCAACATTAAGCTCACGGTACAGTTACCACCCACGAAAGTTTTAATGCCTTTTTTCAAGCCTTCAGAAATCACGTGTTGGTTTACTGGATCAAGCACGATAATTGCATCATCTTTCATACGTAGTGCAGATGCTGCATCAACCCAATAACCATCCCAACCTGTTGCTTTTAATTTTGGATAAACTTCATTGGTATAGTCGCCACCTTGGCAGGTCACGATAATGTCTAATTTTTTAAGTTCTTCAATGTCGAATGCACTTTTAAGTTCACCCGCCTCTTTTCCTGCGAATACAGGGGCTTTTTGACCTGCTTGAGAGGTGGTGAAGAAAACTGGATTAATATTGGCAAAATCTTGCTCTTGCACCATACGATCCATTAATACGGAACCGACCATTCCGCGCCAACCGATAAAACCGACGTTTTTCATGAGTTTTTCCTTATTTTATGTTGTGTTGAATGGGTCTATTAATTACAGGCTTTATGCTACAAAATCAAGTTTTTTTAAAAAAAATGAGACTTTGTTTAATTTTTCTCAATAAAAAATCCCCTTTCGGGGATTTATTGATTATTTATCTGCTTTTTTCGTGGTTTTCTTTACCGTTTTTTTCGGCTCAGATTTACCTTCAGATTTGACCGCACTTTTCTTTGTCGTAGTAAACTTTGTAGCCTTCTCTTTTGTTGTTGCGGATTTAGTCGCTTTTTTCTTTGGCTTTTCAGCTAAATTTGCCGCTTTCCATTCCTCAAATTTTTCAAGTAAAACTTTACCCATTGGGCTTGGATCACCTGTAAATAAGGTTTGTAAGCCGTTATTTTCAATGATATGACGGCGAAGTTCTAAACGCTCTTGATGATTTTCAGCTAAACGAATTGCACGTTCAACATATTCATCTACCGTATTTGCGATTAACCATTCCGGTAAACCTAAACGTTTAAATAACCCTTCATCAATATGTTCATGGACTTCTGCACCGGTTTTACATACGCCCACTAAACCTAATGTCACCATATCAATAATGCCATTCGTGTTACCGAATGGGAATGGGTTTACCATCATATCGCAGTTATGCAAAATACGGAGATATTGATCATAAGGTGCATGTGGATGAGCTGTCGCATCATTACCTAAATAAGATTTAATAAAACGCTCAACATAAGGATGCGTCACACCACTAGATTGACCTAAAGCAAAGTGGAAATGAACTTTGACATTCGCACGATCACGAATAGCTTTTAATGCCGCCAAGAAATATGGGTTAAGCTTCATTGTAGTAGAAGCAATACCAATATTTACGACTTCAGGATTTTCACGTAAACGATACTCTACGTGTTGCGGTGCAAGCGCTGAAGGTACATAAGGAAGAGCATCTTTTGGTAAACGCAATAATTGCTCACTGAAGCATTTTTCAGACCCCACATAATCATCTTCTACAATCACATATTCAATAAAATCAGAATGTGTCGTAGCAGGGTGGCCTAAAGCAATCACTTGAACCGGTGCAAGACGCGTGTTACTTGCAAAAATGGTGGTTAAATCCATCCCAATACTTGGCATATAAAGAACGGCTGCACCATTTTTCTCACAAATCTCTTTTAATTCATTCAATTTACTAAAAATATTATCGCCTTTTAATAAATGGAATTCATCAAACACCGCTTGGCCCGCTTCATCTACAGCTTCATTACCTACACCAATTAAATGAAAACGCTCACGCGCAGCAATCATTGAAGTAGAATGCGTACGGTAAATTGAATGAGATGAATGGAAATGCTCCAATAATATGACCATAACTGGTTTTCCATCACGTTCACCTAATTTCGTGACATCGCGATCTACCCATCCACCTTGCAATAAATGACGACGAATAACTTGGTTTAATGCTTTTTTCACCCAGTGTTTATTTTCAGCAATATCGTAGCTGCAATGCATATACACATCATGTGAAATTGCACTTGGTACATTATTTAAGTTTTCAATCGTTGATAATTTTTCAGAGAACCATTGTAAAAGCGTACCACGCTTAGAAAACGATTGTTCTGTACCGATAAAACGTGGTGATTGCAATGCAAAACAAAGCGATGCGCATAACTCTGGATCTAAATTCCATAAAGCATCAAGATTAACATTCACATTAGATTCTGGCAGGTAGAAAATACAGAATTTAATTAATGATGATCTCGTATTATCTAAATGGAAATCGGATAAATTGGTTTTATCTGGATTGCGGTTATAAGCTTGCAAAACATGATCAGCATTCACAAATGGCGATGATGCAAAAATCATATTAATCCAACGTTGTAAGGTAAAGAAACGTTGAGCCCCGCCTTCAGAAATATCTAATTGAGGATCAGAAAATAACTCACTTATTGCTACCGCTACACGGGTACAAAAATGCTCAACTTTATCTTGTACTAATTCATCATTTAATTGATTAGGATAATCAATTTCAATGCCTTCTACACCGCCAAAATTACTATCTATTTTGCTTAAAATATCCAGCAATTCCACGCAAGCTGCTTCATAATTTTTTGCCGCTACTTCTTGTTCAAAACGGATAACACTTGGTTGTTTTTGTGTTTCTGCCATTTCTAAATTCCTTTGATAAAAAATAAATAAAATTAATAATTAACAAGTTCCCCACAGATCATATTCATCTGAATGGGTAATGGTTACTTTAATAAACTCGCCTACTTTCATAGGCGAGCCACTTAGATTTTCAATATAAACTAAGCCATCAACTTCTGGTGCATCAGCTTTTGTACGGCCGATAATACCTTCGTCATTAATTTCATCCACAATTACATCAAGCGTTTGGCCAATTTTTTGTTTTAATCGTTCTGCCGAAATGTCTTGTTGTAACTGCATAAAGCGGTGGAAACGTTCTTCTTTTACATCTTCAGGCACTTGGTCTGCCATTTCAGTTGCGGGAGCTCCTTCAACTGGACTAAATTTGAAACAGCCCACGCGATCAAGTTGTGCTTCTTTTAAGAAATCCAATAACATTTGGAAATCTTCTTCTGTTTCACCTGGGAAACCTACAATGAAAGTTGAACGCAAGGTTAAATCAGGACAAATCTCACGCCATTGCTTGATACGCTCTAAAGTGCGGTCAATTTTTCCTGGTCTTTTCATCGCTTTTAAAATTTTTGGACTCGCGTGTTGCAATGGAATATCCAAATAAGGTAACAATAAACCTTCCGCCATTAATGGAATTAAATCATCTACATGAGGATAAGGATAAACGTAGTGTAAACGTACCCAAATGCCTAATTTACCAAGTTGTTTACACAAGGTCATTAAGTCATTTTTAATTGGCATACCATTCCAGAAAGCAGTTTTCACCCCACCTTCTTTGCGTTGTGTATCCATCGCATAAGCTGAAGTATCTTGTGAAACGACCAATAACTCCTTCACGCCCGCATCAGCAAGGCGTTTTGCTTCATCCAATACTTGTGTAATAGAACGGCTTTCTAAATCCCCACGTAATGAAGGGATTATACAGAATGTACAACGATGATCACAGCCTTCTGAGATTTTCAAATAAGCATAGTGTTTTGGTGTTAATTTCACCCCTTGTTTTGGTACAAGGCTGGTGTATGGATTATGCTCTGGTTTTGGTACATATTTATGTACTTGTGCCATGACTGTTTCATAACTGTGCGGACCGCTCACTTCCAATACTTTTGGATGAACTTGGCGAATTTGATCTTCTTTCGCCCCTAAACAGCCGGTCACAATCACGCGTCCGTTTTCTTCCAACGCCTCTCCAATAGCTTCTAGGGATTCCTGCACGGCACTATCAATAAAGCCGCAAGTATTCACAATGACCAAGTCCACATTTTCATAACTTGGCACAATGTTATACCCGTCAGCACGTAATTCAGTCAGAATACGTTCGGAATCCACTAAATTTTTAGGGCAACCTAAACTTACAAAGCCAATATTCGGCGTTGATTTTTGCATAAATTTATTCTCAGCTATCATCATCTTTCAAAACTTTAGATTTTACTCAATTTCAAGCAGAAAGGCGATAAATTAAAGGTAAATTGATTGTAAATTTGCCCATTAAAGTCCTTTTTTCAGGTAGAATAACGCCCGTTTTTTTATTTACTTATATTCATTATTAACATGGAAAATTCTTCTCTTTTTTCGACCGCTCTTGAACAGACGGCTTATTTACTTATCCTAGGGAAAATGCTACTCGCACTTGTACTTGGCGGGATTATTGGCTTAGAGCGTGAACTTAAACACAAACCGGTTGGCGTTAAAACCTGTGCCATTATTGCGGTGACAACTTGTGTGCTGACGATTGTATCTATTCAAGCTGCAGAACATTACGCGCAAGTTTCAGATAATATTCGAACTGACCCTATGCGACTTGCCGCACAGGTAATCAGTGGCATTGGTTTCTTAGGTGCGGGTGTGATTTTACATAAGAAAAATGATGCCATTTCAGGCTTAACCACAGCTGCCATTATTTGGGCTGCGGCGGCTATCGGTGTGGCAACAGGTGCAGGCTTTATTTTTGATGCCATTATTGCCACTTTAATGATTTTAATCGCTATCCGTATCAGCCCGATTGTGCAACGTTATGTTCGTCGTAAAACCTATAAAAAGCGTACTCGCTTGGCTATTCAACTAAGTTCTGCGAATGGCATCAGTAAAGTGACGGATTTATTACTGAAACATGATTACCGCATTGAAAATATCTCAGTCAAAGACCAAGCAAGTGGCGAAGTTCGCTTGCAAGTGCGATGCTACAACATTGATAATGAAATGCTAAAAGATGTCTATACGCTATTAAAAACAGAAGATGAAGTACTGAGTGTGGATGTAGAAAATTAAAATCAACTTAAAATAACACATTACTTCTATCGTAAAACCTATACTTGCTAGACAAAAAGTTAAACACTTAAACTGGATAACGTCATGAATTTACAAGATAATTTTGAGCAGCATACGCCGATGATGCAGCAATATCTCAAGTTAAAAGCAGAAAATCCTGACATTTTATTATTTTATCGAATGGGGGATTTTTACGAGCTTTTTTATGATGATGCAAAAAAAGCAGCGGCATTGTTAGATATTTCTTTAACGAAACGTGGGCAATCAGCAGGTAATCCAATTCCCATGGCGGGCGTGCCTTATCATGCGGTAGAAGGTTATTTAGCAAAATTAGTGCAATTAGGTGAACCTGTAGCCATTTGTGAGCAAGTAGGTGATCCTGCCACGTCAAAAGGGCCGGTTGAACGCAAAATTGTACGAATTGTGACACCAGGTACAGTGAGTGATGAAGCCCTTTTACCAGAACGCCAAGATAACTTAATTGTGGCGGTTTATCAGGAAAAAGAAAAATTCGGTCTAGCCACATTAGACATGACATCTGGACGCTTCCAGCTTTGTGAACCTCATTCAAAAGAAGCCTTGCAAGCTGAATTACAGCGTATTAATCCCGTAGAATTACTTTATTGTGAAGATTTTGCTGAAATGGCCATTATCGAACATTATAAAGGATTACGTCGTCGTCCAATTTGGGAATTTGAACTCAGTACCGCGATCTCAGAACTTAATCGTCAATTTGGTACGAAAGATTTACGTGCATTTGGTGTAGAAAAATCCCCCCTTGGCTTGACAGCAGCAGGTTGTTTATTGCAATATGCAAAAGAAACACAACGAGCTTCTTTGCCACATATTCAAAGTATTAGTGTTATTCAAAATAACGATAATATTCAATTAGATGCCGCAACACGCCGAAATTTAGAACTCACTCAAAATCTTGCGGGTGGTACAGAAAACACGCTGGCTTCGGTATTAGATAAATGTGTTACGCCAATGGGTAGCCGTTTGTTAAAACGTTGGATTCATCAGCCTATCCGTCAAACAGACATTCTATTAAAACGCCAAAAAAACATTGGTGAAATTATTGAGCAAGATTTGTATCACGAATTGCAGCCTTATTTGCAACAAGTGGGGGATATGGAACGGATTCTTGCTCGTGTAGCACTACGTTCTGCGCGTCCTCGAGATCTCACGCGTTTACGTACTGCATTAGAACAAATTGAACCGATAAAATCGCTGATTCATACAAAAATATCGTCAAATTTGACCGCACTTTCCGCACAAATTGATGATTTTTCCGCGCAAATCGACCTACTTCAAAAAGCAATTATTGAAACTCCTCCGTTATTAATTCGCGATGGTGGCGTTATTGCTGAAGGCTATAATGCAGAATTAGATGAATGGCGAACCCTTTCCGCTGGCGCAACGCAATATTTAGAAAATTTAGAACAACGTGAACGAGAAAGCACAGGTATTGATACCTTAAAAATTGGTTTTAATGCGGTGCATGGTTATTACATTCAAATTAGCCAAGGACAAGCCCATAAAGCACCGATTCATTATGTTCGCCGTCAAACATTAAAAAATGCCGAACGTTACATTATTCCTGAATTAAAAGAATATGAAGATAAGGTTTTAAAATCAAAAGGAGCGGCGCTTGCTTTAGAAAAGCAACTTTATGATGAATTATTTGATTTATTGCTGCCACATTTAGGCCAATTACAATTAGCCAGCTTGGCATTGTCTGAATTGGATGTGTTAGTTAACTTAGCAGAGCGAGCAGAAACCTTAAATTATGTTGCACCACAATTTAGTGATGAAATTGGTGTAAAAATTGAAAATGGTCGTCATCCTGTAGTGGAACAAGTCTTAAAAGACCCCTTTATTGCTAACCCTGTTAATCTCAATCAGCAACGTCATTTACTGATTATTACTGGCCCAAATATGGGCGGTAAAAGTACCTATATGCGTCAAACGGCTTTAATTACGTTAATGGCTTATATAGGCAGTTTTGTGCCGGCTGATAGCGCGGTTATCGGGCAAATTGATCGTATTTTTACTCGAATTGGTGCCTCTGATGATTTAGCATCTGGTCGTTCTACATTTATGGTGGAAATGACCGAAATGGCGAATATTCTTCATCAAGCCACTTCACAAAGTTTAGTTCTGATTGATGAAATAGGACGGGGGACGTCTACCTATGATGGGCTTTCTTTAGCTTGGGCTTGTGCCGAATGGTTAGCGAAGAAAACCCGTTCACTTACATTATTTGCGACCCATTATTTTGAACTCACCGCACTGCCAGAACAAATTGAAGGTATTGCTAATATTCATTTAGATGCATTAGAACATAACAATACCATCGCCTTTATGCATGCGGTTCAAGACGGTGCAGCAAGTAAAAGTTATGGTCTTGCTGTTGCAGCGCTGGCTGGTGTGCCTCAATCCGTGATTAAACTGGCGAAGCAAAAATTACATCAGTTAGAAAAACTGTCAGCACAAAATGGTGATCAACAAATTCAACATTTGAGAGCATTAAATCAATATCAAGGTGAATTGGCTTTTGAAGCAGAGCCAGATGCTTTACGTGAAGCCATTGAGCAGCTTGATCCAGATGAATTAAGTCCAAAACAAGCCTTAGCTTATCTGTATCAATTGAAGAAAATACTGTAAGAAATAAAAAAGAGCGGTCAAAAAATTCATTGTTTTTTTATGACCGCTCTTTTATTTTCACTAATTTCTTAAAATCTCATAGATTTCAGAATCTTTTCTATCGAGATAATGAATGGATTGGATTTTACGAATGGTGCGTGATTTACCACGAATTAATAAGGTTTCTGTGGTTGCTAAGTTGCCACGACGAGAAATCCCTTTGAGTAATTCACCGTGCGTAATTCCCGTTGCGGCAAAAACAAGATTATCATCACGTACTAAATCTTCTAATTTTAAGATTTCATTGACCTTCACACCTAAGGCTTCACAACGTTGAACTTCTTCAGCGGCAATTTTACGGTTTTCCTCTGTATCGCCTTTCACTTCATTACGTGGAATAAGACGAGCTTGCATATCCCCACCTAATGCACGAATTGCAGCAGCAGCTGCCACACCTTCAGGTGCACCGCCAATGCCATAAACCATATCCACTTCAGCATCCGGTAAGCAACATAAAACCGAAGCGGCAACATCACCATCTGGAATGGCCATCACGCGAATACCTAGATTATGCATTTGCTTAATCACTTCATCATGACGTGGTTTAGCGAGCACCATCACGGTTAAATCCGATAAGGATTTACCTAAACGAGAAGCCACACGGCGAAGATTTTGTTCAATCGGTAAACTTAAATCAATCATTCCTTTCACTTCAGGGCCGACGACCAATTTTTCCATATACATATCAGGTGCTTTTAAAAAAGTACGTTTACCACCAGCCGCCAATACTGAAATGGCATTTGATTGGCCCATTGCTGTCATTCTTGTACCATCAATCGGATCAACCGCAATAGAAACGAGCTCACCATTACCTGATCCCACTTTTTCGCCAATATAAAGCATTGGAGCTTCGTCAATTTCCCCTTCACCAATCACAATTTCACCGTCCATATGGATTAAATTCAGCATATAACGCATGGCTTTGACTGCCGCCTCATCTGCCGCATTTTTATTACCACGTCCAAGCCAAGTATAAGCCGCTAATGCAGCTGCTTCGGTTACTCTTGAAAATTCAATAGCTAATGCACGATTCATTTTTATCTCCCAATGCAAAAAGTCTCGCTATTTTATCACTAAGCAAACGTTTGCATAATAATTTTTGACAAGAGGCTTTTAAAAATAGGATTAAGTGGGTAGAATAAAGCCGTTTCGGACTTATTTTAAAAAAGGAAATCACTATGTCTTTAGAAATTTTAGATCAGCTTGAAGAAAAAATTAGACAAGCAGTAGAAACCATTCAATTACTTCAACTTGAAGTGGAAGAATTAAAAGAACAAAAAAATCAATCTCAACAAGCAGTAGAAGCGTTGCAACATGAAAACGAGCAACTTAGAAATGAACACCGCAACTGGCAAGAACACATTCGTTCATTGTTGGGTAAATTCGACAACGTATAATGACTATAAAGGCTTAGAAAATCTAAGCCTTTTTTCTTATTAGGAAACAATATGAATATTTGCGTGATTTCAGGCAGCACATTAGGCGGCGCTGAATATGTGGCGGAGCATTTAGAAGAGGTGTTAAAAACACAAGATTTTTTTACCGCACTTTTCCACGGACCAGAACTTGATGATGTGATTGATGAAAATATTTGGTTAATTGTCACTTCAACACATGGCGCAGGTGAATTACCTGATAATTTAAAACCACTCTTTGAGCAAATTGCGGCGTCAGATAAAGATTTCTCTTCCCTCCGCTTTGCTGTTGTAGGCTTAGGTAATTCAGATTACGATACATTCTGTCATGCCGTAAATAAAGTCGAAACACAATTAAGTGAAAAAAGTGCGGTCAAAATTTGCGAGAGTTTAAAAATCGATGTCTTGCATGTTGATGATCAAGAACAATTTGCGGAAGATTGGCTACCACAATTTATAAATGCACTTTAGTCATAATAAAGCGATAATTTGAGTTTATCGCTTTTTCTTTATCCATTATCAAAAAAATCACCTGTGGATAACTTTACTAAAACCTGTCAAAAACTTGTTCTTTTCCACTGAGTAAATATGATGATTGTTTTAACTGTGGATAAAATTAAAGGTTATCCACAAGAAAAAGACTCCAAACTGACGACATTTCAACACAGTCTAAAATGATCTAACTTCTTCATTTAAAAAAGGAAAATGATCTTATTCACAAAGTAAAAGGATCCTAATAGTAACAATAATAAGATCTTTATAAATAAATAGATCTTATCTTTATTACCTCTCGATCTTCTCTCATCACAGATTGAATTCTTACTTTCAAGCACACGTAATTTTCAGTAGAATAGCGCCTATTTTTAGATCGAAGATCAAATTGAAGACGAAGAGAGAGATATGTTTTACACCGAAAATTATGATGTGATCGTCATTGGAGGCGGTCATGCTGGTACAGAAGCGGCATTAGCACCAGCACGTATGGGATTAAAAACCCTATTATTGACACATAATGTCGATACCCTTGGACAAATGTCATGTAATCCAGCCATTGGCGGCATTGGTAAAGGCCATTTAGTGAGAGAAATTGATGCGATGGGCGGTCTTATGGCTCACGCAGCGGATAAAGCCGGTATTCAATTTCGTACTTTAAATAGCAGTAAAGGGCCTGCTGTACGTGCAACTCGTGCTCAAGCTGACCGTGTGTTATATCGTCAAGCGGTACGCATCGCACTTGAAAACCAACCAAATTTAGACATTTTCCAACAAGAAGTGACTGATATTTTAATTGAGCAAGATCGCGTTTGTGGTGTGGAAACCAAAATGGGGCTTAAATTCCGTGCTAAATCAGTTATTTTAACTGCTGGTACTTTCTTAGCGGGTAAGATCCACATTGGTTTAGATAACTATGAAGGCGGCCGTGCAGGTGATCCGGCATCCGTTACACTTTCTCATCGTTTACGAGATCTGAATTTACGCGTTGATCGTTTAAAAACCGGTACACCACCGCGTATTGATGCACGTACAATCAATTTTGATATTTTAGCTAAACAGCATGGTGATGAGGTTTTGCCTGTGTTCTCTTTTATGGGATCAGTGGATGATCACCCTCAACAAATTCCTTGTTATATTACCCATACTAATGAACAAACCCATGAAGTGATCCGTAATAACTTGGATCGCAGTCCAATGTATACTGGTGTGATTGAAGGGATTGGTCCACGTTATTGTCCATCCATTGAAGATAAAGTGATGCGTTTTGCGGATCGTAATTCACATCAAATTTATTTAGAACCAGAAGGCTTAACCAGTAATGAAGTGTATCCAAATGGAATTTCTACCAGTTTGCCGTTTGACGTGCAAATGGGCATTGTGAATTCTATGAAAGGTTTGGAAAAAGCTCGCATCATTAAACCAGGTTATGCCATTGAATATGATTATTTTGATCCACGTGACTTAAAACCAACGTTAGAAACTAAATCGATTTCGGGTTTATTCTTTGCTGGTCAAATTAACGGTACAACGGGTTATGAAGAAGCGGCAGCACAAGGCTTATTAGCAGGGATTAATGCAGGTCTTTATGTACAAGAAAAAGAGGCATGGTATCCACGTCGCGATCAATCTTATACAGGCGTATTGGTGGATGACCTTTGCACGCTTGGTACCAAAGAACCATATCGCGTATTTACTTCTCGTGCAGAATACCGTTTGTTATTACGTGAAGACAATGCAGACATTCGTTTAACGCCAATTGCCCATGAATTAGGTTTGATTGATGAGACTCGCTGGGCACGCTTTAATCAAAAAATGGAAAATATTGAACAGGAACGCCAACGCTTACGCAGCATTTGGTTGCATCCACGTTCTGAATATTTAGAAGAAGCCAATAAAGTGCTTGGCAGCCCACTTGTGCGTGAAGCCAGCGGTGAAGATTTATTGCGCCGCCCAGAAATGACCTACGATATTTTGACTTCTTTAACGCCATACAAACCGGCAATGGAAGATAGAGAAGCCGTAGAACAAGTGGAAATAGCTATTAAATATCAAGGCTATATTGAGCATCAACAAGAAGAAATTGAAAAACAAAAACGCCACGAAAATACGGCAATTCCAGCTAACTTTGATTACAGCAAAGTGTCTGGTTTATCTAATGAGGTACGTGCGAAGTTGGAACAGCATCGTCCAGTTTCCATTGGTCAAGCGAGCCGAATTTCAGGTGTTACCCCTGCAGCAATTTCAATTATTCTGGTGAATTTGAAAAAACAAGGGATGCTAAAACGTGGGGAGTAAACTTCTCAGGTATTGAAAGTAAAAGTGCGGTGAATTTTCATCGCACTTTTTTATATTACAAATTAAAAAGATGTAATTAGTAGGCTAAATTTTTTCTGAAATAAAAACACTAAGGATTTTAACTGCACTTTCAAGTAGAATGATGACAAACAGACAAGATAGATAGAAAAATGAAAGCAAAACTCGAAAATTTACTGGCTCAAGCAGAAATTCAATTAACCGATCTACAAAAAGATCAGCTGATTCAGTTGGTACAATTACTCAATAAATGGAACAAGGCTTATAATTTAACTTCTGTACGAGATCCGCAAGAGATGTTAGTAAAACATATCTTGGATAGTATTGTTGTTAGTCCTTATTTACAAGGAGATCGTTTTATTGATGTGGGAACAGGTCCAGGCTTGCCAGGGCTGCCTTTGGCCATTATTAACCCCACTAAGCAATTTGTCTTGTTAGATAGCTTAGGCAAGCGCATTAGCTTCATTCGAAATGCAGTACGTGAGTTAGGACTAACAAATGTAGAACCTGTTCTTAGCCGTGTCGAAGAATACCAACCTGAACAAAAATTCGATGGTGTATTAAGTCGTGCGTTTGCTTTATTAAAAGATATGACAGATTGGTGTGATCATTTGCCAAAACAAGATGGATATTTTTATGCTTTAAAAGGCATTTATCACGAAGATGAAGTTCAAGAATTAGATAAAAAATTCGAAGTAAAAGACGTGATAACTTTGCATGTACCAGAGCTTATAGGTGAGCGACATTTAATCGTTTTACGATAAAACACACTTTTTTTATGACTATTTTGTTAATTATTTTTTAAAAGTGTGATTTGTTTAACATTTTTTAGTGGTTTAAAAGTTGAAACTCTTTGTAGCACGGGTATAATTAGGTAGTTTTTGTATTTTAAAAAAATAAGATAATGTCTAAGGTTTTAACGCAGGCCAAAAATCGATATCAAAAAGCGATGATCATTGAATCAGTTTGTCTTGTTGTTTTTGGTTTGTTAGTTGCGCTTTGGCAAGGTGAAAGTGCGGTGGATTTTAGTTTAGGATTTATCTGTGCTTTTGTGCCATTTTGTGCTTTTGCTTATATTGTTTTTTTTCGCAAACAAGATTTCTCAACAAAATTAACGGCATTTTATCGTGGTGAAGCATTGAAATTTATGCTAACCATTGTGCTTGTGGGTGTGTCCTTTAAATGGCTTTCTATCTCACATTTTATTTCGTTTTTTGTTGGTTTTTTTACGGCATTAGCGTTGAATAATTTTATTCCGTTTTTGTTAAATAAATCTTAAATTTTTTTCTTTTTTCTACAAAGGGTTGACTATGTCTGGACAAACGACTTCCGAATATATTGGCCACCACTTGACCTTCTTAAAAACAGGTGATGGTTTCTGGAACGTTCACGTTGATACGCTCTTTTTCTCGATCGTATCTGCAGTGATTTTCCTGTTTATTTTTTCTCGTGTTGCAAAAAATGCAACGACAGGCGTACCAGGCAAAATGCAATGTTTGGTTGAAATTGTCGTAGGTTGGGTTGATGGCATTGTGAAAGAAAACTTTCATGGCCCGCGTAATGTGGTAGCACCAATTGCTTTAACCATTTTCTGCTGGGTATTCATCATGAATGCTATTGACTTAATTCCTGTTGATTTTCCTCCTCAACTTGCCAGTCTCTTTGGTATTCACTACTTGAGAGCTGTGCCAACGGCAGATATTAGCGCAACCTTAGGTATGTCGATCTGCGTATTCTTCCTTATTCTTTTCTATACAGTTAAATCAAAAGGTTTTAGTGGTTTGGCGAAAGAATATACACTCCATCCTTTTAATCATTGGGTGTTTATTCCAGTAAACTTTATTCTTGAAACCGTAACTTTATTAGCGAAACCTATTTCTCTTGCTTTCCGTCTATTCGGTAATATGTATGCAGGGGAATTAATCTTTGTTCTTATCGCTGTGATGTACTCTGCAAATGTGGCCATCGCGGCATTGGGAATTCCGTTACACCTTGCTTGGGCTATTTTCCATATTTTGATTATTACGTTACAAGCATTCATCTTTATGATGTTAACGGTCGTTTATTTAAGTATTGCTTATAACAAAGCAGATCATTAATCATTTTTTATTAACCGGCTCTAGGGCTAAACTTAACTTCTATTGGAGAACATTATGGAAACTGTAATTACAGCGACAATCATTGGTGCATCAATCCTTCTTGCATTTGCTGCATTAGGTACTGCAATCGGCTTTGCGATCTTAGGTGGTAAATTCTTAGAATCATCTGCTCGTCAACCTGAATTAGCATCTAGCTTACAAACTAAAATGTTTATCGTGGCAGGTCTTTTGGATGCGATTGCAATGATTGCTGTTGGTATTTCATTACTTTTCATTTTCGCAAACCCATTCATCGGTTTATTACACTAATCACCTTATTTGCTTATCAACGTAAAACAAGCATAGTAAGGAGGACGTTGTGAATTTAAATGCAACATTGATTGGTCAGCTTATTGCGTTCGCACTTTTCGTGTGGTTCTGCATGAAGTTTGTTTGGCCACCAATTATTAATGCGATTGAAACACGTCAAAGCCAAATTGCGAACGCGTTAGCGTCAGCTGAAGCAGCGAAAAAAGAGCAAGCAGATACTAAAAATCTTGTGGAACAAGAACTTTTATCTGCAAAAGTACAAGCTCAAGAAATTTTAGATGCTGCTAATAAACGTCGCAATGAAGTGTTAGACGAAGTGAAGGCAGAAGCCGAAGAACTGAAAGCAAAAATTATTGCTCAAGGTTATGCTGAAGTAGAAGCAGAACGTAAACGTGTTCAAGAAGAATTACGTGTTAAAGTGGCTTCATTAGCAGTGGCTGGTGCTGAGAAAATTGTGGGTCGTTCTATTGATGAAGCGGCAAACAATGACATTATTGATAAATTAGTTGCAGAGTTATAAGAGGCTTAGCTTATGTCAGAATTAACTACAATAGCTCGCCCTTATGCAAAAGCTGCATTCGACTTTGCCATTGAACAAAGTGCGGTCGAAAAATGGACTGAAATGTTAGGTTTCGCTGCTGCCGTAGCTGAAGATGAAACGGTAAAAGCTTACTTAAGTAGTTCTCTTTCTGCACAGAAATTAGCTAATACAGTAATTTCTATTTGTGGCGAACAATTGGATCAATATGGGCAAAATCTTATTCGGTTAATGGCTGAAAATAAGCGTTTGAGTGCGATTCCTACCGTGTTTGAAGAATTTAAACATTATGTAGAAGAACACCAAGCTATTGCAGAAGTTGAAGTAACTTCCGCACAACCATTGAATGCAACACAAATCGAAAAAATTGCAGCTGCAATGGAAAAGAGATTAGCTCGCAAAGTGAAATTAAATTGCAACGTAGATAGCTCACTGATTGCCGGTGTGGTTATTCGTACTGAAGACTTTGTGATTGACGGAAGTAGCCGTGGGCAACTTGCTCGTCTCGCAAACGAGTTGCAATTATAAGAGGAATACAAGATGCAACTAAATTCAACTGAAATTAGTGAATTGATTAAAAAACGCATCGCTCAATTCGACGTGGTGAGCGAAGCCCGTAATACAGGGACAATCGTTTCTGTAAGTGATGGGATTATTCGTGTTCACGGTTTAAGCGATGTAATGCAAGGTGAAATGATCGCCTTGCCAGGCAACCGTTACGCAATGGCACTTAACCTTGAACGTGATTCTGTTGGTGCGGTAGTAATGGGTCCTTACGCAGATTTAGCGGAAGGTATGGAAGTACAATGTACTGGCCGTATCCTTGAAGTACCAGTTGGTCGTGGTTTATTAGGTCGTGTGGTAAACACTCTTGGTCAACCAATCGATGGCAAAGGCGAAATTGAAAACGATGGTTTCTCTCCTGTTGAAGTTATTGCGCCAGGTGTTATCGATCGTAAATCTGTTGATCAACCAGTACAAACTGGTTATAAGGCGGTTGACTCAATGGTTCCAATCGGTCGTGGTCAACGTGAGTTAATCATCGGTGACCGTCAAACAGGTAAAACAGCATTAGCAATCGACGCAATCATCAACCAACGTGATTCAGGTATTAAATGTATCTATGTCGCGATCGGCCAAAAAGCTTCTACAATCGCAAACGTAGTACGTAAATTAGAAGAACACGGTGCACTTGAAAACACTATCGTTGTTGCAGCGTCAGCGTCTGAATCAGCGGCATTACAATACCTTGCACCTTACTCAGGTTGTGCAATGGGTGAATATTTCCGTGATCGCGGTGAAGATGCGTTAATCGTTTACGATGACTTATCAAAACAAGCCGTTGCTTATCGTCAAATTTCATTATTATTACGTCGTCCACCAGGTCGTGAAGCATATCCAGGTGACGTATTCTATCTACACTCACGTTTACTTGAACGTGCTGCACGTGTAAATGAAGAATACGTAGAGAAATTCACTCAAGGCGCAGTAAAAGGAAAAACAGGTTCTTTAACCGCTCTTCCTATTATTGAAACTCAAGCGGGTGACGTTTCAGCATTCGTTCCAACTAACGTAATTTCGATTACCGATGGTCAGATTTTCTTAGAATCTAACTTATTTAATGCTGGTATTCGTCCTGCGGTAAACCCTGGTATTTCGGTATCTCGTGTGGGTGGTTCTGCACAAACTAAAGTAGTGAAAAAATTAGCTGGTGGTATCCGTACTGCATTGGCTCAATATCGTGAATTAGCGGCGTTTGCTCAGTTCGCATCTGACCTTGATGATGCAACCCGTAAACAACTTTCTCACGGTGAAAAAGTTACTGAATTATTGAAACAAAAACAATATGTACCGCTTAGCGTAGCAGACCAATCTGTGTTGCTTTTCGCGGTTGAGTTTGGCTATTTAGAAGATGTGGAATTGCAAAAAATTGCAAGTTTTGAAGCCGCACTTTTAGATTATGCTCGCCGTAACCACAGCGAGTTTATGGCTGAATTGACCAAAACCGGTAACTACAATGATGAAGTTAAAGCATCATTGAAAGCGATTTTGGATAACTTTAAAGCCAACAGCGCGTGGTAAAAGTAACGGAGAAATAAGATGGCAGGTGCAAAAGAGATAAAAACCAAAATTGCCAGTGTACAAAGTACACAAAAAATTACTAAGGCAATGGAAATGGTGGCAACCTCGAAAATGCGTAAAACGCAAGATCGTATGGCTGCTTCTCGTCCGTATTCTGAAACAATACGAAATGTTATCAGCCACGTCTCTAAAGCAACTGTTGGTTATAAACACCCATTTTTAATTCAACGCGAAGTAAAAAGAGTCGGGATCTTAGTGGTCTCGACTGACCGCGGAATGTGTGGCGGTTTGAACATTAACTTGTTTAAAACTGTGATGACAGAAATCAAACAATGGAAAGATAAAGGTGTTACTGTTGAATTGGGCTTAATTGGCTCAAAAGGTATCAGCTTTTTCCGCTCATTAGGATTACCTGTTCGTGCACAACTTTCCGGTTTGGGTGATAATCCGGCAATGGAAGATTTAATCGGGGTCGCAAACGACATGTTTGATGTCTATAAAGACGGCAAAGTAGATGCAGTTTATATTGCCTACAATAAATTCGTTAATACAATGGCACAAAAACCCGTTTATCAACAATTGATACCATTACCGGCATTAGAAACCGATAATTTAGAGCAAAGACAAAGCACCTGGGATTACCTTTACGAGCCAGAGCCAAAAGTCTTATTAGACAGTTTGCTTACTCGTTATTTGGAATCACAAGTGTATCAATCTGTGGTAGATAACCTTGCTTCCGAGCAAGCTGCTAGAATGGTAGCAATGAAAGCGGCAACTGATAATGCAGGTAATTTAATCAATGACTTGCGATTAGTTTACAATAAAGCCCGTCAAGCAAGTATTACAAATGAATTAAACGAAATCGTCGCCGGCGCGGCAGCGATTTAATAAAAGAGGAACGGTAATGTCAGCAGGAAAAATTGTACAAATCATCGGTGCGGTGATTGACGTTGAATTCCCACAAGATGCAGTACCAAAAGTTTACGATGCATTAAAAGTTGAATCAGGTTTAACCCTTGAAGTTCAACAACAATTAGGTGGCGGCACAGTTCGCTGTATCGCATTAGGTACATCTGATGGCTTAAAACGTGGCTTAAAAGTAGAAAATACTGGTAACCCAATTCAAGTTCCAGTAGGGACTAAAACTTTAGGTCGTATCATGAACGTATTGGGTGAACCAATCGATGAGCAAGGTGATATTGGCGCGGAAGAAAATTGGGCTATCCATCGTCCAGCACCAAGCTATGAAGAACAATCTAACAGTACGGAATTACTAGAAACTGGTATCAAAGTTATCGACTTAATTTGTCCATTCGCAAAAGGTGGTAAAGTTGGTCTATTCGGTGGTGCAGGTGTAGGTAAAACCGTTAACATGATGGAATTAATCCGTAACATCGCGATCGAGCACTCAGGTTACTCCGTATTTGCGGGTGTAGGTGAACGTACTCGTGAAGGTAACGACTTCTATCATGAAATGAAAGATTCTAACGTATTGGATAAAGTATCATTAGTTTACGGACAAATGAATGAGCCACCAGGTAACCGTTTACGTGTTGCGTTAACCGGTTTAACTATGGCTGAAAAATTCCGTGATGAAGGTCGTGATGTATTATTTTTCGTGGATAATATCTATCGTTATACCCTTGCTGGTACTGAAGTATCTGCGTTATTAGGTCGTATGCCATCTGCGGTAGGTTACCAACCTACATTAGCAGAAGAAATGGGTGTACTACAAGAACGTATCACTTCAACCAAAACAGGTTCTATCACCTCTGTACAAGCGGTATACGTACCTGCGGATGACTTAACTGACCCATCTCCAGCAACAACGTTTGCGCACTTAGACTCAACAGTTGTATTAAGTCGTCAAATTGCGTCTTTAGGTATTTACCCTGCGGTTGACCCATTAGATTCAACCTCACGCCAATTAGACCCACTTGTTATCGGTCAAGAGCACTATGATGTAGCGCGTGGCGTACAAGGTATCTTACAACGTTATAAAGAATTGAAAGATATCATCGCAATTCTTGGTATGGACGAATTATCTGAAGAAGATAAATTAGTGGTAGCACGTGCACGTAAAATTGAACGTTTCTTATCACAACCGTTCTTCGTTGCTGAAGTATTCAACGGTACACCAGGTAAATATGTTTCTTTAAAAGAAACTATCCGCGGCTTTAAAGGTATTTTAGACGGCGAATACGACCATATTCCAGAACAAGCGTTCTACATGGTCGGTACAATCGACGAAGCGCTAGAAAAAGCCAAAAATATGTAATCACTTCAAGTCATTTGAAGGAGAACAAAAATGGCGACATTTAACTTAATAATAGTCAGCGCAGAGCGAAAAATCTTTGAAGGTGCTGTGAAACAAATCCAAGCAACAGGTGTGGAAGGTGAACTTGGTATTTTACCAAACCACACCCCTTTAATGACGGCTATTAAGCCGGGGATTGTTAAATTCACCCTTGAAGATGGCAAAGAAGAAGTTATCTATGTTTCAGGCGGCTTCTTAGAAGTTCAACCTAAAGTAGTGACTGTGCTTGCCGATGTTGCAATTCGCGGTAGCGAGTTAGATGCAGATCGTATTCTTGAAGCAAAACGCAAAGCTGAAGAAAATATCGTGGCTCATGTTTCTGATGTGGATTATGAGCTTCTTGTAGCTAAACTTTCTAGAGAGTTAGCGAAACTTCGAGCTTACGAGCTTACTGAAAAACTCGTTAAATCAAAACGATAAGTTTATGATAATAAAAAAGAGCGGTCATTTTGACCGCTCTTTTTTTGTTTCTATCTTAAGAAATATCGATAAGCTTTACTCTCACTTACATCTTCATAAACATAGCCGAGTTGTGTTAAAGCTTGCTCAAATTCTGCGTTATCTTTTTCTTCTAATTGGAATGCTGCAAGGATATTACCGTAATCGGCGCCATGCGCACGATAGTGGAACAATGAAATATTCCAGCGTTTACCTAATATTTCTAAGAATTTCAGTAGAGCCCCTTTTTGTTCTGGGAATTCAAAGCTATAAAGTCGCTCATTACGGTTTGAAACGCGTCCGCCCATCAAGTAACGAATGTGTGTTTTAGCAATGTCGTCATCAGACATATCTTCAACATCAAAACCGTTTTTCGTTAAATCAGCAATAATGTCTGCTTTTTCTGCTTCATTAGTCGTTCGCACACCAACAAAAATGCAAGCTTTTTGGTTATCTGCATAACGATAACTAAATTCTGTTACTGCACGATTACCGATGACATGGGCAAATTTTAAGAAACTGCCAGGTTGTTCAGGCATAGTTACAGCCAATAAAGCTTCACGGTTTTCACCAATTTCGCAACGCTCTGAAACATAACGTAATGTATGAAAGTTTAGGTTAGCACCAGATAAAATCGCTGCCATGTTTTTGCCTTGAATATTGTGCTGTTTGACGTATTTTTTCAGACCGGCTAAACCTAATGCACCAGATGGTTCTGATACCGCACGCACATTTTCGAATAAATCTTTCATTGCGGCACAAACTTCATCGCTATCCACCAACACCATTCCATCCAAATATTTCTGGCATAAACGGAATGTCTCATCACCAATACGTTTTACTGCTACACCGTCAGCAAATAGAGCAACGTGAGCTAAATCTGTAGGTTCACCTTTTTCTAAAGCGGCGTTCAAACAGGCTGAATCTTTGGACTCGACACCGATCACTTTAATTTCCGGCATAAATTGTTTGAGTAAAATTGCTACACCAGCGGCGAGACCACCGCCTCCGACTTGTACAAAGACATAATCCAAATCGGCCACCTGTTGTAGCATTTCCATTGCCAATGTGCCTTGACCAGCGATCACCAATGGATGATCAAAAGGTGGAATAAATGTCATTTGTTTAGACTTCGAAAGCTCAATAGCTTTAGCTTTAGCTTCATCAAAATTGGCTCCGTGCAGCAACACTTCGCCACCAAATCCACGGACAGCATCCACTTTAATGCTTGGTGTGTTTTGTGGCATAACGATCAATGCTTTTAGCCCGAGTTGTTTCGCTGATAATGCTACGCCTTGCGCATGATTGCCCGCAGAAGCAGCAATAACACCAGCCTGTTTTTGTTCATCAGAAAGGCTAGAAATCATTGCATAAGCACCACGCAGCTTAAAGCTATTTACTGGCTGTCGGTCTTCACGTTTAATCCAAATATTATTATGCAGACGGTCAGATAATTTCCCCATTTTTTGTAGCGGGGTTACAGTAGCGGCTTCATATACTCTGGAGCCAAGTTTAACAATCGCGTTAACGTAATCCGATTGAGAGGGTTGAGGATTGGTGAGTAGGTTTTTCATGATATTTGTTGTTTATGATGAAGTGCGGTTAATTTTTTCTTTATTTTTATCCTCCTCTCTTTTATGAGAGGAGGAGCGATTAGAGATTATTTTAATAGACTTTTATCACGCACCGCGCCTTTATCTGCGGATGTGGCAAAGTGACCAAACACTTTTAATGCAAAGGATACTTCACGTTCACGGTGAGCTGGTTGCCAGCCTTTGACATCTTGCTCGGTACGGCGTTTTGCTAATTCTTCATCGCTGATTTTAAGATTAATCGAGCGATTTGGAATATCAATTTCGATAACATCATCATCATGGACTAAACCGATCGCACCGCCAGATGCCGCTTCAGGAGAGGCGTGACCGATAGATAAGCCTGATGTACCGCCAGAGAAACGACCATCCGTTAATAAAGCACATTTTTTACCTAAGCCCATCGATTTTAAGTAGCTGGTTGGATACAACATTTCTTGCATACCCGGGCCGCCTTTTGGACCTTCGTAGCGGATGACTACTACATGGCCTTCTTTCACTTTACCGCCTAAAATGCCAGCCACAGCATCTTCTTGGCTTTCAAATACGATAGCACGGCCTGTGAATTTCCAGATAGACTCATCTACACCCGCTGTTTTTACGATACAACCATCTTTAGCGATGTTACCAAACAATACCGCTAGACCGCCTTCTTGAGAAATCGCATTTTCTTTGTTACGGATACATCCACTTACACGGTCATCATCTACGCTATCCCAACGACAATCTTGGGAGAAGGCTTGTGTGGTGCGAATACCAGCAGGGCCGGCACGGAAGAATTTGTGTAATTCTTCGTCTTTGTTACGAATAATATCGTATTGATTTAATTGTTCTTCTAGTGTTGTTCCTAACACGGTTTTGGTGTTACGGTGGATTAATCCTGCGCGATCTAATTCACCCAATAAGCCCATGATGCCACCTGCACGGTGCACATCTTCCATGTGGTATTTATTGGTGTTTGGTGCGATTTTGCTTAAGCAAGGGACAACACGGGATAAGCGGTCGATATCAGCCATTTGGAAATCTACGCCAGCTTCTTGAGCAGCCGCTAATAAGTGTAAAACGGTATTACTTGAACCACCCATAGCAATATCTAAACTCATGGCATTTTCAAAGGCTTCAAATGTACCGATTGAACGTGGCAGTACACTTTCATCATCTTGTTCATAATAGCGTTTGCAAAGCTCAACAATTTGACGACCAGCTTTTAAGAATAATTCTTTGCGGTCAGCATGGGTCGCCAACATCGAGCCATTGCCTGGTAAAGATAAACCTAACGCTTCCGTTAAGCAGTTCATGGAGTTAGCGGTGAACATGCCTGAGCAAGAACCACAAGTAGGGCAAGCACTTCGCTCAATTGCATCAATACGCTCATCGCTTACATTCGGATCTGCCGCTTCAATCATCGCATCCACTAAATCTAAGCGAATAAGTTGATCGGATAATTTCGTTTTACCCGCTTCCATTGGGCCGCCTGAAACGAAGATTGCTGGAATGTTTAAACGCATTGCCGCCATTAACATTCCCGGGGTGATTTTGTCACAGTTAGAAATACATACCATCGCATCAGCACAGTGAGCATTAACCATATATTCTACGCTGTCCGCGATTAAATCACGGCTTGGTAAGGAATAAAGCATCCCGCCGTGGCCCATTGCGATTCCATCATCCACCGCAATGGTATTGAATTCTTTTGCCACGCCACCAGCTTTTTCAATTTCAGCGGCAACCAGCTGACCCATATCTTTTAAATGAACATGCCCAGGTACGAATTGGGTGAAAGAGTTCACCACCGCAATAATCGGTTTACCAAAGTCATTTTCTTTCATCCCTGTTGCACGCCATAAGGCACGTGCACCCGCCATATTACGACCCTGAGTACTGGTCGCTGAACGTAGTTTTGGCATAAATAATCTCTCCAAGTAAATTTTTGTTAAAGTTCGTTATGTTGTTTAATTTCTTCGTTAATGAATACTGCCAAATCTCCCCTCCCCCTCTTTGCTAAAGAGGGGGGAATCTTTAGTTAATGAGCAACAATTTTCTCACTTTCATTTTAGTTAGCTAAATCATAAACGCTAAGATCTAATTTTATCTCATTTCAATCCCCTCTTTAGCAAAGAGGGGGAGGGGAGATTTGGCAGAAGATAATACGAAGAAATTATTTGATAAAATTAAGTTTATAAATGCAATTATTCAGATAAAGAGCCTATCGATTAAAATAAAAGTGCGGTCAGATTTTACAGTGATTTTTAACCGCACTTTATTGCTATTTAACGGAATGGACATAAATCAATGAATCCACTTCGTTCATTCAGACAACCTATCATCGCAACCGGAATCCACAATGGAGCCGTTAAGATTATTAGTGGCGCCGTAAGTATATTTTCACCAGTGTCCGAAAGGCTATATGATTTACTGGTGGTATAAGTCGTACGATAAACTGTCGCCATAATAGGCTTTGTCAGTTTATATTTTGCTAGTAATTCATCACGATTTTTATATTCTTGGATAATGCCATCTGCCTTGTACGTTTTAATATAAAAAACATCAAGTTGAGATGAAATACCAAAATCTTCTTTTATCCCTTGTTTAACCTTGTCTTTTGCTTGAGATGCTTGTGTAAAGTTAAATTGACTGACTAGTTCATCCTGTTGTTTTTTCGTTAATTTATCTGCTTTAACAAGCACTTTTAAGTATGATGAAGCCCATTGCTTTTTCTCCTCATTCAAATATATATAAAGTTTAGGTGATACTTTTTCTATTGATTTTGCATGGGGGCTATTAAGGAATGTCGATAAATTAGAAACGTCTTGCCCTTTAAATTCAAAACTTTCTTTATCAGTAAAAACAAAAAGTCTGCCATCTTGGCTAAACATAAACATTTGAATTGGTTCTTTACTTGATGTTACATCAGATTCAGTATTTTTATCTACAGTACATGCTGACAAACAAAATAATGAACACAGCATTATGAATGATAAGAGCTTTTTCATTTTTAAGTTCCTTTACTTAATTTCAATCACATCCGGCAATTTCGCCAACTGATTCACCAACAAATCAAAAGTGCGGTCAGATTTTACAGTGATTTTTAACTGCACTTGGGTTTCTACCAATGCCATATCCATATTAGTCACAGTGAAGCCGCGTAAACGAATAACGCGTAATACACGTTCTAAAACCTCTGGGCGATGTTGAGCAATCAAGTCAAAAGTATATTGGTTCATCTTAAATTTCCTCCAACATATCCGTGTTGCATGCACCTGGCGGCACTAATGGCCACACACATTCTTCAGGTGGAATGCATACTTGCAATAAATAGGCAGTTTCACTATTTAATAAACGATTAAGTGCCGCATCTACATCATCAGCGCGCTCAATGCGTTCAGCTGGAATATCAAAGGCTTTTGCCAACATCACGAAATCAGGGTTATCTTCTAAAATGGTTTCAGAGCGGCGTTTATTCCAGAAAAGGTCTTGCCATTGACGCACCATACCAAGGCGTTGGTTATCTAACAGCAAAATTTTCACTGGTAGTTTGCCGCGTTTGATTGAACCTAATTCTTGAATGTTCATCATCAATGAACCATCACCTGTCACTAAAATCACTTCATCATGAGGACGTGCTTTTTTCGCACCTACCGCTGCAGGTAAACCAAATCCCATGGTGCCGAAGCCCGCAGAGGTAATATAGTTTTCTGGCGCAAAATGACGCATATGTTGTGCAGACCACATTTGGTGTTGGCCAACATCGGTACAAATCACCGCATTTTGAGGTTTACGCTGAGAAAGTGTGTTGAGCAATGACCAAGGGTCAATCGGTCGGTTGCCTGCATTATCGATATAAGTGAAATCGAGTTTGGCTTTTAACGCTTGAATGTGTTCACGCCAATCATCAATCGCAAGCGGAATACTTAAAGCTTCTAAGGCTTGAATTAAATCACCTTGAAGGGCGACATTAGCAACACGGAGTTTGTTAATTTCCGCAGCATCAATATCACAATGAATGACTTTAGCTTGTGGTGCAAAACTGTCTAATTTGCCCGTCACACGGTCGTCAAAACGCGCACCGCACACTAACAATAAATCACATTCGTGCACGGCAATATTGGCCGGTCTTGTGCCGTGCATACCAATCATACCCATATAAACGGGATCAGTCGGGTCAATTGAGCCTAAACCTTTCAATGTCGAAACAGACGGCATTTTGGTAATTTGTAGGAATTTTCTGACCGCTTGCGTTGCGTTTGCCATACCTACGCCTCCACCAACATAAAGCACAGGTTTTTTCGCTTGCGCCAATAACGCTTTAGCTTCCGCTAATTTTAATTCTGAAAGTGCGGTTGGTTTTACGGTTGGTTTTACAATGGGTTTGATATGTTCTGGTACATCGCCAACTTGAATATTGCGAGGAACGTCAATTAACACTGGGCCTGGTCTTCCGCTTTGTGCAATTTGGAAAGCAGAAGCAATAATTTCAGGTAGTTCTTCAACAGATTGAACTATGTAGCTGTGTTTGGTACATGCAAGGGATAAACCTAAAACATCGGCTTCTTGGAAGGCATCTGTACCGATAAGAGGGGCTGCCACTTGGCCAGTAAATGCCACGATGGGTACAGAATCAGCAAAGGCATCGCCTAAACCTGTTACTAAGTTGGTTGCACCTGGGCCTGATGTTGCGACACAAACACCCACTTTACCTGTAGAGCGAGCATAACCAATTGCGGCGATTGCGGCACCTTGTTCGTTACGGCAAAGAAGATGGTCAAGACCTGAGTCATAGATGGCATCATAGGTTGGCATGATTGCCCCGCCTGGGTAGCCGAAAAGATCGGTTACGCCATGCGCTTTTAAACATTGGATAATGAGTTGTGCGCCTGTCATGTTGCTTCCCGTTTTTATGATTATTGAATAATTTTATAAACACTGAAGTTCAGCATTGTAGCGGAATTTTTCGCCTTTGGTTAGGTTTTAGCGAAAAAACCAATGAAAAAAACACGATAACAAACATTATCGTGTTTTTGAATGAAAAGTGCGGTCAGAAAACATGATGTTTTCTTTGCGTAAAATTAGAAGCCTGCTTGTTTTTCTAATTGTTCCACAAGCGCATCGTCTAAGCCTAACGCTTTTGCTAAGTCTGCTAAGAAAATGATTTCTTTGCGAGATAAATCTTTGCTTACTAAACGAGCTGCTAAGTACACATTGCTTGCAAGTGCAGTATCGTTACCTACAAGACGTGCAATTTCGTTGATAGAAATTGGATTTTGGATTTCTTGTGCAAGCCATTGTGCTAATTCAGGGTTGTTACCCGCTTCGTTTGCAATAGTTTGTTTTTCATCTTCAGTAATTTCACCATCAGCTGCCGCAGCTGCGATCATGGTGCGTAAAATTAATTCGCCTGCATCGACATGGCTTGATGAATTTAATACATCAAACGCATTTTCTGAGATGTTTGGTTGGCTGCTTTGTTGGGATTTTTGATAGTTTTGGTAAGCTTGATAAGCAAGGTTACCTAAAACGGCAAGTGAGCCTAATTTTGCTAAGCTTGCACCACCGCTACGGCCTAAAATCATCGATAAGATACCGCCTAACGCTGCACCACCACCTACTTTTGTAATAGAGTCGATAGTTTGGTTGCCGGTTTCAAGTTTGCTTGCAGAGTTTTTAGCGACATTTAAAACTTGATTTAAAATGCTGTTGATATCCATAAATGTTTCCTTTTGGTTGTTAATAGAGATTAAATTTGGCCTTTAGACAGTAAATTTTAAAAAAAATTCACTATTTTTAACCGCTCTTTTAACCAAGTCCTTGACTCGGTTTTAGAATTCATTATATTGAAATCTTTCTTCATTAAAAAGGAACTTAATATGACGCAGTCAAACGCAAAGCGTGAGACCTTCTCTGGTCGGAAAGCATTTATTATGGCGGCAATTGGATCCGCTGTTGGTTTAGGAAACATTTGGCGTTTCCCTTATACCACTTATGAAAACGGGGGCGGTGCATTTATTATCCCTTATCTTATTGCACTTTTAACCGCCGGTATTCCATTGCTTTTCTTAGATTACGCAATCGGTCATCGCCATCGTGGTGGTGCACCACTTTCTTATCGTCGCTTTAACCCGCACTTTGAAGTGTTTGGTTGGTGGCAGGTGATGGTGAACGTCATCATCGGTCTTTACTACGCAGTAGTATTAGGTTGGGCGGCAAGCTACACCTACTTCTCACTTAATTCTGCCTGGGGCGATAAACCAATTGATTTCTTCCTACACGAATTCTTAAAAATGGGCGATATCAGCAATGGTGTGAGCTTTGAGTTTGTTGGTATGGTGACAGGCCCATTAATCGCAGTATGGTTAGTCGCATTAGGCGTACTTTCTTTAGGTATTAAAAAAGGGATTTCTAAATCTTCAGACATCTTAATGCCTGTTTTAGTGGTGATGTTTGTGGCGTTGGTTGTTTATTCTTTATTTCTACCGGGTGCAGAAAAAGGTTTAAATGCGTTATTTACACCAGATTGGTCAAAATTGTCTAACCCAAGTGTGTGGATTGCGGCTTACGGTCAAATCTTCTTCTCTCTTTCTATTTGTTTCGGGATTATGATCACTTATGCGTCTTACCTGAAAAAAGATTCTGATTTAACAGGAAGTGGTTTAGTTGTTGGCTTTGCGAACTCAAGCTTCGAAGTACTTGCAGGTATCGGTGTATTTGCGGCATTAGGTTTTATTGCAGCTGCACAAGGTGTGGAAGTGAGTGAAGTGGCAAAAGGCGGTATTGGTTTAGCCTTCTTTGCATTCCCAACCATCATTAATAAAGCACCATTTGGTGAAGTGTTAGGGGTATTGTTCTTCGGTTCATTAACTTTCGCCGCATTAACTTCATTTATCTCTGTTATTGAAGTAATCATTTCAGCAATTCAAGATAAACTCCGTTTACGTCGAGCAAAAGCGACCTTTATTGTGGGTTTACCAATGATGGTAGTGTCAGTAATTTTATTCGGTACCACAACCGGTCTACCAATGCTTGATGTGTTGGATAAATTCGTAAACTACTTTGGTATTGTAGCGGTAGCATTTGTTTCATTAATTGTGATTGTAGCAAATGAAAAACTTGGCTTATTAGGTAACCACTTAAATGAAAGCTCTTCATTCAAAGTCGGTTTCCTATGGCGTTTATGCATTGTAATCACTACGGGTATTCTTGCCTTTATGTTATTGAGTGAAGGTGCGAAGGTATTTACAGAAGGTTATGAAGGTTATCCAAGTTGGTTCGTAAATACCTTTGGTTGGGGTATGGCAATTTTACTTGTAGTCGTTTCGTTCATTCTTTCTCGCTTAAAATGGAAAAATGAAGAGAACTTCAATCTTGAAGAAAAAGGAGAATAAAGATGACAGGTATTGCACTTACAATGATGATTGTGTCGCTTTTGATTATTTGGGGCGGCTTGATCTTTGCTTTAATCAGACTTCCAAAAGAAGAAAAATAAGGTCAAAATTGACCGCACTTTGATATAAGTAGGGCGTGCTCAGCACGCCCTTTTTTGTTATTTCGATAAATCGATTTGATATACCGCAAAGCCAACTTCATCAGTGCCGACTTTCTTCATTGGGTATTGTGCATTGTCTTGAATAAATTTCGCTGCTTGTTCGCTTGGCGAGGTTTCAAAACGCACGTCTAATTTGTCGTTACCTTTAATCGGTGCAAAACGCCAGTTTTTATCCGCACTTGGGTTTACATGACCATGTTTTTCACTTTCTGCTTTGATGTAATCGGCAAGGATTTGGCGGTTTTCATCAGGAGAAGCATAAACGATATGCGCATCGCCAGTACCTGGGAATTTATTACCATAAGCACGATAGTTGTTAGTCGCAATTAAGAATTCTGCTTTTGGATCAACCGGTTTACCTTGGTAAGTTAAATTCACCACACGGTGTGAGTTCGGGTTAATCAATTTACATTCGCCGTCATAACGTGCTGGTTGAGTCAGGTCGAATTCATAATTTACGCCGTCAATCACATCGTAGTTATAAGTACGGAAACCTTCCCAATCAAGTAAAGATTGTGGTTTGTCGCTTGCAGGATCGATTTGTTTGAACATACCCGCGCTACATTCCAACCATTCTTTCAATTCTTCACCGGTTGCTTTCACCACAACTAATGTGTTTGGATAGAGGTATAAGTCTGCTGCGTTACGGAAGGTTAATTCACCTTTGTTCACTTCTGTATAGCCAGTAGGATCATTTTTACGTCCGCCCGCTTTAAATGGTGCGCCTGCACTTAAAATTGGTAAGCCTGCCATTGCTGCAACACTTGGCGCTACTTTTTCAACATAAGCTTTTTGTGCTTGGTTCACAATTTGAATAGTTGGGTCATCTTGCACTAAGGCTAAGTAGCTGTACATGTTATCGGTAGCTTTACCGATTGGCTGTGCCACGAATTCACGAGTGGCTTCATGCACAGGTTTTAAAAGTGCGGTCAATTCTGCATCACTTTCTGTGGTCGCTTTTTTGTTTTCAGCATCGTAAATTGGGCGAAGTGCCGCTTTACCATCAGCCACTAACCATTTGCCGTTGTGTTGAGCAAGGGTTAAGTCAATCACGCTGATATTGTTTGCCCAGTAACCTGCCATACTTTCAGGCACGCCTTTCACGGTACCTTTAGCAATATCTGCATTTGGTGATTTCGCGAACTCTTTGTTTGGGAATAAACGGTGAGAGTGACCGAAAACAATCGCATCAATGTGTGGTACATCAGCAAGGTAGAATGCTGAGTTTTCTGCACCTTCTTGATATGGCTCATCAGATGGGCCTGTGTGCGCAAGTGCCACAATAATATCTGCGCCTTTTTGTTTCATTTCTGGCACATATTTTTGTGCGGTTTTCACGATATCGCGCGTTTCAACTTTGCCTTGTAAATTTGCTTTATCCCATACCATAATTTGTGGTGGCACAAAACCGATATAACCGATGTTTAGTTTATGTGTTTTACCTTGGCTATCCACCACTTCTTTGGTTTGAATCACATAAGGCGTGAAATAGGGCTCTTCAGTACCGACTTTCACTACGTTGGCATTGATGATTGGGAATTTTGCTTGTTTAATCGCATCCGCTAAATAATCTAAGCCATAGTTAAACTCATGGTTACCTAATGTCCCTACTTCATAGTGCATTGCATTTAAACAATCTACGGCTGGGTTTGATTTACCTTCTTTATAACCTTTAGCTGCTTGATAGTCAGCGATTGGGTTACCTTGGATTAAGTCGCCGTTATCAACTAAAACGCTGTTTTTCACCTCTTGACGAGCTTGACGAATCAAACTGGCTGCACGGGTAAAACCGAATTTCTCAGTCGGTGCATCTTTGTAGTAATCGAAGTCAGTTAAAAAACTGTGAATATCGGTTGTTGCCACAATACGTAAATCGACTTGCGTGTCACCTTTCGCAAAAGCAAAACGGCTCGCACTTAACGCTAAAATGCTGCTTGCGCCAAGTTGGATGAAATTTCTTCTGTTGATCATATGAGCTCCTGTTGTGTAAGAATCGGCAAGATTTTAAAGCTCTTTTATATATAAAGAAAGTGCAATATAAAGTTATGAAATGAAGTGTGATATGCATCACAAAATAAGGGATTGAATTTGGTTGCAAAACTTCACGTTTGGGACAAAAATAAGGTATCCAATCCGCTAAAAATAACTTGATTCACAGTAAGGTAGCCATTTATTGATGGCATCCGATAAGGAGATCGCTATGGCTTTTAATCTTAAAAACAGACACCTATTGAGTCTTGTTCATCATTCAGAACGCGAAATTAATTATTTGTTAGATTTATCCCGTGATTTGAAACGTGCTAAATATGCAGGAACAGAGCAGCAACAACTTAAAGGTAAAAATATTGCGCTTATTTTTGAAAAAACCTCAACTCGTACTCGTTGTGCTTTTGAAGTGGCCGCTTATGATCAAGGTGCACAAGTGACTTACATTGATCCAAATTCCTCTCAGATTGGGCATAAAGAAAATATGAAAGACACGGCTCGAGTTCTTGGGAGAATGTATGATGCGATTGAGTATCGGGGCTTTAAACAAAGTACTGTCCAAGAACTTGCAGATTATGCTGGTGTGCCGGTGTTTAATGGTTTAACGGATGAGTTTCATCCTACACAAATGCTCGCGGATGTTCTCACGATGATTGAACATTGTGACAAGCCACTTCGTCAAATTAGTTATGTGTATATTGGTGATGCACGTAATAACATGGGGAATTCTCTTTTACTGATTGGATCAAAATTAGGGATGGATGTGCGTATTTGTGGTCCTAAAGCCCTATTACCAGAAGCCGGTTTTATTGAAATGTGTAAAGGTTTTGCCAAAGAAAGTGGTGCGCGGATTACTGTAACAGAAGATATCGACAAAGCCGTAAGAGGCGTTGATTTTGTGCATACCGATGTTTGGGTTTCAATGGGCGAGCCATTAGAAGCTTGGGGAGAACGTATTAAGTTATTGCTTCCTTATCAAGTAACGCCAGAACTCATGAAGCATACGGGTAATCCAAAAGTAAAATTCATGCACTGTTTACCTGCATTCCATAATAGCGAAACTAAAGTGGGTCGCCAAATTGCAGAAAAATACCCTGAATTAGCAAATGGCATTGAAGTGACTGAAGAGGTATTTGAGTCTCCGATGAATATTGCATTTGAGCAAGCAGAAAACCGTATGCATACGATTAAAGCGGTAATAGTTTCAAGTTTAGCTTAGTATTGAAAATTAGATAAAATGTGTACCGTTTTTTTAATTCTAAATTTTGAATGAATTCTTAAGTTGTTCGTTGTGATTTTTTATTATTTATGTGAAATTTTATGTTATTTTTTGATTATGATCACATTTTTCAAAAAATATTATTGACATAATATTTACACAAGCAGAGAATGTACCCAACAAAGGTTAGTTTAGATAGAAAGAGGGACTTTTTCTATGCTACTTCGTACATATATACACAGATACGTCCATACGAAAGTATTGAGACTTTTACGGTTTAATCCGATAAAGGGTCGTTCTTTGATGGCGCACATCCGTCGTACACGCCATATTATGATGCCATCGCATCGCTCTTGCTTCTCATATTCAGTATTTGCTTCTCAAAACAAACCATCCAACACGGCTCTCTAAACAGAGTTGTTCTCTCTGTTTAGAGAGTTTCCACAGATTAATTTCTGAATATTTTTGTATTGCCTAGAATAGGTAATAAATATTTTGTGAAATTAACTTAATCTTATTTAATTTAAAATAAATAAATTCTTACTTTAGTTTTTGTTATTAAAATCTAGAGAGGGTTGTTTTATTCTAAATAAATCTATTGCGTTATTAAAATTAATAATGCAGGGTAACTTTACGTCAAAAATAAATAAAGGAGTTCATTATGCCAAACTTAAAAATTGCATATAGTCCAAAAGTTGAACAATATTTCTCTACAAATAGAGAATTAGTTGAGATTGCCAAAACAGACTTTACAGATGTTGCGGCTATCGTATTAAGTTCAGGTGATGTAGGAGAATACCTCGGTCGAATTCAAGCAACAAAATTCGGCGTTCCAGTATTCGTTGTTCAAACAGAAGAACAACAAGTGGATCCAAAATTCTATGATTCTATTTACCATATCCAAGATTTAAACGGTTATGACATCAAACTTTATAGCCGCCAAATCGAAACCGCAGCAAAACTTTATGAAGAAAAAATGTTACCTCCATTCTTCAAAATGTTAAGTGAATATGTGGAAATGGGTAATATCGCTTTCGACTGTCCAGGACACCAAGGTGGTCAATACTACCGTAAACACCCTGCGGGTCGTTTCCTTTACGATTTCTTTGGTGAAAATATTTTCCGTTCTGATATTTGTAATGCGGACGTAAAATTAGGTGACTTGTTAATTCATGAAGGTGCAGCTTGTGATGCACAAAAATATGCCGCTCAAGTATTTAATGCAGATAAAACTTACTTCGTATTAAATGGTACTTCATCTGCAAACAAAGTAGCATTAAACGCAGTGCTTTCTCCAGGCGATTTAGTGTTATTTGACCGTAACAACCACAAATCAAACCACCACGGTGCGTTAATTCAAGCAGGTGCAACGCCAATTTATTTGGAAACTGCACGTAACCCATTTGGTTTCATCGGTGGTATTGATAGTCACTGTTTTGAAGAAGATTACTTAAAATCATTAATCAAAGAAGTGGCACCTGAAAAATTAAATCAAAAACGTCCATTCCGTTTAGCAGTTATCCAATTAGGTACTTATGACGGTACGATTTATAACGCTCGCCAGGTTGTGGATAAAATCGGTCACCTTTGTGATTACATCTTATTCGACTCTGCATGGGTAGGTTATGAACAGTTCATTCCAATGATGAAAGATTGCTCTCCATTATTGCTTGAATTAAATGAAAATGACCCTGGTATTTTAGTGACACAATCTGTTCACAAACAACAAGCTGGTTTCTCACAAGCTTCACAAATCCATAAAAAAGATAAACATATCAAAGGTCAAGATCGTTATGTAAACCATAAACGTTTCAATAACGCCTTCATGTTACATGCTTCAACCAGTCCGTTCTATCCATTGTTTGCAACATTAGATGTGAACGCGAAAATCCAAGGTAGTGAAGCAGGTCTTCGCTTATGGCATGAATGTGTGAAAGTGGGTATCGAAGCACGTAAATTAGTGTTGAATCATTGTGACTTAATCCGTCCATTCATCCCTACCACAGTAAAAGGTAAAAAATGGCAAGATTATGACACAGAAGAAATCGCAACTAACCTCGAGTTCTTCAAATTCCACCCAACTGATACATGGCATAAATTTGAAGGCTATGCAGATGAACAATACTTCGTTGACCCATGTAAATTCTTGCTTACCACTCCAGGTATCAGCTTAGAAAATGGTGAATATGAAGACTTCGGTATTCCAGCGACCATTCTTGCAAACTACTTACGTGAAAACGGTATTATTCCGGAAAAATGTGACTTGAACTCTATCTTATTCTTGCTCACTCCGGCAGAAACTCTCACCAAAATGCAAACATTGGTAGCTCAAATTGCCTTGTTTGAAAAACACATTAAACAAAACTCTTTATTAAAAGATGTATTGCCAACTGTGTACAAAAACAACGAAGACCGCTACAAAGGTTACACAATCCGTCAATTATGCCAAGAAATGCATGACCTTTATGTAAGCCGCAATGTAAAACAACTTCAAAAAGACCTATTCCGCAAAGCAACATTACCGGAATATGCGTTAAATCCACACGATGCGAATATTGAATTCGTTCGTAACAAAGTTGAACTTGTTGCATTAACTGACATTGTTGGTCGCGTAGCTGCGGAAGGTGCATTACCTTATCCTCCAGGTGTGTTATGTGTGGTTCCAGGGGAAAGATGGAGTCCGACTGCACAAAAATACTTCCTCGCATTAGAAGAAGGTATCAACACATTACCTGGTTTCGCACCTGAAATCCAAGGGGTTTACTTACAAAAAGACCCTGATGGACGTACTCGTGCATATGGCTATGTTTTAACTGACTATTAATAAAGTGTGGTTATGAGGTTTTCCCTCATAACCCTCTCAGCACAAACAAAAAAAGTGCGGTTAAAAACATCTGATTTTTTGACCGCACTTTAAGGAGTATAAATTATGAGTGCTAAAAGTAATAAAATTGGTGTGGTTCAACTCACCATTCTGACCATGGTTAATATGATGGGTTCAGGTATCATTATGTTACCGACCAAATTAGCCGAAATTGGGACTATTTCTATCGTTTCTTGGCTTGTAACCGCAGTTGGTTCAACAGCCTTAGCTTATGCATTCGCACAATGCGGTATGTTTAGTAGAAAATCTGGTGGTATGGGTGGCTATGCCGAATACTCTTTCGGTAAAGCTGGTAACTTCATGGCGAACTATACTTATGGTGTGTCGTTAGTTATTGCGAATACTGCGATTGCGATTTCTGCTGTAGGTTATGGTTCTGAGTTCCTCGGTGCAACCCTTTCTCCACTTTCTATTGCATTATGGACGATCTTCACTCTTTGGCTTGCGACTGTTCTTAACTTCGGTGGTGCAAGAATTACGGGTAACATCAGTTCATTCACCATTTGGGGTGTAATTATTCCTGTGGTAGGTATTTCAATCATTGGTTGGAAATGGTTTGATGGTTCAATGTATGTAAACTCTTGGAACCCACACAATGTGCCTACTTTTGAAGCGATCGGTGTATCTATTTCAATGACATTATGGGCATTCTTAGGGTTAGAGTCTGCTTGTGCGAACTCTGATGCGGTTGAAAATCCAGAGAAAAACGTACCAATTGCGGTACTTGGTGGTACTTTAGGGGCAGCGGTAATTTATATCGTTTCAACTAACGTGATCGCAGGTATTGTTCCTAACCTTGAACTTGCTAACTCAACTGCACCGTTCGGTTTAGCTTTTGCTCATATGTTTGATGAAACAATCGGTAAAGTGATCATGGGCTTAATGGTGATGTCTTGTTTCGGTTCATTATTAGGTTGGCAGTTCACTATTGCTCAAGTATTCAAATCTTCAGCGGAAGAAGGTTATTTCCCAGCATTCTTCAAAAAAGTTACTAGTAAAGATGCACCAATCGTTGGTATGGTAACCATCACTTCGTTACAAACATTACTATCATTAATGACAATCAGCCCATCATTAAATAAACAATTCAATGTGTTGGTGGACCTCGCGGTAGTAACAAACGTTATTCCATACTTGCTCTCAATGGCAGCACTTGCCGTATTGTTGAAAACTGAAAATGTTCCTCACCAAAAATACAAAAAAACTGTTCTTGTTGCCTTTATTGGTTCAGTCTATAGTATCTATGCGCTTTATGCTGCAGGTGAACAGGCGATGTTATACGGTTCAATTGTGACCTTTATCGGTTGGACATTGTATGGTTTTGTTTCTTACAAATTTGACCTTAAAAAATCTCAAGCTTAATTAAAAAAGAAAAGCCTACATCTTCATGTAGGCCTTTTGAGTTGCAATAAGCTAAGTACAAAAGAGCGGTTGAAAATTTAATTGTTTTCAACCGTTCTTTTTATTTAGGACAATACTCTCAACAAAACAGGCTGAAATTCCGTTTGTTGGCCGAGTTTGTGGGTATATCGTTTAACCATCACAAAGGAAAGTGCGGTCAAAATAAAGATTAAAATCGCACGGATGAGCTCATTTTCACTGATATAACATGAAATAAAAGCCAGTTTTTCAATTAAATTTTGAATACGATTAAGATTAATTGACATAGTCTTCTCCTGATACGGTTTATTTTTTGATATTCGTCAAACAATAATAATTTTTCGTTGAAAATTAACTTTTTCTGAGTGTAATATCGGTATTGCTAAATGCCTCTAAAAAGGAGTAGAAAATGAAAAACATGTTACTGCTCAGTAGCTCAAAATACAAGAACACAGGTTATCTTGAACACACCATACCTTGGTTACAAAATTTCCTGACTGATTATCGTGGTAAAACAATTGCTTTTGTGCCTTATGCTGGGGTACGTCGCACTTTTGATGAATATGAAAAAACTGTGCAAAATGCACTTTCTGATTTAAGGATGAATATTGTTTCCGTTCATCATGGTAAACAGCATCGAGATATCATTGAACAAGCAGATATCATCGCCATTGGCGGCGGGAATACATTTTGTTTGTTAAAACAACTTTATGAACATAATTTGATTGATATCATTCGTGAAAAAGTGAATAACGGTACGCCTTATTTTGGTTGGAGTGCTGGGGCTAATATAGCTGGCGCATCTATTATGACAACTAATGATATGCCGATTATTTATCCTCCTTCATTTCAAGCATTACAGCTTTTTCCTCATCAAATTAATCCGCACTTTATTTCAGGTAAAATGCAAGGCCACAATGGTGAAAGCCGAGAAGAACGTTTGGCAGAATTTTTACTCGTTAATCCAACTGCACTTGTATATGCATTGCCTGAAGGTTCTGCGCTTCATATACAAAATGAAATGGCAACTGTGTTGGGTGAAAATCCTATTTTGTGCTTCAGTGAAAATATGGAATGTGGCACATTTGACATCAATACAACTTTTTCTTATTAACTTAAAAGGAACATATAATGGAATTATTTAAATCCATCGTTGCAGTGGTTGGCATTATTGCAACAATTTATTTTCTGATTAAAAAAGCCGAAACCCGAACCGTTTTGATTGGTGTTGGTTTAATAATGTCCATTCTGACGCTTAATCCAATGGGCGCATTAGATGCTTTTGCCAAAAGCATGACATCTAGCGGATTAATTATGGCTATCTGTTCCAGTATGGGTTTTGCTTATGTAATGAAATACACTCAATGTGATACTCATCTGGTACATTTACTTACCAAACCATTAAGCGGATTAAAATTCTTCTTAATTCCGATTGCAACAGTCATCACCTTTTTCATCAATATTGCTATTCCTTCTGCTGCTGGTTGTGCTGCTGCGGTTGGCGCAACATTAATTCCCGTTTTAAAAAGTGCGGGTGTTCGACCAGCTACTGCTGGTGCAGCTATTTTAGCAGGGACTTTTGGATCGATGATGAGCCCTGGGTCTTCTCACTCAGCAATGATTAGTGAAATGTCAGGCTTAACTATCACTCAAGTAAACCTTTCACATGCGCCATATAGCATGATTGCGGGAGCAATAGGTGCGATTGTTTTAACAATTCTTGCACTTGTTTTTAAAGATTATGGTGAACAACATCGTGAAGCTTATCTTGCAGAACAAAAAGAAAGTGAAATTAAAGTTGTTGAAGGCGTCAATGTACTTTATGCCCTTGCACCATTAATACCATTAGTTATTTTAGTAATTGGTGGAACGTCATTACAACAAGTACCGGGTCTTGAATGGACTAAAATGGGCGTTCCTCAAGCGATGCTTATTGGTGCAATTTACGGCATTATAGTAACTCGCATTTCCCCAGTAAAAATCACTGAAGAATTTTTCAATGGTATGGGAAATTCTTATGCAAACGTACTTGGTATCATCATTGCAGCCAGCGTATTTGTAGCAGGATTAAAATCTACGGGCGCAGTTGATGCTGCAATTTCTTTCTTAAAAGAATCCAACGAATTTGTACGTTGGGGCGCAACAATTGGACCATTCTTAATGGGCTTAATTACAGGCTCTGGCGATGCAGCAGCGATTGCCTTTAACACTGCCGTCACGCCACATGCTGTAGAACTCGGCTACACTCACGTAAATCTTGGTATGGCAGCAGCTATTGCTGGTGCAATCGGTCGTACAGCTTCACCAATTGCAGGTGTAACCATTGTTTGTGCAGGCCTTGCGATGGTAAGCCCGGTAGAAATGGTAAAACGTACCGCACCAGGCATGATACTTGCTGTTTTATTCTTAGCGTTATTTATGTTGTAGAAATAGTAAAAAATTGACCGCGCTTTATTTAGGTGCGGTCTGTTTTTATAGACGTTTAAAGGAGAAAAAATGAACTTAGATTTAAATCAACTTGTTAAATGGCGTCGTGAATTTCATCGTTTTCCAGAAATTGGCTGGAGTGAATTTTGGACAACTTCTCGCATTGCGGATTACTTGGAAGGCTTAGGTTGTTTTGAAATTTTTCTTGGCAAACAAATTATAAATCCGGACTTTGTTCGTGGACGAAAACAAGCCATAGTAGATAAAGGTTTAGCTAATGCAAAAGCCTATGGAGCTAATGAAAAATGGCTCGAAAAAATGGAAGGGTACACTGGTTGTGTGGCATTATTTGATTCAGGTAAACCAGGAAAAACCATCGCGTTACGCTTTGATATTGACTGTGTGAATGTAACAGAAACTCGTTCATCCGAGCATATTCCAAATAAAGAAGGTTTTGCTTCAATTAACGATGGTTTTATGCATGCTTGTGGACATGATTCACATATTACAATAGGTTTAGGTGTTGCATTATGGATTGCTCAGAACAAAGATAAACTCACTGGAAAAGTAAAAATTGTATTCCAACCAGCAGAAGAAGGTGTTCGAGGTGCAGCAGCCATTGCACAAAGTGGCATAATTGATGATGCAGATTATTTTGCTTCTTCACACATTAGTTTTTGCGCGAATACAGGCACAGTCATTGCTAATCCAAGAAATTTTCTTTCCACTACAAAAATTGATATTCGCTATAAAGGTAAACCTGCACATGCAGGTGCTGCTCCCCATTTAGGTCGTAATGCTTTATTAGCTGCAGCGCATACAGTCACTCAACTTCATGGTATTGCACGCCATGGTGAAGGCATGACAAGAATTAATGTGGGTGTGCTAAAAGCGGGTGAAGGACGAAATGTCATTCCATCCTCTGCTGAATTACAATTAGAAGTGCGGGGAGAAAATAAAGCAATTAATGAATACATGACTGAACAAGTCATGCAAATAGCCAAAGGTATCTCCATAAGTTTTGATGTAGCGTATGAAACTGAAATTGTAGGTGAAGCAGTGGATATGAATAACGATGTTGAACTTATAAAACTCATCGAAGAAATATCCCTTGAACAAGCACAAATAAATAACGTAAATTCAGATTATGTTTTCAATGCAAGTGAGGATGCGACTATTTTAGGTAGACGAGTACAAGAACATGGGGGCAAAGCTATTTACTTCATTCTTGGTGCAGATCGCACAGCAGGTCATCATGAAGCTGAATTTGATTTTGATGAAAATCAATTGCTTACTGGGGTTAACATTTATACTTCTTTAGTACAAAGATTATTATCTTAATAGAAAAGCCTACATCTTCATGTAGGCCTTTTGAGTTGAAATAAGCTAAGTACAAAAGAGCGGTTGAAAATTTAATTGTTTTCAACCGCTCTTTTTATTTAGGATAAAACTCTCAACAAAACAGGCTGAAATTCTGTTTGTTGGCCGAGTTTTCGGGTATAACGCTTAACAATCAAAAAAGAAAGAGCGGTCAAAATAAAGATTAAAATCGCACGGATGAGCTCATTTTCACTGATATAACTTGAAAGCAATGTTGCGACTAATAGAATGAAAAGCGGGACGATATACATTAACAATGCAGAAAATAATATGGATTTTTCTTCTAGACCGATTTCTACCATTTGACCTGCACGGAGTGGCGTAATGGTTTCGAGCGTGAAGATATGCTCGCCTCGTTTTCCATTGAGTTCAGACAGGGAGGCTGTCCCACAGGCTTCTCTAGCCGAACAAGCCCCGCAGGCGCTTTGTGATTGACATTTCACTTTAGCAATACCGGTTTCCGCATCATAGCTCATTACAACAGCACTTTCTTTTAGCATTGTGCTTCTCCCATATAAATATCAAAGCGGTGGTTTTTGGTTTCACGACTGACATGGGGCGCTTTTTGCGCTAAAAATTCCGCATAATCAGGACGTTTTACCACCACGCGTTTACGAGCTAATTGTAACGCAGGTGTCAAGAGCTCATCGGCATCCAAATCGGCACCAACTAAATGTTGGAATAAGCGCATTTCTTTTTTAACTAAGGCAGATTTTTGCTTGTGCGGATACATTGGATCCAAATACACCACATCGGCACTCTCTGTTTTTGGATTGAGTTCGGCAATATGATGAACGCCCAATAATTGCATATTTTGTTGCATCATTTCGCCTATTTCTGCATCTTGATAGGCGCGGTTGAGCCCATCCTGCAATAGCAAATACACCACGGGATGGCGTTCCACTAAACGCACTTGGCAACCGATAGAAGCTAAAACAAAGGCATCTCGACCAAGCCCGGCTGTAGCATCAATCACGGAAGGCAATTCTGAGCCCTTGATGCCTACAGCTTTGGCAACAGCTTCGCCACGTCCACCGCCAAATTTACGACGATGAGCCATTGCGCCGGCTACGAAATCTACAAAGACATCGCCCAACTTGGGTTCATCCAGTTTACGTAGGGCAAGGTGGGTTTCGGTTCGCACCAATGCAAGCGGGCTTTCAGTACAATGCTCGATACCAAAAGGAGAACAAAGTGCGGTCAATTCTGACAATGTTCCTACTTCGGCAAACAGTTGAATTTTTATTTTCTCACCAGCCATACGCCGCTTTCCATATGATCTGTGTAAGGGAATTGATCAAACAGCGCCGCTTTTTCAATGCGGTGGGTTTGGCTTAGGGTCTGCAAGTTCTCGCAAAGGGTATGTGGATTGCAGGAAATATACAAAATACGATCGTAATTCTGCACCAGTTTTACCGTGTCAGGGTCAAGCCCTGCTCGTGGTGGATCAACAAAAATCGTATTGCATTGATAGGCTTTTAAATCGATGCCTTTTAAGCGATTAAATTCACGTACACCATTCATGGCTTGGGTAAACTCTTCTGCCGACATACGGATAATTTGCAGATTATCTATGCCATTTTCCGCAATATTAAATTGTGCAGCTGCAACGGATGGCTTAGCAATTTCGGTAGCAAGCACTTTACGGAAGTTTTGTGCAAGGGCGATAGAGAAATTGCCGTTACCACAATACAGCTCTAATAAATCGCCTTGAGAACCTTGAGTGCAATCAATCGCCCATTCCAACATCTTGCAATTTACAGCTGCATTAGGTTGGGTAAAGCTGTTTTCCACTTGGCGATAAACATAATTGCGACCTTTTACTGGTAATACTTCATCAACAAAATCTTGCTCTAAACAAATTTTTTGCTTACTCGCTCGACCAATCAACTGCACATCAAAACCAAGTTGTTGTAATTCTTCTTTTAAGCGTATAGCAGCGCTTTGCCATTCTTCCGTGAGTTGCTTGTGGTAAAGTAGGCTCACAATGATCTTATTGCTGAGTGTGCTCAAATAATCAATTTGAAACAGTTTTTTATATAACACTTCCTGCGTTTTTAACAACGGCAATAAGGCTTTCATCATGCGATTGATCAGCTCGCTGGCAATCGGGAATTCATCTACTCGATAGCGCTGCAATGTACTTTGATCGAACATGATGTGATAAAAATCATCTTTATCATGCCAAATACGAAATTCTGCACGCATCCTATAATGGCTAGTCGGCGAATCAAACACGGCTATTTCTGGGGCATTAAAAGGCTGCAAAAGTGCGGTCAGTTTTTCAGTCTTTTTTTTCAGAAGTTCGGTATATTGGGAAACGGGTAGTTGCATTGATGTTTACGTTTGAATGATAAATATCCCACAGCCCTTGGCAAGCATGGGGATTGAGTAAAAAAGCAAAAGGCAAGCTTCTGCCTGCCTTTTTAAGTGTATTATTCGCCAGAATAATCTTCGCCACCAGAAGCCGCTTCGCTCACATCACCTGATAAGGTGTAAACACGTTTTGTTGTGTTAATGCGAGTACGATATTTATTCCACGTTTTTTCGAAGAAAGTTTCCGGTGCACGTTCACCACGGCAAAAAGCAACAAATTCTTTTTCTTCTTTTGTCGTCGGCTTGCGCTCGCCTGAATCTAATGCTTTAAACGCTTGGCCATATTGCTCTAAAATTTGGGATTCTTTGATTGTATAATCACCGTGACGGGAAAATCCGCGTGGGTAGTTTTTGTCGTCAAAAAAACGACGAGTAACACTGAAACTAGCAGCCATAATATCATCTCTCTTCTTTATATTTAAAAACGGCAGGCATTAAACCAATTTTTTTTTATTTTTGCAATAAACCTTTCACGGTTTCTACATAATCTTTGACGAAATCATCGTAATTTAAGCCTTCAGGGTTTACACGATATTTGCCATTGACATAGAAATCAGGTACGCCACGTACTTGGAACTGTTCCGCTGCATTTACTTGTTTATTTACTAAACCGTTTACAGCAAAGCTGTTGATGTTGTTATCAAATTGTTCAGCTGTAACCCCGTTATCAATGAAGATTTTGCGAATATCGTCCATTGAGCTTAATTTATCTTGTTGTGCCGCTTCGAATAAAGGCGCTTTCACTTTGCTTTCTGCACCAAGTGCCATCGCTAATGCCCATGCACGAGTGAGGTTTTCAGATTGACGACCTAAGAAGTTAACATGATATTGTTTAAATTCAGTGCCTTTTGGTAAGCTTTCTGCAACTTGTTTTGGAATGTGGTATTCCATTTCAAAGGCATAGCAATGCGGGCAGTAGAAAGAGAAAAATTCAATGACTTCTGGTTGTGCAGAAGCGGTTTGACTCACTTGAACGTATTGTTTGCCTTCTTCTAGGTTGGCTGCAAATGCGTTAAATGAAAATAAAGCACCGAGTAAAAATAAAACTTTTTTCATTTGTTTTCCTTATTTAATAATTCCGCGTGCTTTTAGCAATGCGGTTTTAAAATCTTCTTCATAATCTTTTTTGATGCCTGGGATTGGCTCAAGTTTATCTGTGCCGTGCATTTTTAAATGATAAATAATCACTTCATCAGATAATTCTGCTACGGGTTTATCAAAACCTGCTTCATCAGCAATTTTTTGCAAAATTTGTAACAAGCTCAGATCTGGGTCTTTAGACCAATAAGGTTGTAAAAGTTCCAATACTTCATTTAAACGCTTACATTTCATTGCTATTTCCTTTTAAATGGAGAAAAATAAGGCTAGATCATACTTCAAATAAGGCAATAAGAAAATATGAAATACACAATAAGTGCGGTTATTTTGGCGGGAGGAAAAGCGCGGAGGATGAATGGTGCAGATAAAGGCTTACAGCTTTTACAAAATAAACCATTAATTAGCCATGTGATTGAACGCTTACAACCTCAAGTGGTTGATATTTCTATCAATGCTAATCGTCACCATACAGAATATGCACAATGGGGTTTTCCCGTATTTTCAGATGAATTGCCTGATTTTCAGGGGCCATTGAGCGGTATGTTGACAGCACTCGAAAAAGCTAAAACAGATTTTGTACTTTTTGTGCCTTGCGATAGCCCATATTTCCCTCCAAATTTATTAGAAAAACTAAAAAGTGCGGTTGAAAATGACCGCACTTTAATGGCTTATGCAAAAGATAAAGAGCGTGAGCACCCGACATTTTGTTTGATGTCCGTTCAGCTTAAAGAGAAGTTACGCGCTTATTTAAATGAAGGCGAACGTCGTTTATTACAATTTATGAACAAAAATGGCGCGATTGCTGTCCAATTTGACGAACAAGAAGGACGATTTGTAAATTTTAATACCTTAGAAGATTTACAATAAATTATTTGTTTAACCTTGAATTTTGCAAAAAATTCTCCATTATTGCAGTGTTTACTTTCTATTTTATTGAGGAACTTTATTATGATGCGAATCCTTTTATTTCTAGCGACTAACTTTGCTGTGATGATTGTGTTAGGAATTATTTTAAGTGTGACCGGTATTGCAGGAAATAGTACAGGTGGCATTTTAATTATGGCGATGCTTTTCGGTTTTGCCGGATCATTGATTTCATTATTTTTATCAAAAACCATGGCATTGCGTTCTGTGGGTGCAGAAGTGATTACTGAACCACGTAATCAAGCTGAACGTTGGTTGGTAGAAACTGTACGCCGTCAAGCGCAACAAGCAGCCATCCCAATGCCAGATGTCGCGATCTACCATTCTAATGATGCGAATGCTTTTGCTACGGGTGCAACTAAAAACAATTCTTTAGTGGCGATTAGTACAGGCTTATTAAACTCTATGACGGAAGAAGAAGCAGAAGCGGTACTGGCTCATGAGGTATCACACATCGCGAACGGCGATATGGTGACGATGACTTTATTACAAGGCGTATTGAATACCTTTGTAATTTTCTTATCTCGCGTGATTGCTAATGTGGTGGCAAGTTCTCGTAATGGTGATGAAGAAAGCCGCAGCTCAGGCATTTACTTCTTGGTTTCAATGGTGTTAGAAATTTTATTTGGTATTTTAGCGAGCATTATCGCGATGTGGTTCTCACGCTATCGCGAATACCGCGCAGATGCAGGTTCCGCACAACTTGTTGGTAAAGAAAAAATGATTGCGGCATTGCAACGTTTACAACAAATTCATGAGCCGCAAGAGATGGAAGGTTCACTTAATGCTTTTATGATTAACGGCAAACGTAGCGAACTCTTTATGAGCCATCCTCCGCTTGAAAAACGTATCGAAGCGTTGCGTAGTCTATAGTGGTTGATAAAAGATAAAAAAATAAAGGGCTAAATATATATTTAGCCCTTTTTATTTATAGATTATTTAATATTCGATAAGACTTTAGTGAGTAATTCCCAATATGTTTGTACTGTTGAAATTTGGACTTTTTCATCTGGCGAATGTGCATTGCGAATAGTTGGCCCCACGGAAATCATATCCATATTCGGATAATGTTCTTTCAATAAGCCACATTCAAGCCCTGCATGAATCACTTTAATAACCGGCTCTTTGCCAAGCACTTCTGCATAATGTTTTTTCATTAAGGCTAAAATTGCCGTGTCGTTTACCGGTTTCCAACCAGGGTAAGAACCTGAGAATTCGACCGTTGAACCGGTGAGTTCAGCGAGTGAAGTTAAGGTTTCTTCTACATACTCTTTACCACTTTCAATAAGCGAGCGAATAAGAATGGTACCTTTGATTTTATCTTCAAGGGTTTTTAATACACCAATGCTCAACGAGCTTTCTACGACATTTTTGATGACATCACTGTTGCGGATTACACCATTTGGTAAGACGTTCAGCAAATTAATCACTTTTTTGGTGGTTTCAAGCGTGAAAGTTTGTTGTGGATTTTCAACTTGCTCAGCGGTTAAGGTTAAGTTAGGTTCAGCAATAGCGAGCTCTTCTTTCAATAAAACTTCAAAATTTTTGACCGCACTTTTTACGCTTTCTACATCATGATTGAAGCAAATGGTTGCAGCTGCTTCACGTGGAATCGCATTACGAATTGAGCCACCGCGAATTTCTGAAAGGGCTAAGTGCGGTTGATTTTGTGAGAGTTTTGCTAATAAACGCGCTAATACTTTAATTGCATTTGCACGAGTGGTGTGAATATCACAACCAGAGTGACCGCCTCGCAAACCTTTTAAGTTAATTTGCAAAGTATGGTTGAATGAATTGGTTTCACGGTGAACAGGTAGCTCAACATTCGCATTTACCCCACCTGCACAACCAATGTAGATCTCACCGATTTCTTCGGTATCGGTATTAATTAAGATTTCTGATTTTAACCAGTTGCGACGAAGATGTACGGCACCATCCATGCCGGTTTCCTCAGTCATGGTGAGTAACACTTCAAGTGGTGGATGTGCAATATCGGTACTTTCTAATACCGCTAAGGTTGAGGCTAAACCGATACCGTTATCCGCGCCAAGTGTGGTGCCTTGTGCTTTTACCCAATCGCCATCAATATAAGGGCGAATTGGGTCTTGAGCGAAGTTGTGTGGATTGCCTTCATTCGCTTGTGGAACCATATCTAAATGTGCTTGTAACACAACAGGTTGGCTGTTTTCCATACCTGCTGTGGCAGGTTTACGAATTAATACATTACCGGCTTCATCACGCTCGGCAAAAAATTGTTTTTCTTTCGCCCAGTTAACAATAAAGGTCGCGAGCGCATCTTCGTGATGAGAAGGATGTGGAATCGCACAAATTTGATCAAACCATTTCCAAAGTAATTGCGGTTGTAATGTGGTAATTTCTGACATAATGAACTCCTTTTTTCATTAAAATTTTTGCGGAAATCATAGCATAAAACGCCATTTCGGGTTAAAATTCTGCAATTTTTTTATTTAGCGACAAAGTTTAAGGGATTTGTTATGAGCGAAAAATATGTTGTGACTTGGGATATGTTCCAAATGCATGCCCGCAAATTAGCGGAACGTTTACTTCCTGCCACTCAGTGGAAGGGTATCATCGCAGTAAGCCGTGGTGGTTTATTCCCTGCAGCGGTACTTGCTCGCGAATTAAATATTCGTTTCGTAGAAACCGTGTGTATTGCGAGCTATGATCACGATGAACAAGGTGCATTAAAAGTATTACACCGCGCAGATGGTGATGGTGAAGGAATGATCGTGGTAGACGATTTGGTAGATACCGGTAATACCGCTCGTGCAATTCGTGAAATGTATCCAAAAGCAAAATTCGTCACGGTATTCGCAAAACCTGCAGGTGCTGAGTTAGTGGATGATTATGTGATTGATATTCCACAAAACACTTGGATTGAACAACCTTGGGATTTAGGTTTAACTTTCGTGCCACCATTGGCAAGAAAATAATAAAACTTGAATATAAAATTTCGTTACGCCGGTGCTTTTATAGTTCCGGCGTAATAATTATGACCAATTTATTTTGATTATGAATAGTATCGACGCACAAAAAGCGCTAGAGCGATCTTACGTTTCCTCAATTGAAAATACAGAATATGATGAAGCATTAAAGCTGGCTGAAATGCTTTATTTACTTGATCCCAGTAATCCTGAATATTCCCATAAAATTGCTTATGTTTATTTGAAAGAATTAAAATGGGAAGAAGCCATTGAGGCGGAATTAAAAACATTAGAATTAGATGCTCAATATATTCCGGCTTTAGATTTGTTAGCACATGCTTATGGCGGAATAGGTAATTGGGAACGTTCAGGCTTTTATGGCAGTTTAGCCCTTGAGATGAAAGACAAAGCCATTCCTGTTCCAACACAGGAAATGGTTCCTGCTCCTGCACCTAAAAATGGTAAACGAATTATCGCATTTTCTTTATTTGGCAATAATCCTAAATATGTTGAGCCGGCGATATTAAATACACAAGTATCGCCAATGCTATTTCCTGGCTGGGTATGCCGTTTTTATGTAGATGATTCAGTTTCATCTGAAGCGATTCAACGATTAAAAAATAATGGTGCTGAAGTGGTTTATGTCACTTCGCCTGTGGATAAATGGCCTGGTGCAATGTGGCGTTTTCTTGCGATTAATGATCCAGAAGCTGAGTATGTGATCTTCCGTGATGCTGACTCTGTGGTCTCTCACCGAGAAGCTGAGGCCGTAGCTGAATGGATTGAAAGTGGCCGTTCATTCCATACGATGCGTGATTCTGGTTCCCATACAGCACTTATTTTGGCTGGGATGTGGGGGGCAAAAGCTGGCGCTGTTCCTGATATGGAAGCGAGAATTCAACGTTTTATTGATAAGGGTTACGACTCTCGTCATTTTGCCGATCAGGATTTTCTTGCTGAAGACTTGTGGGGCTATATTCGCCAAGATGTTTTCGCACATGATAGAGTATTTAATTTCTGTGATGCCAAGCCTTTCCCAGGGGAGTTTTATCCTAATTACCAAATTGCGCATTGTGAGGGGGCGAGCAGTTTTGATGCAAAAACCTCGTTTGAGGAAGGGAGCAAAGTAAGATGGACGTTATATTCAAAAATATCCCCTATGGTCAATGTTGATTATTCCTTTATTCGTGTGCCTGAATTTAAAGTTTGCAGCTATGAAACTACAGTAGAGAATGGTAGATTTGAAGCGTCAATACCAAGACGTTATGGATTAGCTTTTAAAGAAGGCTTAGCTAAAATAGATATTAAAAAAGCTTAATTTATTCGTTTTAACTATCAACATAGGGATTGTTAATGTCAACTCAACCGCGTTTTGTACATCTTCGTACGCACACTGATTTTTCAATGATTGATGGAATTGCGAAAGTGAAACCATTGGTCAAAGCGTGTGCAGCAAATAATATGGTCGCGTTGGCATTAACGGATTTCACCAATTTTTGTGGTGTGGTACGTTTTTATGGTGAAACCCTTTCTTCGGGGATTAAACCGATCATTGGCGCAGATGTTCATGTTAAAAGCGAGTTGTGCGGTGAGGAGTTATTTACGCTCACTTTACTTGCTAAGAACAATGAAGGCTATAAAAACATCACATTACTGCTTTCAAAAGCCTATCAACGCGGCTATGTGGACTTGCCTTATATTGACCAGGAGTGGTTGATTGAACACCGTGAAGGTGTAATTGTTTTATCGGGTGGTACACAAGGTGATATCGCGAAAAAACTCCTTAAAGAAAATAGCGCTGAAGCTGAAAGTACGGTCAGTTTTTATCAAGAATTTTTTCCTGACCGTTTTTACCTTTCTCTTTCCCGAACGGGTCGTTCTGATGAAGAACGTTATATTCAAGCAGCATTAAAACTTGCTGAAGCCCATGATTTACCGCTTGTGGCGACCAACGATGTTGTCTTTCTCGCACCTGATGATTTTGAGGCACACGAAATTCGAGTTGCTATTCATGATGGCTATACCCTTGACGATCCGAAACGTCCAAAACGTTATACCGAGCAACAATATTTCCGTTCAGAAGAAGAGATGTGCCAATTATTTTCGGACATTCCTTCTGCGCTTGAAAATACGGTATTAATTGCGCAACGCTGTAATGTCACTTTGCGTTTGGGCGAATATTTCCTCCCAAAATTCCCAACAGGCGATCTGAGTACGGAAGATTATTTGGTGATGAAATCCAAAGAAGGTTTGGAAGAGCGTTTGGCGTTTTTATTCCCCGATGAAAAAGTGCGGGCAGAAAGACGACCGGAATATGATGAGCGTCTTCAAGTCGAACTCGATGTGATCAACCAAATGGGTTTCCCGGGTTACTTCTTAATCGTCATGGAGTTTATCCAGTGGTCAAAAGACAACGATATTCCGGTAGGGCCTGGACGGGGTTCTGGTGCGGGTTCATTGGTAGCTTATGCACTAAAAATCACCGATTTGGATCCCCTTGAATTCGATCTTCTTTTTGAGCGTTTCCTCAACCCAGAACGTGTTTCCATGCCCGATTTCGACGTGGATTTCTGTATGGATGGACGGGATCGCGTTATCGATCATGTCGCAGAAACCTATGGTCGTGGTGCGGTATCACAAATTATTACCTTCGGTACCATGGCAGCCAAAGCGGTAATTCGAGATGTGGGGCGTGTATTAGGCCACCCTTATGGCTTTGTGGATCGTATTTCGAAAATGATTCCACCTGATCCTGGCATGACCTTAGCCAAGGCTTTTGAGGCTGAACCGCAATTACAAACAGCATATGATACGGATGAAGAAGTTAAAGCCCTAATTGATATGGCGCGTAAGCTAGAGGGTGTCACGCGAAATGCGGGTAAACACGCGGGTGGCGTGGTGATTTCCCCTTCTTTGATTACAGACTTTGCACCACTTTATTGTGACAACGAGGGGCTTCATCCCGTTACCCACTTCGATAAAAATGATGTGGAATATGCAGGTTTAGTGAAGTTTGACTTCTTAGGTTTGCGTACACTCACTATTATCAAATGGGCATTGGATATGATTAACGCCCGCCTTGCTCGTGAAGGCAAACTGCCAGTCGATATTGCCGCTATTCCATTAGATGATCCCGAATCTTTTGAGTTGCTGAAGCGATCTGAAACAACTGCAGTATTCCAGTTGGAATCGCGAGGGATGAAAGATTTGATTAAACGCCTTCAACCAGACTGTTTTGAAGATATTATCGCGTTGGTGGCGTTATTCCGACCAGGTCCATTACAATCGGGTATGGTGGATAACTTTATTGATCGTAAGCATGGTAGAGAAGAAGTGTCTTATCCTGACGCAAACTATCAACATGAAAGCCTTAAACCGATTTTAGAGCCAACTTACGGTATTATTTTGTACCAAGAACAAGTTATGCAGATTGCTCAGGTGCTAGCAGGCTATACTCTTGGTGGTGCGGACTTATTACGCCGTGCGATGGGTAAGAAAAAGCCGGAAGAAATGGCGAAACAGCGCTCAGTGTTTAAAGAAGGAGCGGAAAAAAACGGCGTTGATGGCGAGCTTTCCATGAAGATTTTCGACTTGGTGGAAAAATTTGCCGGCTATGGTTTCAATAAATCGCACTCCGCCGCTTACGCATTGGTATCTTACCAAACCCTTTGGCTGAAAACCCATTTCCCTGCTGAGTTTATGGCAGCAGTAATGACCTCGGAAATGGATAATACCGATAAAATTGTTGGCTTGTACGATGAATGTTTACGTATGGGCTTAAAAGTCACCCCACCGGATATCAACGTAGGGAAACATCATTTCAGTGTGAATGAAAATGGTGAGATTGTTTATGGTATCGGCGCCATTAAAGGGGTGGGTGAAGGTCCGATTGATGCACTGATTACCGCTCGTAATGAAGGTGGGATTTTCAGAGACTTATTTGATTTATGTGCTCGTGTTGATTTGAAGAAAATTAATCGTCGTACCTTTGAAAGTCTGATTATGTCGGGTGCATTTGATAAGTTAGGGCCACATCGTGCGGCGTTATCTAAGAATCTAGAAGATGCTCTCAAAGCTTCAGATCAGCATGCAAAAGATGAGGCCATGGGGCAAACCGATATGTTCGGTGTGCTGACAGAAACACACGAAGAAGTGGAAAATGCTTACGCCCATACGCCACCTTACACAGAAAAGCAAATTCTAGATGGTGAGCGAGAAACTCTAGGTTTGTATTTAAGCAGTCATCCAGTAAGTCGTTATTTAAAAGAGCTTTCTCATTACAGTTCTACGCGATTAAAAGATCTCACCCCAAATCGCCGTGGGCAAATTAGCACGGCAGCCGGTTTGTTGGTATCAACTCGTTTCGCAACGACGAAAAAAGGCAATCGCATCGGTATCGCAACCATTGATGACCGATCTGGGCGTTTAGACCTAACCCTATTCGGCGAAAGCTTAGACCAATTCGGCGAAAAACTACAAAAAGATACGGTTGTAGTGGTATCTGGTCAGGTGAGTTTTGACGATTTTTCTGGTGGATTAAAAATGTCGGTACGGGATTTAATGACCTTAGATGAGGCGCGTTCCCGTTATGCAAAATCTTTGGCTATCAGTTTGTCTGAGGAGCAGATTAGCCCAAGTTTTATTAAGAAATTGAAAGAAATGTTAGAACCTGTTAGTGGCGGTACTTTACCAATTAACGTATATTATCAAAGCGCAAAAGGTCGTGCGTTATTGCGTTTAGGGATTCAATGGTCGATTACACCAATGGATGAGATTCTAACAGAATTGGTGAATTTGCTCGGCGAAAATGCGGTAGAGCTAGAATTCTGTTAATATTCCAGTAAAAGTGCGGTCAAAAAATCAGTGTTTTTTCAACCGCACTTAGTCTATGTAAACAAAGCGAGAGATAAAATGGAAAAAATTATTATTGATGCAGACAGATTTTTACGCACCATTTCACGTATTTCCCATGAAATTATTGAAAAGCACCAAGATTTCGATAATGTAATTTTAGTTGGGGTGAAACGTCGTGGTGCTGAAATTGCCGAATTGATTCAACGTCGCATTGAAGAGTTGAATGGAGTAAGTCTTCCAATGATGGAATTGGATATCACATTTTACCGCGATGACTTAGAGTATGTTGAACCTGAAAATCCAACTCCTGTGTATAGTGGTGCCTCCAGTTATATGAATATTCAGGGTAAAGAAGTCATTTTGATCGATGATGTACTATTCACCGGAAGAACCATTCGTGCTGCAATGGATGCGTTAACGGATTTTGGTCGAGCAGCTAAAATTGAATTAGTGATTTTAGTGGATCGCGGACATCGTGAATTGCCGATTCGGGCAGACTATGTAGGTAAAAATGTGCCGACTTCCCGTGATGAACAAGTGCAGGTGCGTACATTAAAATATGATGGTTGTTATGAAGTGGCATTATTGCCTAAATAACGATCAGCCTATTGTGAACCTTTGATAAAATTGATAATCTAACGAGCATTATCCTATTATTTTTTAAGACAACTAAAATGAAAAAATCAATGTTAAAATCTCTTTTATTTGCCATGATCGGTCTGTTTACGTTTTCTCAAGTACAAGCAGAAGAACGCGTTGTAGCGACCGTAAATGGTACACCAATTTTACAAAGCCAAGTGAATGCCGTGATGGGTAAGAAAGGTAGCCAACGTGCCGCATTAGATAAGATTATTGATGATATGCTGACTGATAAGGCTATCAAAGAATCAGGTGTAAAAGTAAACCAAGCGGAAGTAAACCGTATCGTAGAAGATATTGCGGCGAAAAATGGTTTAACTTATGGTCAATTCTTAGATGCGCTCGATTATCAAGGCATTTCCTTAAATGCATTTAAACAACAAATCTCTCGCCAAATGTTAATGGCGGGTGTGCGTAACCATGCTATTCAAAATAGCGTAGATGTTACTCGCGAGCAAGTGGATGCATTGGGTAAACAAATGCTCGATGAAGCAAAAGCAAAAGGCACGGCACAAAAAGTGATGGGCAAAGAGTATGAAGTTCGTCATATTTTATTAAAACTAAACCCATTACTGAACGATGCCCAAGCAAAAGCAGAATTAGAACGTATTCGTAGTGAGATTATTTCTGGCAAAATGACATTTGCTGATGCCGCATTAAAATATTCTAAAGATTATTTATCTGGTGCGAATGGTGGAAGCTTAGGCTATGCTTTCCCTGAAGCTTATGTAGGACCGTTTGCAAAAATGGTTGAAACAACCCCACAAGGTACTATTTCTGCACCGTTTAAATCTGAATTTGGTTGGCATATTCTCGAAGTAACTGGTAGTCGAGATGGCGATAAAACAGAAGATGCCTATCGTCAAAAAGCTTACGAGCAAATCGTAAATAGCCAATTGCAAGATGCAACCAAAGACTGGGTGAAGGCATTACGCAAAAATGCTGATATTCAATATTTCGATAAATAACAGAAACCGTTAGAATAAGGGGGCATTTCGCCCCTTTTGTCGTTTTTATAAAATGAGTGACGCATGAAAAAATTTTTTGTCTTTTTACTAATTCTTCTGCTAATTCTTGGCGGTGTTGGTTTTTGGGGTTATCAAAAACTAACGGAGTTTGTTCATACGCCGGTGAATGTCACGCAAGATCAATTGCTTACAATTGAGCGAGGAACTACTGGCAGTAAACTCGCAGCTTTATTAGAGCAAGAAAAAATTCTTGAGCATGCCGATTTATTGCCTTGGTTATTGAAATTACAACCTCAGCTCAACAAAGTGAAAGCGGGGACTTATTCTTTAACGGGCGTGAAAACGTTGCAAGATTTATTGGATATGATTAATTCTGGCAAGGAAGCGCAATTTAGTGTGAAGTTTATTGAGGGTAAAACGTTCAAGGAATGGCGTAAAAACCTTGAAAATGCACCGCACTTAAAACAAACCTTGCAAGGTAAAAGTGATAAAGAAATTATGGCGTTATTGGATATTCCAGCCGTTGCAAAAGCCGTTTACGAATGGAATAACATGGATGGCTGGTTGTATCCAGATACCTATAATTACACGCCTAACTCGACTGATCTTGAATTATTAAAGCGTTCAACTACTCGTTTACAAAAAGCCTTAGATAAAGCGTGGAATGAACGTGATGAAAATCTCCCATTAACGGATCCATATCAGATGCTGATTTTGGCTTCTGTTGTGGAGAAAGAAACGGGTATTGCGGCGGAGCGCCCACAAGTCGCTTCCGTATTTATTAATCGTTTAAAAGCCAATATGAAACTACAAACTGACCCAACCGTGATTTATGGAATGGGTGAGCGTTATACCGGCAATATTCGTAAAAAAGATTTGGAAACGATGACCCCTTACAATACCTATATGATTGAGGGGCTACCACCAACACCAATTGCGATGGTGAGTGAGAGTGCTTTGCAGGCCGTGGCTCATCCAGCAAAAACGGACTTTTATTATTTTGTTGCCGATGGAAGTGGCGGTCATAAATTTACTCGTAATCTGAACGAGCATAATAAAGCAGTGCAAGAATATTTACGTTGGTATCGTAGCCAACAAAAAGGAGCCAACTAATGCAAGGCAAATTTATCGTGATTGAAGGCTTGGAAGGTGCAGGTAAAAGTACCGCCATGCAAACGGTGGTGGATACATTAAAATCCCTTGGTGTAAATGATATCGTATTTACTCGTGAGCCGGGTGGTACACCATTAGCAGAAAAATTGCGCCATTTAATTAAACATGAAACAGAAGAACTTGTTACGGATAAAGCGGAATTATTGATGCTTTATGCGGCACGAATTCAATTGGTAGAAAATGTGATTAAGCCAGCATTGGCAGAAGGTAAAATTGTGCTTGGCGATCGACATGATATGTCTTCACAGGCTTATCAAGGCGGTGGGCGTCAGTTTGACCAAACACTTATGGCGAATTTAAAAAATATGGTATTAGGCGATTTTGAGCCTGATTTTGTACTGTATTTAGACATTGATCCTGCAGAAGGGCTTGCTCGTGCTAGAGGTCGTGGTGAATTAGACCGCATTGAACAACAAGGACTCGATTTCTTCCATCGTACCCGACAACGTTATTTGGAATTGGTGCAGAACAACCCGAAAGCCGCCATTGTTAATGCAGGTCAGCCTTTGGAACAAGTACAAGCAGACATTCAAAGTGCGGTCAAAAATTGGTGGGTTTCACAAACAAAATGAGCGAACTTTATCCTTGGTTAGTGCCTACTTATCACAAAATTAGCCAAACTTTTAGCGAAGGTTTGGGGCATCATGCATTATTGATTAAAGCTGATCAAGGTCTCGGTGCTGAAGGTTTGTTTGAGGCTTTAACAAAACGCATTATGTGTCAAATACCGGATAATGCACCTTGTGGCCATTGCCATGCTTGTCACTTAATGGCAGCGCACAGCCACCCTGATTTTCATGTTTTAGCCTCTCAAGAAGGCAAAGACATTGGTGTTGATCAGGTGCGGGCGATTAATGATGTTGTCAGCCAACACGCGCAACAAAATGGCAATAAATTAGTATATATTCAAGATGCAGAACGTCTTACGGAAGCGGCAGCTAATGCATTGCTCAAAACTTTGGAAGAGCCGCGTCCGAACACGTATTTCTTATTGCAAACAGAGCCTTCCTCTTCGTTGTTAGCGACTATTTACAGCCGTTGCCAAGTGTGGAATGTTCCTTTGCCAACGGAAGCAGAAGCCTTAACTTGGCTTTCTTCTCAATTTCAGGCAGAAACATCTGAATTATTGACCGCACTTGCGATGAATTTGGGTCGTCCACTGTTAGCATTAGAAACACTCCGGCAAGGATTAATTGAACAGAGAAAAAATTTCCTACGTCAATTTTGGCTGTTTTATCGTCGTCGTTCACCTTTGGAAATTTTGCCTTTCTTTGAAAAAGAACGCACCGTACAGCAAGTGGATTGGATTTTAGCGTTTTTAAGTGATGCCATTAAATACAAACTCGAAATACAAAATGGCTGGCAAACACTTGATCTTAAAACAGGTGTAACTCAATTTGCAGACGAGCAAACAGCGCTTGGGTTATTAACCGCAAATAAAATTATGCAAAAAGTACGCTCGGATTTACTCACTATCAACGGCGTTAACACAGAATTAATGTTACTAGATGGTTTGACGAAGTTAATTACCGACGTATTTAAGGACAAATAAATTATGTTTATCGTAGATTCCCATTGCCATTTAGATGCATTGGATTATGAAAATTTACACAAAGATATTGCTGATGTTGTGGCCAAAGCCCAAACACGAGATGTGAAGCATTTATTGGCGATTGGCGTAACATTAAGCCGTTTTGAAAAAGCTTACCCTGAGTTAGCAAAATTTCCGAATGTGTCTTTGGCTTGCGGTGTACATCCACTAGATCTTGAAGAAGAACCTTACGATGCCGATCGTTTATTACGTTTATCCCAAGATAAAAAAGTGATCGCAATTGGCGAAATTGGTTTGGATTATTATTACAGTGCAGATAATAAGGCATTGCAGCAAACGGTTTTTGCGGATCAAATCAGAATTGCTAATGAAGTGGATAAACCCGTGATTATTCATACTCGTTCAGCGCCAGAAGATACCATTGCCATGTTGCGTGAGCACCAGGCAGAAAAGTGTGGTGGATTAATTCATTGTTTTACGGAAACCTTGGATTTTGCGAAAAAGGCACTTGATTTAGGGTTTTATATTTCTTGTTCAGGCATTATAACCTTTAAAAATGCGGAAAGTATTCGTGAAGCTATTCGTTATGTGCCGGCAGATCGTTTGTTAGTTGAAACGGATTCGCCTTATTTAGCACCTGTACCTTATCGTGGTAAAGAGAACCAACCTGCCTATACACGTGAAGTGTGTGAGTATGTGGCAGCGTTAAAAGGGTTGTCTATGGAAGAATTTGCACAAATTAGTACACAAAACTTCGAGCGTTTATTTAAAATTAATGTACAATAAATCATCGATTTAAATGAGGGAGTTTTATGCGTAAGTTTTTTAAGTACTTTTTATTTTTAGTAGTCTTTGTTTTCCACGGCTTTATGTTCGCGGTGGTAGACTACGTTTTCCCACACTATGATGTAACGCGAGTAACCGGTGTGGAAGTGAAACGTGTGGATAAAGATGGCCCGATTACAAAATCGAATCCGGCTGATGGTCCAACGCGCGATGTGTATTTTATCAATACACAAAATGATGATGGCAAAATCATGGTGTATCGTAATGAAGATACCCGTTGGGGTTTTCCATTCTACTTTAAATTTGGTTCAGCGAACTTACAGGCTCAAGTTCAAGCCTTGGGTAATGAAAACAAATTAGTGCAAATCAAGTATTACGGTTGGCGGATGACGATGTTCGATGAATATCGCAATGCCGTTGCAGTGAAAGAAATCAGTGGCGATGTGACACCAAGCCATCCGATTTTATCTTGGGTATTCTATGCTTTCTTATTAATTACTCTTTTCCTTTCTATCCAATTTGTACGTGGCTGGTTCGACAGCGAAAATTAGCGTTTCTCAAATATGGGGCGTCATAGAACGCCCTCACAATTTAATAATAACATTTCTAGCTTAAAAACCAGCGGTAAATTGACCGCACTTTAAAGCCAATAAAGAGAACATTATGAGTTTATCTGCAGCGATTTTTATTTTAATCGTATTAATTATTGTCAGTGCAATCTTGTCATCAGCTGAGATTTCTCTCGCGGGTGCAAGACGCATTAAACTACAAACGTTGGCCAATGAAGGCAATATCAAAGCGGAGAAAGTTTTAAAATTACAGGAACAGCCAGGGCGTTTCATTACTGTAGTACAAATTGGACTTAATATGGTTGCCGTACTCGGTGGTGTGATTGGTGAAGCAACCATTAGTCTTCACTTACAGAGTTTTTTACATGAATACACTATGGCAGAATGGGTTGAGCCAGCCTCCTCTTGGATTGCTTTTTTCATGGTAACCACAACATTTGTTTTATTAGCCGATTTAATTCCGAAACGTCTCGCATTGATTAATCCTGAAGGTGTGGCGTTACGGACTATTGGCATTATGCAAGTCTTCATTTTCTTCTTAAAACCTATTGTATGGTTTTTTGATGGTCTTTCTAATATCTTCTTCCATTTAATGGGGATATCCACTAAGCGCGAAGATAATATGACTCCAGAAGACATTGTGGCGATTGTGGAGGCTGGTGCCGAAGCGGGCGTACTAAAAACACAAGAACACTATTTGATTGAAAACATCTTTGAAATGCAAGAGCGTACCGTGTCTTCAACCATGACGACTCGTGAAAACATCGTGTTTTTAGACCGCACTTTTACTCGTCAGGAAGTGTTGAATACCTTATCGGCTGACTCTCATTCTAAATTAGTGATCTGTGATAATGGTTTGGACAAGATTTTAGGTTATGTGGAATCCCATACTTTGTTGACGCTTTATCTTCAACAAGAAGTAGTAGATTTAACAGATAGCCGTTTATTACGCAAAGCGTTATTTATCCCAGATACGCTGTCGTTATACGAAGTATTGGAGTTGTTTAAATCTACGGGGGAAGATTTTGCGATTATCGTCAATGAATATGCGCTTGTAATGGGCTTAATTACCTTGAACGATGTGATGAGTATTGTGATGGGAGAATTGGTTTCTAACGAAGAAGAGCAAATCGTTAGCCGCGATGAAAACTCTTGGTTGATTGATGGGGCAACGCCACTTGAAGATGTGATGCGCGTTTTGGATATTGAATCTTTCCCTGATTCAGAAAATTACGAGACTATTAGTGGCTTTATGATGTATATGTTACGCAAAATTCCGAAAAAAACCGATTTTGTCGTATACGATAAATATAAATTTGAAGTCATTGATACCGAAAACTTCAAAATTGATCAAATTTTAGTTTCGATTGTCAAAGACAGCGGAGTGAGCAAAGAATCAGCGTAGTACTAGGTGTTACCTTGCTTAACTCCCCATTCTAAGTATAATTAACAGCGGTTTTAACCGCCTATAAATAAGGAAAATTTAATGTTTAAAAAAATCTCGATATTCTTTGTTGCAGTAATGCTTGCGGGTTGTTCTTCGATTTCAGATATGACCTCTTATATTCCGTTTATGGGTAAAGACAAAAAGGTCATTGATTTAGATAAAGATAAAATCGACCAAAAATCTTATGCCGCCGCTTATGAAGCCACTGTGGCAACCTATAAAGATCGTGTAACAAAAAATTTCTTTGTGGATAATTTTGCAAGTGGTGCGAATGACTGGTATCTCGGTCGTATTGTTGTACCAATCAAGCAAATTCAAGATAAACTCTACACAGGTGGTCATGATTCTGATGTGTATGCTTACTATAGCGGTGTGTTACATGCAGAAGCATTACAAACTAACTTCAGCCGTTTAAGTGCAAATTGTTGGCAAAAAGTGGATTCGCCAAGTGTGACGCAAGGGATCTACGATGCAATGCGTGATTTGCAAAAAGGCAAAGAGCGCGGTGAAAATGACGCCTACATTTCCCAAGGTAGCGAAATGCTACTCAAAGCCTGTACCGGCCAATAATCAATTTGAGCTGTTGATGAGAGACCTCATCAGCAGCTTTTCTTTTTTTAAATCATCAATGTGAAGGAGCAAGAATGTTAGAACTTTCGGAAAGCAACATTCATTTAAATGCTACGGCAACAAATAAGCTGCAAGCTATTGAAATGGCTGCAAGTGCGTTGGAGCAAGCTGGTAATGTTGAACAAGGCTATTTACAAGGCATGCTTGGACGTGAACAACAAACCTCCACTTTTTTAGGCAATGGGATTGCGATTCCACACGGTACATTAGAAACCCGTTCGATGGTGAAAAAAACTGGTGTGCAAGTTTTCCAATTTCCACAAGGTATTGAGTGGGGAAAAGGTAATATTGCTTATGTTGTGATTGGTATTGCTGCCCGTTCTGATGAGCATCTTGCTTTACTTCGTCAATTAACGCATGTTTTAGGTGATGAAGACACCGCGGCACAGTTAGCGACATTAACCGATGTTGAAAAATTCCGTGCGATTTTATTAGGTGAAAGTGATTCTTTTAGCATGACTGAAGAAACATTAAGTTTAGATATTGAAACGCAAAGTTTGCTCACCCTTACCGCCATCAATGCAGGTAAATTACAACAGCAAAGTGCGGTTGAAAATAGCTTTGTTTCTGAAGTGGTATCCAATTCTGCTCTGCCGCTTGGTAAAGGGTTATGGGTAACCGATGCCGTATCAGGTAATGTGAAAAATGCCTTAGCATTCAGTCGTGCGAAAACCATTTTTAATCATAATGGTAAAGCGGTGAAAGGCGTGTTGACGATTTCGGCAGTTAACGATCAAATCAATGAGACATTAGCGCGTTTATTGGATGATGAAGTCCAAAATATTTTATTAAGTGGTAATACGCAGCAAATTTTGACCGCACTTAATGGTGGTAAAGTGCCAGTTGCAGCAGCTGCTCAATCTGAAGGTCAAATCGCTACGGGTGCAGTGATTGGTACCTTTACTGTTCGTAATGAACATGGCTTGCACGCTCGCCCAAGTGCGGTGCTCGTCAATGAAGTGAAAAAATTCACCTCCAAGATTACGGTACAAAATCTTACTCGAGAAACCGCACCAGTTAGTGCGAAAAGTTTAATGAAAATTGTGGCATTAGGTGTCACTCAAGGTCATCGCTTACGTTTTGTTGCGGAAGGTGATGATGCGAAACAAGCTATTGAAGCCTTAGGTAAGATTATTGCGAGTGGGCTTGGCGAAAGCGTATCTGCCGTACCACCGGCTGAACCAGATACTATTGAAGTAAGCAGCGAGCATGCACCACAAATTCACGAAGAAAACACAGGCTTACCAGCCGATGCCATTGAAGCCGTATTTATGATTCGTAATGAACACGGTTTACACGCTCGTCCAAGTGCCGTGCTTGTTAATGAAGTGAAAAAATATAATGCGTCTGTTGCGGTGCAAAACTTAGATCGTGACACCCAATTAGTCAGTGCAAAAAGTTTGATGAAAATTGTGGCGCTCGGTGTCGTGAAAGGTCATCGCTTACGTTTCGTGGCGAGTGGTGAAGAAGCTCAACAAGCGATTGACGGTATTGGTGCAGTCATTGAAAACGGTTTAGGCGAAGGTCGGGGGTAAGTGATGGCAAAAGTAGCAACAATTACCTTAAATGCCGCTTATGATTTAGTTGGGCGTTTGCCTCGAATTGAAATCGGCGAAGTGAATACCGTTGAAACGCTTGGTATTTTTCCTGCTGGCAAAGGCATCAATGTCGCTAAGGTGTTGAAAGACTTGGGTGTAGAGGTGGCCGTTGGTGGCTTCTTAGGGGAAGACAACGTTGGTGATTTCGAAACGCTATTTAAAAAACAAGGATTAGAAGACAAATTCCATCGTGTTGCGGGCAAAACTCGTATTAATGTAAAGATTACTGAAACCGAAGCAGATGTAACAGATTTAAATTTCTTAGGTTATCAAATCACTCCAGAAGCTTGGCAGCAATTTACAGCAGATTCATTAGCGTATTGCCAACACTTTGATATTGTTGCGGTATGTGGCAGTTTACCGCGAGGTGTGAGTCCTGAATTGTTCGCGGATTGGCTTAATCAGTTGCATCAAGCTGGTGTGAAAGTCGTATTAGATAGCAGTAATGCCGCACTCACGGCTGGTTTGAAAGCGCATCCTTGGTTAGTGAAACCTAATCATCGCGAATTAGAAGCGTGGATTGGTCATCCATTAAATTCTCTTGATGAAATTATTGTAGCGGCAAAAAAACTTAAAGCAGAAGGCATTGCTAATGTGATTATTTCGATGGGAGCGAACGGTTCTTTATGGCTGAGTGAACAGTCTGTGATTCAAGCTCAACCACCTAAATGTGAAAACGTGGTGAGCACCGTAGGAGCGGGTGATTCTATGGTAGCTGGCTTAATTTATGGTATCGAAAAAGGCTTGTCTCAAGCGGAAACCTTAGCGTTTGCAAGTGCTGTTTCCGCCTTTGCGGTTTCACAAAGTAATGTGGGCGTGAGTGATATCGCCTTGCTTGAGCCAATTCTGGCGAATGTCAAAATTTCTGTGATTGAAGGATAATGTAATGAATTTGTTTTTAACTCAATCTCCGCAAATTGGTGCGGCAAAAGCCTATTTACTTCGCCAAGCATTGAGCGAGGTAGCGAAAAAAGCCAATCATACTGTGGTTGAACAAGCCAAAGAGGCGGATTTAGTGATTGTTTTCGGATCTAGTTTGCCAAACTCTGCTGAACTTGTGGGCAAAAAAGTCTTTTTAGCCAATGAAGATGCGGCGATTGCTTCACCTGAAGTCACGCTGACGAATGCACTCAATCAAGCAGTAGACTATGTTCAACCTACTCAAAGTGTGGTTGGATTCGGCGGCGTTTCTGGCATCAAAAATATTGTCGCGGTGACAGCTTGTCCAACGGGTGTTGCGCATACCTTTATGTCTGCTGAAGCCATTGAAACCTATGCAAAAAAACAAGGTTGGCAGGTAAAAGTAGAAACGCGTGGCCAAGTGGGCGCAGGTAATGAAATTACCCCAGAAGAAGTTGCTGCGGCAGATTTAGTCTTTGTTGCAGCTGATATTGATGTGCCGTTAGATAAATTCCAAGGTAAACCGATGTATCGTACTTCGACGGGTTTGGCTTTAAAGAAAACGGCACAGGAATTCGATAAGGCATTTAAAGAAGCGAAAATTTACGAAGGTGGTACAGCAAAATCTTCTGCGAAATCAGAAGAAAGCGGCGAGAAAAAAGGTGTTTATAAACACTTGATGACAGGTGTATCGCACATGTTACCGTTGGTGGTTGCTGGTGGCTTATTAATTGCGATTTCCTTTATGTTTGGTATCGAAGCCTTCAAAGATGAAACGATTTTCCATGGTATTCCAAAAGCCTTAATGGATATTGGCGGTGGTGCCGCATTCCATTTAATGATTGCAGTATTTGCCGGCTATGTGGCCTTTTCTATCGCAGACCGTCCGGGGCTTGCGGTAGGTCTTATTGGCGGTATGTTAGCCACCACAGCCGGTGCAGGGATTTTAGGTGGGATTATCGCGGGTTTCTTAGCGGGTTATGTGGTGAAAGGATTAAATGCAACCATTAAATTGCCGGCAAGTTTAACTTCCTTAAAACCGATTCTAATTCTCCCGCTCTTTGGTACCTTGATTGTTGGTCTTGCCATGATTTATGTGATTAACCCACCGGTTTCACAAATTATGACCACCTTAAGTGATTGGTTAAAATCCATGGGTGAAGTCAATGCGATGGTGTTAGGCGCGATTATCGGTGCGATGATGTGTATTGATATGGGTGGTCCAGTAAACAAAGCGGCTTATACGTTCTCCGTGGGAATGTTAGCCTCTCAAGTTCACACTCCAATGGCTGCCGCTATGGCGGCTGGTATGGTGCCGCCAATTGGTATGGCGATTGCAACTTGGATTGCTCGCAGTAAATTTACCAGCAATCAACGTGATGCGGGTAAGGCCTCTTTTGTCTTAGGGTTATGCTTTATCTCTGAAGGAGCATTGCCGTTTGTAGCAGCCGATCCATTACGTGTGATTATTAGCTCGGTGATTGGTGGAGCAACTGCCGGTGCGATTTCAATGGCATTAAATATTTCACTACAAGCACCACATGGTGGTTTATTTGTGATTCCGTTTGTCTCTGAACCATTACTCTACCTAGGTGCAATTGCAACGGGGGCATTATTAACCGGCGTGGTTTATGCGGTGATTAAGCCGAAGGCGACAGAATAATCGATTCTTTGATTAATTTGATTAAAAAGTGCGGTAATTTTTAACCGCACTTTTCATTTATCAGGTATAATTACAATGATTTAGGGAGAAATTATGGGTAAATACAATAAACTCCGCATTGAATGGGATTGTCGTCGAGGTATGCTTGAGCTGGATAAAATCATCATGCCTTTTTATAAAGCGCATTTTGACCAACTGACTGAAGACAAAAAAGATATTTTTATTCGTTTACTTGCCGCCACGGATTTACAACTTTTTTCGTGGTTTTTTAATGGCAGTCAATCAGAAGATGCTGAAGTGCAAGCGATGGTTGAATATATTCAAGATGTGCAGAAAACGAATGTCCGTTAATTTTTTTGAAATTTTTTATACATAAGGAACTTTTCAATTTTAACTCTGTCTGATAAAGCAACAATAGCTTGCTGTCTTGAATATATGAAGGCGTGTTAGACGTAGCATAGGAGATATATGGCTGAACAGCTAACAGATCAGGCTTTGGTAGAAAGAGTGCAGCAAGGCGATAAAAAAGCCTTTAATTTATTGGTTTCTCGTTATCAAAATAAAGTAGCCGGACTTTTAACCCGCTACATTTCTCATAACGACATTCCCGATGTTGTACAAGAATCCTTTATTAAGGCCTATCGTTCCATTGAATCCTTTCGGGGCGATAGTGCATTCTACACTTGGCTATATCGAATTGCCGTTAATACGGCAAAGAATTACTTAACGGCACAGGGGCGCCGTCCACCGAGCGAAGATATTTTGGCGGAAGATGCCGAAAGCTACGATGTGGGAACCCATCTACGTGATGTAGATACCCCTGAAAACGAAATGTTATCTAGCGAATTAGAAAAAGTGGTGTTCGATACCATTCACAGTTTGCCAGAAGATTTAAGAACCGCGATTACCTTGCGTGAGCTTGAAGGGTTAAGTTACGAAGAGATCGCAGAAATAATGGATTGCCCAGTAGGCACTGTACGTTCTCGCATTTTCCGTGCTCGGGAAGTGATTGAGAACAAAATACAACCGCTTATGCAACGTTAAAATAAAGTCGGAGTTTATAAAATGCAAAAAGAGTTACTTTCAGCCTATATGGATGGAGAAGAAGTCAGTGCCGAGTTGACGAAACAACTCTGTCAGGATAAAGATTCACAAGAATCTTGGGCGGCATATCACACAGTAAGATCGGTTATGCGTAAAGAGTCACCAGTGTTATTAGGTGCTGACTTTACGGCGAAAATGGCGGACTTAATTGAATTAGAAGAAGTAAAACACGTAGAGATTACTGTTTCTCAACCAACACCAGAAGAAGCTGATAGCTTACCATTCGTGCAAAAATTAAAAGCATTCTTTGCACCAATGACACAAATTGCGGTGGCTGCAGGTGTGTGTTTGGTGGCAGTAGTAGGTGTGCAATCATTCAATGCAAAAAGCACCTCGGTTACACCTGAAAACCCAGTTTTACAAACCTTACCATTTAACAATTCTGTTCAAGAAGTAAGTTACAACGCTCCGACCAAAGATGTAGCGACTTCGGAACAGGTTGAGCAAAAAAATCGCCGTATTGGTACGATGTTACAAAACTATGAATTACAGCGTCGTATGCATGCAGATAGCTTAAATGTGGGTAGCAACCAAGCGAAATAATTACTACAGTTAATCGATAATTCACCACCTTAGGCGTGGTGAATTTTTTTCTGGATAAACCAATTTATTTATGAAAAAAACGTCTCTCAAATTAACCGCACTTTTAGGCTTATTCTTATTGCCTTTCACAGCATTTGCAGAAGAGCCAATCCAGTCATTAAATAAAATGTCGCAAGCCATGCGAGATTTAAACTATGAGCTTGCTTTTGTGCAAACTACGCCAACAAATATGGACTCATTCCGTTATCGTCATATTAAGCAAGGGCAAAAAGTGTATGCACAATTGGTGACATTAGATGGTGAACAGCAAGAAATCATCCAGCGCGGTAATTTAGTCAGCTATTTCCAGCCGGATTCACGTGCTTTCACGATTAACAGTGGTGAGATTGTGGATGCGCTTCCGGCAGTGATTCGCACTGATTTTAGCAAGCTGAGTCAGAATTATGATTTTATTAAGCTTGGAAAAGACCGAATTGCAGGCCGATTTGTCGATACCATTCGTATTGTGCCCAAAGACGATTTTCGCTATCAATATCTCGTTTTCTTAGATGAAGAAAATGGTTTGTTATTGCGTGGCGATATGCTTGATCGAGAAGGCAAGTTATTGGATCAGTTCCGTGTGGTGACGTTATATATCGATGATCGTCTACGTGGTTTAACAGATTACCTTAATAAGGTGTCAGTGCCGCCACTTTTAAATGAAAGCAAACAAGAGTCATCTCTTGCAGTCAATTGGAAAACGGATTGGTTACCGCAAGGTTTTGATTTAGTTCGCCAAAATCAAGATGTAATGGATGGTGAAGTGGTTGAAAATGCGTTATTTAGCGATGGGCTTTTCACTTTTACACTCTATGTAAACAAAGCGGATAGCACTGCCGCAACAGAAAACACATGGAAACAAGGGGCATATACGATTTATAGTGAAGTCATGGGCGATAAAGAAATTACCTTTATCGGACAGCTTCCAATTGCCGCGGCTAAGCGAATTGTGCAAGGTGTAACATTCCTAAAATAATTCAGGAGACGTGAGAAAGTTGCTATTTTGTTTCCCCTTGCTATACTTTCTTCACCTGATGGATTTTGATAGCAAAACCCCGTCCTGCGGGGTTTTGTTTTATCAAGTGCGGTCATTTTTCTTAAGGTTTTTACAATGAATAATCCCCTTCCTCTTCTTGGTATTACGGGTTACAGCGGTAGTGGCAAAACCACATTGCTGGAAAAATTGCTTCCTCAATTAATTAAAAAAGGCTTGCGTGTTTCAGTGATTAAACACAGCCATCACAACGCCCATGTGGATAAAGAGGGCAAAGACAGTTGGAGAATGAAAGAGGCGGGATCTGCACAAGTTATTATGGCTTGTGATACTCGTTGGGCATTAATGACAGAAACACCTCAAGCGCCGGTTTCTTTAGCCTATTTAAGCCAACAATTTGATCGTCATTTAACAGATTTAGTGTTAGTGGAAGGATTTAAACAAGAATCCATTCCAAAGATTCTGTTACATCGACAAGAGATGACAAAACCTTTGCCGGAATTAGATGAAAATGTGCTGGCTTTAGCAACGGATTATTCGCTTGAAACTGACCGCACTTTATTAGATATTAATCACATTGAACAGATCGCTGAGTTTATTTATCAATGGTGGAAAAAGACGCAGTAATAGAAAGTCAGCATTATAAAGGGCTGGCTTGGGTGGCCTCCATGGCTTTGTTTATGCAAAGCCTGGATGCGACTATTTTAAATACTGCCTTACCCACTATTGCAACAGATCTGCAAACCCCTGTCTTTGAAATGCAAATGGCGATTATCGCCTATTCTCTTGCCGTTGCCTTATTTATTCCTTTAACTGCTTGGGCGGCAGCTAAATTCGGTACACTCACTGTTTTCCGCTCTGCTGTTTTTACCTTTGTATTCGGTTCGGTCGCTTGTGCGATGGCCACTTCTCTCGAAACTCTTGTGCTCGCACGAATTATCCAAGGTATTGGCGGGGCATTTATGATGCCAGTTGCTCGTCTTGCGATTATTCAAACCGTACCGAAAAATCAATTAATTAATGCCTGGAATTTAATGGCAACAGCAGGACTCATCGGCCCGATTCTTGGTCCGATTTTGGGTGGTTGGCTTGTAGTGCATACTTCATGGCATTGGATTTTCTTAATCAATATTCCTATTGGTATGTTAGGCTTCTGGGCGGCGGCTAAAGTGATGGGAAATCATAAGGGCAATGCGAATAAGTTAGACTGGACAGGCTTTTTGCTCTTTGCGTTTGGTTTAGTGGGTTTAACGCTTGGGCTTGATTTACTCGGTGAAAGTCATAGTGATCGCATAACCACATACAGTGCATTAGCGATTGGCATGGCATTATTGATGGCTTATTATTTTTATGCGAAAGGTAATGAGCGTGCTATTTTGCCTTTATCTCTTTTCAATACAAGAACATTCCGATTAGGTATTGCAGCCAATATCTTTATCCGTCTTTCTGGATCAGCTGTGCCATTCTTATTGCCATTAATGTTCCAACTTTCCTTTGGCTATTCAGCTGAAGTGTCGGGCTGGTTGCTTGCACCTATTGCACTAATGTCCGTCGTATTTAAACGCTTTATTGGGCATATTTTAAATATCTTAGGTTATAAAACGACATTAATTTTATCGTCACTTTTAATGGCAGGTTCAACGGTTTCTATGTCATGGCTTGATTCCTCATCATCAACGACGTGGATTATATGTAATTTAATGTGGTATGGTGCCTGTATGTCGATGATTTTCACTTCGATTAATACACTCACGGTCGGGGATCTATCACAGGAACAAGGCGGTGTAGGTTCAACAGTACTGAGTATTGTACAACAAGTAGGTATTGGCTTTGGTATCGCGGTGGCATCCATTATTTTAACGTTATACCGTCAATTCATTGGTAACGAAGGCGAAGCATTACAACATGCTTTCAGTTACACGTTTTTGACCACTTCTGTTTTTGCGATCGCACTAGTTTGGATATTAAGCTATTTGCATAAAACAGATGGGGATCATTTGCGGAAAAAACGCTGATATTGAATATCTTAGTTTAATTTGTTATAAGAAAGATCATTTTCTTATTTTGTAAAAGTTTGATTTGCTTATATCTTAAGTAAAATTTTTATATACAGGGTGGATTCAAATCTACCACAATTGATGGTTGGGTAAGCGAGAAACTTACCTTACAAAGAAAGGACAACTTATGAAACTAAAAGCGACATTAACACTCGTTGCAGCGAGTTTGTTTTTAGCTGCTTGTGATCAATCTGGTTCTGCTGCAAAAGAAACTGCGAAAGCAGAAACAGCAAAACCTTCAGGCAATAACACCTTTGTGTACTGTACGGCAAAAGCACCACTTGGCTTTAGTCCTGCATTGGTAATGGAAGGCACATCATACAATGCGAGTTCACAACAAGTGTATAATCGCTTGGTTGAATTTAAAAAAGGTTCAACTGACCTTGAGCCAGCATTGGCTGAAAGCTGGGAGATCAGTGATGATGGTTTAACTTATACGTTCCATTTGCGTAAAGGGGTGAAATTCCATACCACAAAAGAATTTACGCCAACACGTGATTTTAATGCGGATGATGTGGTCTTTTCTTTCCAACGTCAGTTAGATCCTAACCACCCTTATCACAATGTATCGAAAGGGACTTATCCGTATTTCAAAGCGATGAAATTCCCAGATTTATTAAAATCAGTTGAGAAAGTAGACGACAACACCGTTCGTATTACTTTGAATAAAAAAGATGCGACTTTCTTAGCAAGCTTGGGTATGGACTTTATCTCTATTTACTCAGCTGAATATGCAGATGCGATGTTGAAAGCGGGTAAACCAGAAACAATCGATAACAAACCAGTGGGTACAGGTCCGTTTATTTTTGTGGATTACAAAACTGACCAAGCGGCACAATACGTAGCGAATGAAACCTATTGGAAAGGTCGTACACCGCTTGACCGCTTAGTCATCAGCATCGTACCAGATGCGACCACGCGTTATGCGAAGTTACAAGCGGGTTCTTGTGATTTAATTCTCTTCCCGAACGTGGCGGATTTAGCCAAAATGAAGACTGATCCAAAAGTACAGCTTTTGGAACAAAAAGGTTTGAACGTGGCATATATCGCATTCAATACGGAAAAAGCACCGTTTGATAACGCAAAAGTACGCCAAGCATTGAACTATGCTGTAGATAAAAAAGCAATTATTGAAGCGGTTTATCAAGGTGCAGGTACTGCAGCGAAAAACCCATTACCACCAACAATCTGGAGTTATAACGACGAAATCCAAGATTATCCGTATGATCCAGAGAAAGCGAAACAGCTTTTAGCGGAAGCAGGTTATCCAAACGGTTTTGAAACGGACTTCTGGATTCAACCAGTGGTGCGTGCGTCTAACCCAAATCCAAAACGTATGGCTGAACTTGTGATGGCTGACTGGGCAAAAGTTGGCGTAAAAGCAAATCCAGTAACGTTTGAATGGGCAGACTATCAAAAACGTGCTAAAGCAGGTGAATTAACGGCAGGTATCTTTGGTTGGTCAGGCGATAACGGTGATCCGGATAACTTCCTTTCTCCATTACTTGCAAGTGCTAACGCTGGCAACTCAAACTTTGCTCGTTTCAAAAATGCAGAATTTGATGCCTTATTAGATAAAGCGATTGGCTTAACCAATAAAGATGAACGTGCAGCGCTTTATAAACAAGCACAAGTGATTTTCCACGATCAAGCACCGTGGATTCCAGTTGCGCACTCTGTTGGTTTCGCACCACTTAGCCCTCGCGTAAAAGGCTACGTACAAAGCCCATTCGGCTACGATGCGTTTTATGGCGTGAGTGTTGATGGTAAATAATTAACGGACTATACTAGCCCTTGCAGTTGCAAGGGCTTTTTGTTTTCAAGCAAAAGGAGAAAGAAAATGGACTTACATGATATTCGTGAGGATTATTGCAAACAGGCGCTTTCTCAGCATGATTGCGATCCCAATCCAATAAAACAATTTGAAAAATGGCTCAACGAAGCGATTACGGCTAAAGTCAATGAGCCGACAGGTGTTAATGTTGCGACGGTCAATGAAGACGGTCGACCAACAAGCCGAATGGTACTATTGAAAGAAGTGAACGAACAAGGTTTTGTATTTTTCACAAATTATCACAGCCGAAAAGGTCGTGCTATAGAACATAATCCTTTCGTTGCCCTAACATTCTTTTGGCCTGAATTAGAACGTTCTGTTCGTATTGAGGGCAAAGCTGAAAAAATCTCTCCTGAACAATCAGATGAATATTTTGCAACGCGCCCTTACACCAGCCGAATTGGCGCTTGGGCCAGCGAGCAAAGTGCGGTCATTTCTAGCCACAAATCTTTATTAGCGAAAGCGGCATTGATTGCAGCAAAACACCCATTAAACGTACCTCGTCCACCACATTGGGGCGGTTATCTTGTGATTCCTGATCGCATAGAGTTCTGGCAAGGTCGCCCAAGCCGCTTACATGACAGAATTTGTTATTTATTCAATGAGGGAAAATGGGAGAGAGAGCGGTTATCACCGTAATATATTTGAAAACCACCATACTTTTAGATAGTTGGTGGTTTTTGGTATTTTATAAAAGCTGATTTTATTTTTCTTTCATTTTTCTTGCGTCAGTAATAAACCATTCCAACATATCCCATTCATTTAATTGGGTTTCTTCATTTCCCATACTTTTCCGTATTTCTAACAATAATAATCCAATGAGTGACATCATTTCTTTGGCTTTATCAGTAGGATTTGATTGTATGGTAGATTCAGAGTTTTCAGCATTCTTATAGAAATATTGATATAAGTTATTGAATGCTCTAACTACATTATCAGATCCAATTAAAGATAGCCTAAATGATAATTTTCTATATTCTAAAGAAAGTAATTTTGCTGTTGCTTCATTATTTTTATCTTTTCCTTTGTTTTTAGGATCTAAGTTCCAAGCTGCATCAGGCATTAATATTATGATATAGGGTTCAAGTATTTGATGATAAATTTCTATTCGGTCATCCCTTAGTTTTTCTTCTAGTTTTGTTTTATGTTCAATTGATTGTCTGATTTTCCATCCAGCTCCAGTAAGGAATAAAACGAGAATTGGAGTAGCAATAGAACCAAAAGCTGCCAAAAAATCTAGCCATGTTTTATTATCCATAATGTTATTACTCTTTATGTTACCAATAAGTACCGCACTTTAGTTTTCTACCAAAGTGCGGTTAATTTTTACGTTATTTTTATTTACCGATGATTTCTGCTAAATCAACTTTGCGGTTTTCGTAACGAGAACGGGTACAAGCATCGGCTGTGGCGATGGCGGCACGGGCAGCTTCACCAGTGAGTAATTTTACAAATTCCTCAGTTGGTTCCATACCATGGAGAATATCATTTAAATAACGCATTTCTTTTTTCATGATAGAACTCAACCAGAGCGGTGTGCGTTTGCCCGGTTTACCGTATTGAATCGCACCGTCCATTTCTGTGCTGTTGTAAATACGGGTACGGTCATCATCTTCTTCTTGGGTTTCGTGAATAAGGAAATAGGTGTCTTTTCCATCCACACGAAGGGTACCTTTGGTATTGTACATATCAAGTTTGATCGCACCTTTTTCCCCTTGAATTAATACATAATGCTCACCCCAACGGAAAGCGGAACCCCATTCTAGAACTGCGAAGCGATTATCATCATATTCCATGGTGACAAAAATCATATCGTCTTCATCACCAAAGTTTTCGCCTTTGTGTGCAACATTGGCGGCTGCCATGGTAACAGTTTTTGGCATGCCCCCCATAATGAATTGTACGCAGTCTAATTCGTGAATATGGTGATATAAGTGGCCGCCAGATTTTTCACGGATTTTTTTCCATGAGATAGTCGGTTGTTGTTCTTCCCAGCCGTTACGTGCAGTGTGACAATAAAGCACTTTACCGATCACGCCTTGATTGATTAATTCTTTGGCATGGTGAACACCGTTAAAGAAGTTCATCACATGACCAGCCATAAAGGTGACGCCATTTTCTTCGCAAGCACGCACCATGTCGTCACAGTCTTGATAACTTAAGGCGATTGGTTTTTCACAGAAAACATGTTTTTTGTTTTTTGCGGCAAGGATGACTGGTTCTTTGTGTAAGTAGTTAGGGGTGGCGACAATCACACAATCCACATCAGGGGAAGTGACTAATTCTTCAAGAGATCTTGCCGCTACGCATTGTAATTCTTGAGCAATGGTTTCACCATTTTCAGGGTCGTATACCATTGTAATCTGTGCATCATCAAATTCATTCATGAAACGGGCTAAATCCGCACCAAAATAGCCAACGCCAACAACACCATATCGCATCATAATAAACTCCTTATTTTTTCACTGAGATTTGTTTTTCCGTTACCATGGATTGCTTCGCTGCTTCTGCAACTTCGATGGCTTCAGTTAAACATAGACTTAATGGGCTGGTTTTTCCTTGCGTTAAGTGCTCTACCACGCTTTGTACTTCGATTTCAGCGGCTCGACTTAACCAAAGTTGGCAAGGTGCGTGGGTGACATTATATTGCTGAGTGCCTTTTGCACTTTCGCGTAAAGATAAATCAGCCTCAAATTCATCAAATAAATCAACGTGTTCTATTTTTCCATCTAGATAATTAAATGTGACACTTGAGGTAAAGAAATTGACTTCAATCACACCATTTTCACCATGAATTTGAATGCCCCATTGGTGTAATCGATAAGCGGTGCCCATTTCGAGCGAACCTAACACGCCATTTTTAAAACGTAATAGCAACTGCAACACATCACGGCTATCTGGCGTATCGTGATGAGCTTGATTAGCCGCTTGAGCAAAGACCGCCTCAATATCCCCCAATAACCAACAGAGTAAATCCAATTCGTGAATGAGATGGAAAAGCTCGCCGCCCGTAAGATTGGCATCTAATTTCCACCATTCTTTGTTTGGTAGGTTTTCAATCCAACGCTGACGCATGGCTCGTGCTACGGTAATTCTGCCTAATTTTCCTTGTTCTAAAGCCGCTTTAACTTTTAACATGCCAGGTAACGTACGCTCTAAATGGCCAACAAAAATGACTTTACCCTTTTCTTCTGCAAGGCGGCGTAAATGTTGGCCTTGAGAAGCGCTTAAGGTAAAAGGCGTTTCAATAAAGACATGACAGCCAGCGTTTAACGCTAAGATCGCTGGGGAATAATGGGCGTAGTTTGGTGTGGCAATAACGACTAAATCAGGTTTGGTTTCAGTCAACATTTCTTCCACACTAAAAAAGGCTTGGCTACCGTATTGCTCTGCAAGTTTTTGTGCAAGAGAAGGGTTGATATCGGTCACCGCAATTAAGTTTGCTTGGGCGTTGTCAAATGCGGAAGCGAGTTGAACACCAAAAAAGCCACAGCCGATTAAGGCGATGTTTAATCCATTAGTTTGCATCATGCCCTCCTTGTTGTAAGCGTTGGCGAATACTTTGGAAATATTGCAAGATCGCGCGTTGCATGCGTACCAAATCATGCGCTTCCACGGCATCAATTAATTCACGGTGTTGCATGGCTAATTTTTCAGGAGAAAGTATTGGTGACGGTAAGCCTTTTTCTACTTGCTGATAAATTTGCCAAAACGCATCTAAATATTGAATCAGTAACGGGTTATTTAATGGTTCATAAAGCTTTAAATGAATGTGGTATTCATCTTTAGGCGAAAACTTTTGTTCTCGTGCATTTTTTTCCATATTGGACACTGATTTTTGCAAAAGTGCGGTCTGTTCTTGGCTAATTTTTCCTAACACCATCGGGGCAAAACCGTATTCCAAAATTTCCCGAATATCCAAAATATTAATCAGCTGATTATGATCATTATGTAAATTCAGTTGGGTGTGAAAGCTTAATCCGCGAATCATTGGCACAAGAGATGATTCACTCACAAAGGTGCCGACGCCATGGCGAATGTCTAAAATGTGTAGCGCCTCTAAAGATTTAATGGCTTCACGCAAACTGGAACGGCTCACACCAAGCTGTTCAATCAGCCCATTTTCTGTTGGCATCAAATCGCCGGATTTGAGATTTTGTTTAATGATGAGCGATTTGATTTTATCCTGCAAAACGAGACTTGCTTCTTTTTTACTTGTTTTTTTCATTTCTGTTCTCATTTTCTAATCTATTTTCTGAATTTGTGATCCAGCTCTCATTCTCTTTGATTGACATAAGACATCATACGTCTTATCTTTATTTATGCAAGCAGAAATTAGCAGTGATTTTAAATTCTGTGATCTATACCACAAAATTCTCAAATACAAGGAAGGGAGGTTGTTATGGCAACATCATTACCATGGTATAAAGAAGTCAGTCCTACGCAAAAAAAAGCGTTATTTGCGGCTTGGTTAGGTTATGTTTTTGATGGCTTCGATTATATGCTTATCACTTACGTGCTTTTGGATATTCAAAAAGAATTCGCCATGAGCACAACGGAAACATCCACATTATTACTTGCAGCGTTCGTCGCACGTCCATTAGGTGGGGCGATTTTTGGTAGTTTTGCCGATAAATATGGTCGTCGTTTAGCAATGATTGTTTCCATTGTTACGTATTCCGTCGGGACATTCTTGTGCGGTTTATCCACCAGTTATATTTGGCTTTTCATCTTCCGTATGATTATCGGTATGGGGATGGCAGGTGAATATGCGTGTTCTTCCTCTTATGCCATTGAAAGCTGGCCAAAACATTTACGTACAAAAGCCAGTGCATTTTTAGTGAGTGGTTTTTCCATCGGTAATATTCTTGCCTCTCAAGTGATTCCTTGGGTATCTCAAACTTATGGTTGGCGTATGGCTTTCTTCATCGGTTTAGCACCGGTAGCTTTAGTACTATACGTTCGTCGCCATGCACCTGAAAGTGAAGAATGGGCACAAGCGAAAGCTGCAGGTAAAGTGAATAAAGTTCCACTTACTGACCTGTTCACTGAAAAACAATTACCAATTACCTTAATTATTTTCTTAGTTTGCTATTCAATTTTCTCTGTAAACTGGCCGGTAGTGGGCTTACTTCCACTTTACCTCAAAGAAAACGGCTATGCTGAAAATGTGAAATCACTGATGTTCTGGGCAGGCTTTGGTATCCTCATCGGTACCTTAATTGCAGGCTTTATTGGGGATAAATTGGGAGAGAAGAAAACCTTTGTATATAGCTTATTGTTATCACTTTTCTTCCTCTTCCCAGTATTCTATTTGCCAGAAAATAATGTGTTAGCGCTTGGTGTGTTGCTCTTCTTCTTACTTGCAACCAACTTAGGGATTGCCGGTTTAGTACCAAAATATATGGCGACTTTCTTCCCAGCTGAAATGCGAAGCACGGGTATTGGTTTCATCTATAACTTCGCTGCGATCGGTGGTGGGGTGGCTCCTGTGATTGCCGCCAAACTTAGCGAAAGAGTAGGACTTGGTTCAGCCCTTGTGTATGTCACCTTATTTTGGACAATAGTCCTTGTTGCTCTCGTTGGATTAAGATTGCCTGAACGTATTCAAGCTCGCATGCAACAATAAAAAACGAAAGCAAAACAGACCGCACTTTTAGGTGCGGTTTGTTGTATATACAAAAATAGTTTGAAGCATGTCACAAATTTGTTAAAAATATGTTTCAATTTTTTCGGTTAAATGCTAATTAATAATCTCCCCTATCGTTTTATAGGAGATTGTATATGCAAACTCAACAAACCTTTCTCTCTAAATATAAAAGTCTCATTATTCTTGCCTTAGACTTTGTCTTCATGTTGGTGTTAATCAAAATACTGCCGTTTTCTGCTCAAGAGAATCGCGGGCTAGCCTTGCTGATTTTTATTGGTATTTTATGGTTAACGGAAGCCTTTAATATTACCGTGACATCCCTTATGGTGCCTGTCGTGGCCATAGGATTAGGCTTGATTAATACACAAAAAGCGCTCGCACCATTCTCTACCCCAATTATTTATATGTTCTTTGGGGGATTTGTGGTGGCTGCGGTGTTGCAAATTCAGAATCTAGATAAGATTATTGCGAATTACATTATTCGTTTGGCCAAAGGAAACTTAAAACTTTCTATTACCTACCTTTTCACCGTAACTACGTTCCTTTCTATGTGGATTAACAACACCGCTGTGGCGGCGATGATGTTACCGCTCACGATGGGGATGTTAAAAGGTATCAATGCAGAGAAAAACCATCGGTTGTACGCCTTTGTATTGTTAGGCATGGCATTTAGTGCCAGTATCGGTGGTATTGGTACATTAGTGGGAAGTGCACCGAATGCCATTTTGGCATCTCAAATTCAAGTGACCTTCACGGAATGGCTAGGCTACGGTTTCCCAGTGATGGTACTGCTTGTGCCTTCAATGATTTTTTCTTTATGGGTGATTTTACGTCCAGACTTTTCTGTGGATTTTAATCCATCACTTGAGAAAGTCAGCTTTAATCGAAAAAATATCATTACCTTAATGATCTTTATCGGTATGGCGATTATGTTACTTTTCAGCTCTCTCTTAAACCCATGGATTACGGCTTTCCTTGAATTGCCGAAAAAAATTGAAAACTTTGATACCGTGATTGCACTATGCGTTGTGATCTTTATTTGTGTTTCAGGTGTCGCGAGTTGGAAAGAAATTCAAGAGCGTGTTGAATGGGGCGTGCTCGTTTTATTCGGTGGTGGTTTAACACTCAGTATCGTGATGAAAGATTCTGGTGCCAGTAAGATTATGGCGGATAGTATCGTTCAGTTTGTGCAAACCAAACCACTTTGGGTACTTTGCTTTGTGATGACGGCATTTATTATTTTCTTAACGGAATTTACATCGAATACCGCCAGTGCAGCGTTGATTATGCCAATTGTGATTTCAGTGGCACAATCCATGAATTTACCACCTATTGCTTTAGCCGCAATTATCGCTTGTGGGGCAAGTTGTGCATTTATGTTGCCAATCGCTACACCGCCAAATGCTATTGTGTTTGCAACAGGAAATGTGAAGCAACTCGATATGGCCAAAGCTGGTTTGATTTTAAACCTATTCTGTATCGCCATCATCGGCAGTATGACTTATTTTGTTTGGTTGTAAATGTGGTTAAAACTGACCGCACTTTATTATCTTATAAAAGTAAACCGCACGTTAAAGTGCGGTTTGTTGTTTATCTCGAAATAACCTCTTTTGTGAAGGCTTCCATTTCGGCTTTACGCCATGGTGTTGAGAAGAAAATAGTATCTTTCAAACCAGATTCACTATTGAGTGGACGAACACCGAATTCTTGGTTTAATTTCTGTTGTACTTCAGGTGAGGTAATCCAATGCACGAAAACAAGTGATGCGGCTGGGTTAGGCGCATTTTTTGCTACGGTTACAACATTACCACCGCCAGGCATCCCAAATTTTGGTACATAGAATTTTAAACGGTCAGTAATTGCACCTTGTTTTTGCAAGCTGAACAAGTGATCTTGCCATGCAGAGACAATCACTAACTCACCATCGTTTAAACGGGTTAGACTATCAGCATTCGAAGCGGTACGGATTAGCGCATCTTTTTTACTGCTGAACCAATCCCAGGTTTTCTTCCAATTAGCAATCTGTGCTTCATCAATTTTATCGGTACGGTAATCATAATCACCATTAATATACACTAAAGCTCGCTGAATGAAGGCATTACCGGAGCTGCCACCGTTTGGATCAGAATAGCCGAATTTTTTTGGATTTTTATCAATATAACTTTCCATATCAGCCCAAGATTGTGGCAGTTCCTCTTCTTTGATTCGCATAGGATCATAAGCTAGACCGGTTTGATTACCCCAGTAACCTACAGCCATATCGCCTAATTCAACACCTTGTAAGTGGTGATTTAATTTATCGAAATTTGGTAAGTTATTGAGTTTTACAAGAATGTCATTTTTCGCTACGTTGCCTAAACGGTCAGCATTTAACACAACCACATCCATTTTGCCGGTTTCTAGATTTTTTTCAGCAATCAGTTTATTGATATTACCGTCCAAGGTGCCTTCAGGTACTTTGACTTTAATACCGTATTGATTTTCAAATTCTTTGACAAAATTACGGAATTGCGGCTGCAAATACCAAACGCTAACTGTCAATTTTCCTTCTTTTTTAGCGAGTTCTTCGATTTCGCTCCAAGATTTACCACTTAAGTCAGTGGAAGCCGAGGCAAAAGTACTGACAGCCAAGGCGGCAGCGGTAAGACCAATGGATAGAAGTTTACGGATATTTTTTTGCATAAGATGCTCCTTGTGAAAATTATGCTTTTCCTGTGGATTGAGAGAGATAATTCCCTTTCAACAATTTTTCGATAATCATCATCAAAATAATGTTTGGTACCAACAAAATAATCGATACAACGGCCGCATTCGGACGAATAAAAGAATAACCGAGGAAAGAATATAAAATGGTTGGCACGGTAATAAAGTCTGGTGAGCCGATAACGAAAGCGATAGCAAACTCTTCAATACTTTTCACTAAACAGAAGATAATTGATGCTAAAAAACTGGGTTTTAACATCGGCATATACACGTCTTTGAAAACGGTAAATTTAGATGCACCTAAGTCACGGCTAGCATCAATGAGGTCTTGTGGTACAGATGAAAAGCCCGCGGATAAAATCCGAATAGCATAAGGTAACGTGAGTACAACATGCCCAATAACAATGCCGATGAATGGATTATTAATATTTAAATCCAATAACATACGGCTAAAGAATAGGGCAATAATCATGCCTGGAATAACCAATGGAATCAGTGTTAATAATTCTGCTAATTTTTTACCTCTAAACTCCATACGTCCAAATGCATAAGCTGTTGGGAGAGAGAGTAAAATAGTGATCAGTGAAACCGTAGGTGCAATGGTATAGCTATTAAACATTGCTTCAGGTAAAGAGGTGGTTTCCCAGACGATTTTCCAACGCTCAAAAGATAATGATTGAGGGAAAATATCTGGATAACTCCATGGTTTAGCGGGATCTACCAATGACCATAAACCTGCCATTAAAAAGGGTAGGAACAACCAAATAAAATTAGCAAGAATAAAGAACGTTAAGGAAATACGTGCGATTAATCGACTATTTTTCGTTGTGATTTGTACGGAACTACTCATTTGACTTCTCCACGTTTGACGGCTAATGGTTTAATCAATAATGACACTAGGATGGTGAAGAAGGCAGAGGTTAACATAATAGTTAATGCCATGACCGCACTTTGATTCCATTCTTCAAATTCATAGGCAGACATTTGCATTAAACGTGCTAAAGAATAGGTACTACGAGGACCTGCAATACTATAAAAGGCGAAATCACCGAGTGCGCCGATAAATATTAAAATAAAGGAAACTTGTACCGCACTTAAGGTTAGTGGAAAGATCACATAACGAAAACGTTGCCAAGGACTCGAACCTAAATTAGCCGCCGCATCTAATAAATCAGTTTTCAGTGAATTGACCGCGCCACCAATAAGAATTAAAGCAAAGGGAATGTTTTTCCACATTTGTAAAATCACTACCCCCCAACCAAATTCGTCATTTTGTAGGGTTTTCGGTTCGTCCCAAATGCCTAAATAAACGAATACTTCGTTAAGAATGCCGTGGTACGAAATCATATTGACGAACAAAAAGGCGGCAACCAATCCCGGTACCAACATAGGTGCCCGCAAGATAGTGATGATCGTTACCTTAGCTGGTAATTTTTTACGTAACCACATGGCAATGGGATAAGCCACGATGATGGATAAAATCGCCCCTAATAAAGACACTTTTACGGAATAAATATACGAATTTTGGAATACAGGGCTATTTAATACGGCTTGCCAATACTCCAAACTAAATTGGCTTTCTTCCCCACCCATACTATATAAACCAAGGCTTTGAGAGACGACAATGTAGAACGTGGACCCCATTAAAAATAGGATCGTACCTAAACCGCTGCATAGCAATAACCATGCTTTTACATCATTTTTGAGACTTTTCATTTTACGGACTCCAAGAATTTAATCGCATGGCGGGGAACCGTAAAGGTGAGTTTATCGCTCAAATTTGGGCATTTTGTTAGTTGCAGACGTAATTTTTTCTCTTCATCATTACGTTTAATGACTCCTTGCACTTCCGTGATATTGCCCATAAAAGCGGTGTTGATGATATCTACTGTAATTTGGTTTTCCGCTTCCGTTTGTGCGTTTGGTAACAATTCAATGTCTTCTGGTCGAAAGCAAATATAAATTCGTTCTGATTCCGGTTTTTTCTCAGAAAATACGGTGAAATCGCCAAAAATAGAACTAACAGCATAAAGGTTATCGCCGATGTTTTTTACATTGGCTTCCGTGATATTGGCAATGCCAATAAAATCTGCCACAAAGCGGTTTTTAGGATGATGATAAATATCTTGAGGAGAGCCAATTTGCTCAATAGTACCTTTATTTAACACAATAATTTTATCTGACATAGTTAGGGCTTCAGCCTGATCATGAGTCACATAAATACTAGTCAAATTGTATTGTTTTGAGAGTTGCTTAATTTCAAAACGTACACTTTCGCGTAATTTGGCATCTAAGTTGGAAAGCGGTTCATCAAATAAAATTACATCTGGACGAGTGACCATGGCTCTGGCTAATGCGACACGTTGTTGTTGACCTCCAGAAAGCTCATTGGGTAATTTCAATTTATGAAATTCTAAATCCATTTGTTTCAATGCGAGATTTAAACGCTGTTTTTGTTCTTCAATATCAATTTTACGTTGCTTTAAACCATAGCAAATATTGTGAGAAACGTTGAGGTGAGGGAAAAGGGCATAAGATTGGAAACACATGGCTGTATTGCGTTTTTCTGGAGGAACATTGTTAACATTTTTTCCTCCGATAAGGATTTCACCTTCATCAGCCACATGAAATCCAGCGATTAATTTTAATAAGGAGGTTTTACCACAGCCGCTTGGTCCTAATAAGGTGACAAACTCGCCTTCTTCAGCGGTAAAAGTAATATTATTTGCTGCGTAAAAGTCACCAAATTTTTTTGTAATATTTTTTATTTCTAACTTTGCCATTTTTACATCCTCTATTTGGCTATACAACTATAGAGGTAACCATAAAAACACTTAGTTATTTTTTCAATAAAATAAAAATATTTTTCATGAATTTGTGATGAAGATCACGCATTTAGCTAAAAATATGGTTTTATTACATTTTAATAATGCGGAGGCGGTGTTTCTTCTGCTTGGCTAGCAATGTTAGAAGGTTGCATATCTTTTAATTTGCCGGCGAGATAGCGGAGTTGAAGTTGAATTTTATCCATATCAAACTGTTGTTGAACTAATGCTTGGTTGAGTTCGTCTAAAAGTTGTTCTTGAAAAGCAATTTTCATTTCAAGTTCAGCAATGCGATCTTCTAAAATTTGTTGATTTTGCATAAAATTTCTCTAATTTTTAAAAAAATGTTGTGAATTTGGTCAATCCGATTTAACCTATTCGCTATTCCGTTTCTATTATAAAGGATCAAGCAAAATGTTGAAAATTCAAAAGCTTTCTCTTGCTGCACTTATGGTAAGTGCGGTTGTTTCAGGTTCTGTTTTTGCAGAAGATAAAGCAGCGCCAAGCGCAAGCGATGCGTCTTATGCTGTAGGTGCATTAATGGGTAACCAAGTAAAAGATTTAGTGGATGCTCAAAAAGAAGTGATTCAATACGACAATGCGCGTATTTTAGATGGCTTAAAAGATGCATTAGAAGGTAAAGTTGATGTTCGTAAAGACGAAAAAATTCAACAAACCTTAGATGGTATTCAAGAGCAATTAGTGTCTGCAGCGAAAGCAAAAGTAGAACAACAAGCGAAAGCCGCAAAAGAAGAAGGCGATAAATACCACGCTGAATTTGCGAAAAAAGATGGCGTAAAAAGCACTAAAGATGGCTTACTTTACAAAATCACTGAAGCAGGTAAAGGTGATGCGATTAAAGCAACAGATACTGTGAAAGTACATTACACTGGTAAATTACCAGATGGTAAAGTATTTGATAGCTCTGTTGAACGTGGTCAACCGGTTGAATTTAAATTAAACCAAGTGATCAAAGGTTGGACTGAAGGTCTTCAGTTAGTGAAGAAAGGCGGTAAAATCGAATTAGTGATTCCACCTGAATTAGCTTATGGCAAACAAGGTGCAGGCGATTCAATTCCACCTGATGCAACGCTTTACTTCGAAGTTGAAGTATTAGACGTTAATCCTAAAAAATAATCCTTAATTTAACCGCACTTTGTCCAAAGTGCGGTCATTTTCCCTACCAGATTTGAAAAATGATACTAACCGATAGACAACCTTTCACTGATGAAGATCGTGCTATTCTGATTTCCTATAAAGCGGTAGTTGATGGCGTGAGCGCGTTGATTGGCGAGCATTGTGAAATCGTCTTACACTCTTTAGAAGACATTGAACATTCCGCAATTTGTATTGCCAATGGGCATAATACCAATCGCCAAGTGGGTTCCCCGATTACGGATTTAGCCCTGAAATCCTTGCGTAATATGCAAAGTGAGAGTGTGTCTAAGCCTTATTTCACGCGTGCGAAAGGCAATGTGTTGATGAAGTCAGTGACCATCGCCATTCGAAATAGCAAGCAACGCATTATTGGTTTACTTTGCATCAATATTAATTTGGATGTGCCAGTTTCTCAATTTATGCAGGCGTTTATGCCAACGCAGGAACAAAATGAAACCTCTTCCGTCAATTTTGCAAGTTCAGTGGAAGAATTGGTGGCACAAACGGTAGAAAAAACCATTGAAGAAGTAAATGCAGATCGCTCGGTTTCGAATAACAATAAGAACCGTCAAATTGTAGTTTCACTTTACGAAAAAGGCATTTTTGATATTAAAGATGCCATCAATTTAGTGGCTGATCGTCTAGCGATTTCTCGCCACACCGTGTATTTATATATTCGTCAAATCAAACAAGAGCAAGAGTAATGAACTATGTTCTCGCCGTGAAAAGTCCTGTTTATGGAAAACAAGGGGCTTTTCTTGCCTATCAATTCGCCCAAGCTTTACTTGAAAAAGGGCATGCCATTAGCCAAATTTTCTTTTTCCAAGACGGTGTGAGTAATGGCAATGGCTTGGTTTATCCTGCCAATGATGAATTTAATCTCACGCAAGCTTGGCAAGCCTTTTCAGCGCAGCATCATATTCCTTTGCATTTATGTGTAGCCGCTTCACAACGTCGTGGCGTAGTGGATTCACTTACAGCAAAAGATGAGGATCAAACGAATCTTGCAGAAGGTTTTGAGATTACAGGCTTAGGCGAGTTTATGGCGATGGTATTAAAAGCAGATCGGGTGGTGACATTATGAAGCTAGCATTCTTATTTCGTACCGCACCGCATGGAAATGCGATTTCTCGTGAAGGTTTAGATGCGTTGCTTGCGGCAACAGCATTTTGTGATGAAGAGGAAATCGGCGTCTTTTTTATCGATGATGGCGTATTAAATTTACTCGATGGGCAAAAGCCTGAATTATTGCTACAAAAAGATTTTATTCGTACCTTTAAATTATTAGATTTATACGATATTGAACAGCGCTTTGTCTGCGCCGATTCGCTCGACCAATACAATTTGCAAGCTGAACAACTCATTATTTCTGCTGAAAAAATTGACCGCACTTCGCTGATCAATAAACTTAGCCAAGCAGAAAAAGTGTTTACGTTTTAAGGAATATTATGCTTTATACCTTTTCTCAAGCTCATCATTCTGAGACAGACCTTCAACGTTATTTGACTGAAATCACGGAAAATGATGCGATGGTTTTATGGCAAGATGGCGTGTTGTTAGCGGTGAAGTATGGGGAAATGTTTACTCAATGCAAAGGGCAATGTTTTATGTTGGAACAGGATATTTTAGCTCGAAATTTAACCGCACTTTTGCCAGAAAACAATCAAGTGCGGTCAATTTCATTAGCAGATTTGGTGGATTTAACTGCTCAATATTCGCCTCAAATCGCCTTATAGTGGGCGTTCTTTAGGTAACAAGAGCGGTAGTACCATAACAGAATAAAGTGCCAAACCTGCGGCCATTAAGCAGGTAATTTCTAATCCTCCTGCGCGTAACCATTCGCCAAATCCCATGTCATTAACTAGTGTGGCATAAAAGAATCCTGCCACGACGGTATAACTAAATCCGATTAATCCTGCAATTAATGCAATAGCTTTTACGTTGTAGCTTGCATAACGGTGAAATGCCGCCCAAAGCGTAATGAGAAAAGTCGGCACTGCAGCCACAATAAAGACAGAAAGCACCGAGCTCTGAATTTGATCAGTATCATTATTCGAGAATGTTAAGGCAACAGTGCCGATAATTTGAATAATCAACGGAAAAAGAATAAATGCTTTAAGATATTTTTTCATGAGATGTCCAATTAATAGAAAAACGGAAGCATTGTATCAACCAAATGAAAGACAACCAATCTTTTCTCTATTCGGTTTTTATTACATCCACTAATGTGGGCTGAACGATTGAGGCATAATCTTGTGTATTGAGAATAATAGAGCGTTCTAACGTACCGGCATTAAAGGCTAATTCATCATAACGAGACAGTAAGCTAGGATCGGCAATTAATAACAAATCAGGATGAAAGCTAAAAGGCGGAATTGCACCAAATACACAGTCAGTTAAGGTATCTACTTCTGCAGGGCTGGCAAGCGAGGCTTTCGTGCCGCCTAAATAGGCCGCTACTTTACTCAAATCAGATTGTTGATCCGCAGGCAATATCACTAATACCGCTTGTTTTACGCCATTTCCCTTTACTTTGCATACTAACGCTTTCGCCCCTTGCCCTAATTCTGTACCACGGATTTTAGCCACTTCCTCTGATTTTCCTGCAGTCGGATGTTCAACGACACGATAGCGTGCTTGATGTTCATCTAAAAGTGCGGTCAATTTTTCAAATGTTTTGACAGACATGACTGTTTCCTTAAAGGGGGGATCCTTTAATAAGGATTCGAGTCCCCTTTTTTATGTGAGTACAGGAATAGAGCTATTTTTTAGTCTTTTTCTCTTTTACAAAGTATTTGCCATCAAAACGATAATAAATGCGTTCAGAGGTCATTTTTCCGTTACCACAGGTATCTTCAAATTGATGTACTAACGGGAAGCTAAAGCGGTTATTTTTCAAGTCGTAATCAAAATAGGCATTCGATTCTGGTAAATCATTATTCGTATATGAGATAAACGATACCTCAATATTAGAAGTTGGTTTTTTACCTTGAATCAGATTGGCTTCTTCTAACCCTTTTTCCGTAATTTGATAAAATTTCGCTGCGATTGCATGATGACATTGACTGTAGATGTCAGCGGTTTCTATATAATAGTAAGGTTTTCCATTCAATTTAAGCGATACTAGCCAGGTTATATAAGAGTCTAACTCATTAACTTCCGTTTTCCAAATGCCATTAGGTAACTGATAACGCCAAATGCTGCCATATTCATGCATTGTCCCGCCAGATTGCCAATCCCAAGCAAGGATTTGCAGTTTTTGGTCTTTTGAAGTGAGCACGCGCACACCCTCTTTAGGCGCTTTTTCCCAAGCGCAGAATTTGCCTTCTAATTTTTCAATTTTGGCTAATGCGTCTTTAAACCGTTTTTCTGAAGACTGGTATTTTTCTTCATTTTTTTCGTTATAGTTGCCGTAGGTTTTCATCTCTGAATAACTTGCGGCTAATTCGGTATCAATGATTTCACATTGGTTAGCATAAGCGGCAGAAGAAAAGAGGCACAGGCAAAGTAAGATTTTTTTCATAGAGCGTTCCTTTTTTAAGATTATTTTTCACAAGCGGAAAAGGTGATTGAGCAATTCGCTGAATTCGTTTTACAGGCTGCCAAGGCTTCTTGTTCAGCTTTTTCTCGCTTCATTCTGAAATTGCGAACTGCGGCATATTTTTCAGGGGAGTCTCCCGTTGCCAATGCAACACAAGCATGATTAGCTTCTGTGACAATTTGGCAATGTTGTTTATTTGCATCATTTGAAGCAAGCTCGCAATCCTTTAGTGCTTTATTTTGAGCAGCCTTTATCATACCTCCCTCGCCATAACCAAAAGCACCATTTTGTGGATTATAAGCAATTACACTCCACCAATTAGGAAAATCTAGAAGTGGCGGTGGTGGTGGATACGACATTTGATCTTCGATTGAAGGTGTTGTTGCAAAAGCCGAAACGGATAAAGCACATAAAGCCAATGTAAGTGATTTTTTCATTTTTATTTCTTGTGAAAAATTTTGTGAGGTTTATCTTCTCTTTATTGTAAAAGCATATTACTAAGCAAGCTTTTAGTTAAAAAACTTTGCATCTATACCATATAGCACATCTAAATCATGCTGTGGTAAGAAGTCTTTTTCTTTTACTTGATATTGCACAACTTTGTCATTTTGCAGTACTTTTTTCACTTCGCCTTTACCTTTCCAGCAGAAAGAAACAATCTGATCTTTGGGTCTTTCAATGGTAAGCGTAAAATCCGCAATAGGTTTTGCCCAGTTTGCTCCAGTTTTGAGAATATAACCTAGCTCACGGTAGTATATCCCTTGATTAGATTTTGCTTTTACTGATTTTTTAAATGATGGATCAATACAAAAAGTATCGGCAAACTTTTTATAATTCACGAGATCATGAAGCCCCATGCCAGATCCTAAAAGAGGGACATATTCGTGCTGAATTTGAGTAATCGAATTAGCTTTAAAGGTTTGTTGCCAGCTATAAATGATTTGTCCACCCCAAGTGATATCTTCGCTATCCTCAGAGTCTTTGTATGCGAATTTGGCAAGACGTGGGTCCTGACATTTCAAGATTTTCTTATCTGCAGAATCAGATTTACGCAACCAAGGCTCCATTAACTCTTCTTCAGTTAAACCACAGGCACGAAGAATGTCCGTGACATCGTGAGAAACCAATTCTCTTTTCTCTGCATCATCTGCATTTTTGGTTTCGTAAAAGAACGCGCGTACATGAGTTGTCGGTTTGATTTCTTTGCCATTCGCATAAATCTTAAAAGAATTGATTAAACTTTGGGTGTCGGCAAAATCACCGTAATCGTGCAGCATCACTTCCGGTAATGGGAATAGCACCGTCTCAGTAATGTCTTTATCGGTCAGATTGCGATATTCATATTCCACCTTAATTTTATCTTGGCTGATAAATAGGTTTTCTTTTTGCATCGCAATATGCTCATTTTTAATATATTCCACACCACCAGTAGAGACTGTTCCCGTACTGTCGTTGGCTTGAGCCATAAATGGAAGACAAAGAATCGTTAAGAGAAGAGACTTTTTCATGATTGGTGTTCCTTGTAAAAAGTGAGAAAAATTTGACCGCTCTTGTAGTAAGGCAATTAACGTATTGTGTATTTTTCAAATACGCTGCAAGCTAAAACAATTTTTGTTTTGCTTGGCTAATTTTAAAACCGTGTTTTTCTTTATTTGAACAAGTTAATGAATCGCCCGAAGCAGTGCATTGCCAGCCTTTGCCTTTAATTGTTTCGCCCTCTTTTAAGATTGGTGAGTCTGGTACAGCGGGGGTATCACTTGCACAAACAAGTGAAGCCTTTCCTGTCGCGCCAACAGAAAATAGCTCGCCCCATTCGAATTCACAATCTTTCGGACGCGGTAAAATCGGTTTTCCTTTAATTTTAGTAACACATTCAACTTGGGGGTTTAGACCAGGAAGGTCGCCAGAGCAATAAATAGCGTCATTAGCCGTGCGGAAACTGATGAAAGAGTCTGAGTTTGATGCTGTTTCTATTTGCGGGGTTAAGGCAAAGCTAGAAATAGAGAACGTACATAAAGCGAATACAAATAATTTTTTCATGATGAATCCTTATTGAATGGAGAGATTGGTAAAATGCCTACAAAATTTAACCGCTTGCAACCCCTTTTGAATTGCTAGGTTATGAGTTTACTTGTTTTGTTTCTTACAATAAAGGTAGGATAATAAACTTAACAATAATGGGCATAAAAAATAAATATAAACCGATGAGGTTTGGAATATGCCATCATAATTGGTGCCTTGTAGCCCATTCAAATTAAATAAATATTTCCCGAATACTCCAGCTTCCGCCATCCATAGTAACATCGTAAAGCGACGATAAAAACGTTGAAAAATAGCAAAAAAGAGATAGCTAAAAGTGGTAATGGCAATAAGTTTAAAATAGATATTAATAGAATGATGTAGACTATTAGCCACAGGCTCGTTGAATGCTAAATTATAACCAATGACTTGCACCCAACGCACGCCAAAGTTGAACAAGAAATAAGCACTAAATAACAAGACGATGAAATGAGTTAAAAAAAGTAAAAATTTCATATTGGAATATCTCAAAAGTAGGGAAATATTGCTTTTGTGGACCATAATAAGTCGTTAAGGTTAGGACGATCATACTGTTTATTTAGAATAGATCAATACTTTATTAAAATACTCAGATAAATATCTTTCTGAAATGCTTGAATGTTTATTCTTTTAAAGAGATGAGTAAATCATAGACAAATACATTTATGCTCCGTACTATGTTTCTTTTTCTTTGGTATGACTTATGACTCGAATTAATCTTGTTCCGCCCGAGGAACTTTGTGATCAGCATCTTTTAGCTGAACATCGTGAATTAACCCGCATTCCTAACGCCGTGGCGAAAGGTAAATATCACTTAAAAGGACAGCCTGCAGAATATAAGTTAGGTGAAGGGCATGTGCGCTTTTTCTTTAACAAATTGGCGTTTTTAAAGAAACGCTATGATGCATTGCATGCGGAATGTAAGGCGCGAGGCTTTAATGTGCAGTATATTTGGAATGAAACGTTACCCGACGACCCAAGTTTATGGTTGGACTATGAAGTCACAGAGGCGGCCTTACAGATTAATCGGGAACGTATTCAGGAAAGAATGCCATTAAAGGCGAGATTTACACCGCATCTTTCAAAGAGCGGTCAAAAATAAAGGAGTTTTCACTTATGAAAGGCAGTGAGAATATAAAAAAGGTGAGCATCGCTCACCTTATGAATTGTTTAATCTTTCAATTTAATAAAAAATGTACCACTAGGTATGATAGGCAAATAGTTTTTATGGAAATCCATAAAGGTTTTTTGTGGGTCTATGTCTTCAAAAAGTTTTGGGTAAAGTGCTTTTGCCATAAATTGAGCGGCTGCTAGATCACTTAGTGAGCGAGAAGCCGTATGATAAATACCGTAAACACGGTGGTTTTTTACTGCAGGTAAATCTTGCCACCCTGCACGGGTTAAGAAACCTTTTAGGCGTTTTTGTGCATCCTGTTCATTGATGTTTATTCCCATCGCCATCATTTCATTGTTAGTTTCATGCCCCATTTCTGTGCCAGAAATCATAATCACTTCAGGTTGTGTGGCAAGAAGTTGTTCTGGATTAATTGGTCCCCAATTTTCGACAAAAGGCGCGCTTACGTTATCCCCGCCAACAGTTTCAGCAATAGCACCCCACATATTTTTACCAAAGGTAAAGCTATATTCACTAGGACCTTTATTGCCAAATTCTACATAGATTTTAGGTTTAGGTAGGTTAGCCTCTTTTACACGTTTTTGAATATCAGTAATGCCTTGAGCATATTCATCTGCAATTTTATTTGCTCGTTCTTCGGTACCTGCAAGTTGCCCAAAAATCTTTGCGCTTTGGGTGTGTCGTTCTACACTTTGAGCATTAAAATCGACAACAATAATTGGAACGCCAGCTTGTTCTAACTTTGGTAGTTCGGAACCAATAGTTTGATATTGCCATTCTGCAAGAATTAATACATCAGGTTTTAATGCCAAGGTTTTTTCGGTTGAGAAAGTTCCTGCATTTACATTACCAATATCAGCAATATTTTTGAGTTCAGGCATTTTTTCAGAAAACAATGCCCAACTTCCTGGATTAAATTTTTCCCAAAATTCACGTGAGATACCTTTAACATATTTAAAATTTTCAACACCCGTAACAGCAATGTAATCAGGATAGTAAAAGCCTAACACGGCATTTTTTACGGGCACATCAACGTTAACTTCTCGTCCTAATACATCTTTGATTGTTTTTATTTCTGCTTGAGTAGTGATACCAAAAGTCAGTAATAGAACGGCCAAAATTAAACGAATTGTTGATTTTTTTTGCATATAAACTCCTGTCTGAATAAAACATCAGAATATTGCCATAAATAAGAATTATTATCAAATTTAGATGTTATAAAGTGACAATACAAGAAATGCTGTTGAAGGGTAAAATAGGCATATATCTAGAAAAAACATATTTCGCATTTAAAATTGGAAGTGCGGTCAAAACTTAGTAAGTTTTCACTTCTCCTTGAGTTGGACTAAAGGAGAAGTGAATGTGGGAGAATTATTTATATTCAACCACGATATCGCTTTCGCTGACGGTATCACCATAAACTGGCAATAAGGTTTTTTCGTAAGCTTGTTTTAAACGCCCATCTTTGCCTAAGGTTTGGATTTCGTTGTTTAACCAATTTAACAATTCAGGAGCATCTTTGCGAACAGCTGGTGCAATAACATCTTGATCACCAAAGTTTTTTACGCCCACAGTATAACCTGGATTTTGTTTTGCCCAAGCGAATAAGAAGGTATTGTCATTAGATAATGCATCACCACGGCCATCACGTAAGGCTTCAAAGGTTTCGGTATTTTGTTCAAATTTCAATAATTTCACATCTGGATAGTTTTTGGTGAAGAAAATATCAGCAGTAGTACCTTTATCTACGATTAAAGTTTTGCCTTTTAATTGTTCAAGGTCAGTAATCACAGAACCATCTTTTGAAACGACACCTAATGCTACTTTCATGTATGGATTCGCAAAATCCACCACTTCTTTACGTGCTGGGGTTACAGTAAAGTTGGCGAGAATAATATCAACTTTCTTAGAAAGTAAGTATTCAGCACGGTTTGCGGCATCCACTAAAACAAATTCCACTTTGTTTTCATCACCTAATAAATCTTTACCGATCGCTTTACCAATTTCGACATCAAAGCCTTGGCTTTTGCCTTGCACATCGACATAACCAAATGGTGGTTTATCGCTAAATACACCAATACGCACTTTGCCATCTTTTTGTATTTGCTCAAGGCTTGAAACTGTTTTTGCCCCGTCTTTAGCCGGTTCTTTATCATTACATGCGGTTAAGCCAAATGCCAAAGTGGCAGTAGCTAAAAGTGCGGTCAATGTTTTAAATGTTTTCTTCATAGTTTGTCCCTCTCGGTTCATAATTTAAGATATTTAAGAATGTTTTCGCACGATCCGTGGTTGGATTCGTGAAGAAATCTTCCGGTTTTGCTTGTTCAATAATTTGCCCTTTATCCATAAACACAATGCGATTAGCCACTTGGCGAGCAAAGTTCATTTCATGGGTAACAATGAGCATCGTCATGCCATCTTTGGCGAGACCTAAGATTACATCAAGTACTTCACGTACCATTTCAGGGTCAAGGGCAGCGGTCACTTCATCGAACAGAATAATTTCAGGGTTCATGCAAAGTGAACGAACAATGGCAATGCGCTGTTTTTGTCCACCAGATAATTCACGTGGATAGGCATTTTTTCGATCATATAGGCCTACACGTTTAAGTAACTCATCGGCTTGTTTTTCAGCTTCTGCACGATCGCGTTTTTGTACTTTTAAAGGACCGAGCAAAATATTGTCAATTACTGATAAATGAGCGAATAGTTCATAACTTTGGAATACCATCCCAATGCGTTGACGCGCTTTGACCCAAGGAATGTCTTTACCTAACTCTCCTGCATTTTGCAGCAAAATCTGACCGCGCTTTATTTCCTCTAGTCCATTTAGGCAGCGTAAAAAAGTACTTTTACCACAACCAGATGGACCTAAAATAACGACAACTTCGCCTTTCTCTATAGAAAGATTGATGCCTTTGAGTGCTTCTACATCACCGTAATTTTTGACGAGGTTTTTAATTTCTAATAACGCCATGTGTTTTCCTAATTAAAATTAACTTTCCCAACGGGTTTCTAAATAACGGGAAAATAAGGATAGTGGGTAACAAATCACAAAATATAAACCGAAAATAACACCGTAAATCCAAAGCGCTGCCGATTGATTACTAAATAATGAATGTTCGATAATTTGTTGACCGACTTTAATCACTTCGACTACACCAATTAACATCGCCAAAGAGCTGGTTTTTACCATGCGAGTAAAGAGGTTAATAGCACTTGGTGTCACACGTTTTAAACTTTGCGGAAGTAAAATATACACAAAGGTTTGAAACGGCGTTAAACCTAAAGCGTAGGCGGATTCCACTTGATGTTTTTCAATAGAAGTTAAGGCGCCACGCACTAAATCGCCCATTTCTGCTGTTCCCCAGAAAATAAACACCAAAATACATACAGAAATGCCATCTAAGTGAATATCAAACCATTTTGCCAAACCAAAATACGCGAGAAAAAGTAACGCTAATAATGGAATGATACGTATAAATTCTAAATAAAAGCGGCAAATGGCTTTGATAATGGGATTTCTGCTTGTCATGATTACGCCAAAAATCACACCTAAAATACAGGCGAAGAAGACGGAAACGAATGCAATTTCAGCTGTCACCCATAAACCATTGAGCAAGCGTTCAATGTTGCTGCCTTGGAATAATAACTCAAGCCCCATATTTTGCTCTCCGAGTACGGCGTTCTAAATGACCGATGAACAGAGACATCGGTAATAGAATGATCAAATAAAACACCACTAATAAAAATAAGGCTTCATTGGTTTTGTAATCGATCCCGATGACTTCTTTCGCCACAAACATCAGTTCGGCTACGGCAACGGCACTGATCACCGAGGTTTCTTTCATTAAGAACAAGCAATTTGCTCCGATTGCAGGTGTCGCAATCGCAAAGGCCTGTGGGAAAATTACATAGCGAAAAGCTTGAAAAGGGGTTAGACCAATACTTAAGGCTGATTCAATTTGCCCTTTTGATACCGCTTCCAGACCACCACGAAAGGCTTCTGCCATATAGCTTCCACCTAAAAATGCCAGGCCGATAATGCCGCAAGTAAACCCATCTAATTTCAGGCCAATTTTAGACAGCCCAAAATAGAGAAAAAACACTTGAATCAATAAAGGCGTATTACGAGAAAGCTCAATATAGCCTTTTACTAGCCAAGTTAATGATTTGACTTTGTAGGTGATAATCACAGCACAAATCACACCAATCACCAGCGATAATAAAATGCCCCAAAAGGCGAGATGAAGCGTCATCAGTGTGGCATGAACAAAACGTGGTGTGACACTTAAAATATAATCCCAATTCATTTTTCATGATTTAATCGTTTGCGTAGCGATATAGTAAAAAATTTTGAATCGGTGAGAAAAGAATGGAAATTTATTACTTATAATAAAATGTAATAAGAAGTTGGTTTTAAATGAAATAAGTGGTGATTAGGAATGAAAAAGACGGGGCTTTATTCAGCTCCGTCTTTGTTTATTTTAATCACGTTTCGCAATAAGTGCGGTTGGTTCTTCGTCTGTTTTTGGTTCATCTTGTATTTCAGCCGGTTTGTCTTGAATAGACATGGCTGATTTTAAACTGTCCTGACGAATTTTTTCCGCTGCCGCTTTGTCGCCCGCTTGTTCGAACACATAAGACGCCATCATGATATCATTTGGTTGAAGCTGGGTTGGGCAAGCAGTGACTTCTTTAAATGCTTCTGCTGCTTTAGCGAAGTCATTATTACGCACATAAAGGTAGCCTAATGCACGATTGAGACAACAACGTTGGCTTTCATCGGCACGTTTTGCACGTTTTTCCACTAACTTAAGCAGTTTGCTGTTATCTTCTGCTTGTAAACGAGTGATTTGCGTGCAAAGCTCAGGACTAATTGGGGTGTTATCACCCAATTTTTTCATGATTTCAAGCGTGAATTCATAAGCTGACTCATGATCGTTACAATCAATTAAACGCTGAATTAAAGCTGTTTTTAACTCTAAGTCATTGCGACGACGGCGTGGTTGAGCTTCCCACCATGCAAGCAGACCTTCAACGCCTTCTTCATTCATTTTTTCATCTAACAAGCCATTTTCTGTTTCTTGTTGAAGCGCTTTAAATTCTTCAGCTGAGAATAAGCCTGAACCTTCGATTAAATCTAAGATTTCATCTAAAGCTTGATAAGCTTTGGAGCGGCTATAAATTTCAGCTGCAAGTTTTAATACTTCTTTGTTGCGATCTGACATTTCAAGCAAACTATCGACGGAACTGCGCGCAGCCGGTAATTTATTTTGTTGTAATAAAATACGGGTACGAGCAATTTCGACGACTAGGTTATCTGAACCTGCAAGCTCAGTCGCCTCAATTAAATAACGGTTCGCGCTGAATTCATCACCGCGTTGCTGTGCAGCTTCAGCGGCTTTAATCAGATTTAATACTGGCTCTGCAGAATGTTTCGCATTTTTACCAATCAGTTTTTCTGCTTTGGCATAATCGCCCTCATTCATTTTCATCAAGCCTTCAAGGGTTTGACGTTGTGCTTTCACACGTTTACGGAGAGAAAACCAGTTATAGGTATTGCTACTTAAACGGAAGAAACGGGTAACCAACCACTCTAACGAATAAATCACTGCAAGTGTGACCACAAAGAGAATCACTAATGTGGTGAGTGACATTTCATATATGGTGTTTGCCGTTTCAACTCTGACATAACCTTGCTGACCGGAGAGATAAGGCCCTGCAATCAATCCGGCAAGTAAGGCGATCATTAAAAAAAGAACTCTAAACATTATCTATCCTTATTGTTGGGGTTCAGTTGCCGGTTGTGCAGCTGGTGCTTCAGCGGGTTTTTCTTCAGCTTTTGGCTCTTCCGCTTTCGCTTCAGGTGTTGGTTTTACTTCTTCTTTTCTTGGTGAATTATCAAGCGCTTTTTCTGCTTCAATTTCCACTTTCTGCACATCTAAAGGTGTACGATTTAAGTACTTATCAAGCATACTTAAGCTTTGTAATTGGCTTGGTACATCTACATAGATGGATACTTCAGATAATTCATCCACTGATTTTAAGAAACTTTGAGTCACTTCAGCATTGGTATCAAAATAGCTACGAATCCAAGATGCAACGGCTTCTAAAGATTGTTTATAAAGCTCATTTTGCTGACGAGGCACTGCCATAATCGCTAATTGTAAGCGTAAACGAATGTTTTCACGCAAGTAGATATCTTGGTTTGGCGCTAATAATTCTTTGCGATCCGCACCATGTTTCGGTGAAATACGGATAAAGTGATTCAAGAATGAGGTCGCACTTTTTTCTGCATTTTCCGCCCAGTCAGACAGGGAATCTGATAATTTTGTTGCATTTTGGTCATCACCGAAATTCACATCTAACACAGGTAATTCATCAACCGTATTAGCTAATTGCGATAATTTTTGCATGACCGAATTTTGATCCACGCCAGCTACGGAGAGAAGTTGTTTCAGATCTTGATTGATTGCGCTACGGATAGCCGCAGATTGTGAGTTATTCACTTTAGCAAGAGTTTCATCAGCGAGTTTTAAGAGTGAAACCGCTGTATCCACGTCATTATCTAACACTAATTTACGCAATGCATTGTTGAGCAAGAAATCTGCTTCTGAGAATAACCAATCAGTAGGCTGTTGAGCATTAGCTTGTGCGCTCACTTTATTAATTTGTGATTGTAAGCCAACTAACTCATGTGATTTGGCATTGATTAGCTCTTCTACTTGCGCAATTTTGTTTTGCGTTGCTTTATTCGCAGACTCTAACTGAGCAAGCTGTGTAGTATCAAATTTTACTTCTTGAGCAGGTGCTGAAACCACCGTTTTATTATTGATTTGAGCTTCAAGTGCGGTCAATTTTTGTTGGAATTCATCCACTTTTTGTTGGCCAAAATAATAACCTGCACCACCCACGCCAAGTGCAATGAGAATAGCCAATAAACTTAATCCAGTACCACTTTTCTTCACAACAGTTTGTGTACGTGGCGCAACAGGCTCGCGATCTTCAGTTTGAATTTCCACTGCATCTGTTTCTTGGATTTCATCTGTCGTTTCAGGGGTTAATTTCTCTTTCGCCATATCTTTTCCTTAGTGAGAAAGGGGAGTTACTTCATTAAGTAAGGTATTAAGTAAACTTTGATTGTCCGCACCAGCGGAAACCACCACATTATGCCAACCTTGTTGTACTGCGACATCCGCAATGCGTTGACTTACCGTGACTAAACAGCAATTTTTTAGCCAATTTTGTTCATTTTCAGGCACAAATTCGATTAACGCCCGCAAAATTTCAAGGCTCGTGACCACAAGGGTTTGCACACCAGAACGAATACAAATACTGGTTTGCTCTTCGTTATTATAACTAATCGGCGTGCGTTGGTAACATTCGACCGTCTCAACAGTTGCACCGCGTAGTGTGGCCTGTTCACGTAGTAATTCTCGTCCACCGTTGCCACGTAAAATTAACAAGTTTTTATCTGTTAATTCTGCCATTTGCGGTAAATTTAATACACCTTCAGTATTTTCCGACGTTATTGGATAACGAACAGTACATTCAGTTTGACAGGAAAAATGCTGTGCCGTTCTATGCCCAACTGTAAAGTATTGTAAATCTTGACGCCAGCTAAAGCCAATATCTTTCAGGGTTTTATCCGCAAAATCGACCGCACTTTTTGAAACCAAAAACACATAATCACCACTTTTTAGCTGATTAAGTTTCGTCGGTAATTGTGCCAACTCAGCACCTGCTTCAATAGAAAGCAAAGGCAAATGCAAGGCAACCACACCGGCTTGATTCAGCTGGTCAACTAGGGTTTTTCCTCGTTCATCGGGGCGAGTGACTAGTACGGCCATAGTGATTACCTATGCTGAGTAAATCTTCGCCAGAATCTTATCTGCGCCTTGTGCTAGAAGTTGTTCAGCAATGGTCACGCCTAATGCTTCGGCATTTTCAACCGCACTTTTACCTTCCGCGCGAATAATCGCAGATCCATCAGTTTCTCCGACGAGTGCACGCAAGAAAATTTCGCCATTTTGCTCAATGGCATAGCCACCGATTGGCACTTGGCAACCACCTTGTAAGCGCGTGTTCATTGCTCGCTCAGCCAAAACACAAGTTGTCGTAGTGGCATCGGAAAGTGGCGCAAGCAATGCTTTCACTTCTTCATCATCAACACGGCACTCAATGCCCACCGCGCCTTGTCCGGCAGCCGGTAACGACTGTTCCACTTCAATAAACGAGGCAATACGTTCCGCTAGCCCTAAACGAATTAAGCCAGCTGAGGCTAAAATAATGGCATCGTATTCGCCATTGTCTAATTTACTTAATCGGGTTCCCACATTGCCGCGCAAGGAACGGATATCAAGATCAGGGCGTAATTGTTTTAATTGGCATTGACGACGTAAGCTTGATGTTCCGACAATAGCGCCTTGCGGTAATTCATCTAATGAACGGTATGTATTAGACACGAAAGCATCGCGCGGATCTTCACGTTTACAGATCACACTTAAGCCCAGACCTTCTGGAAATTCCATAGGCACATCTTTCATTGAATGGACGGCAATATCAGCACGTTTTTCAAGTAAAGCGTTTTCTAACTCTTTAACAAATAAGCCTTTTCCACCAATTTTAGCTAAAGGAGAATCTAAGATTACATCGCCTTTCGTTACCATTGGAACTAATTCAACAGAAAGCGTTGGGTGAAATTTTTCTAATTGATCTTTCACAAAATTTGCCTGCCAAAGTGCTAAAGGGCTTTGACGGGTTGCAATTTTTAAGGTTTTAAGTACTGCCATAAATACCGCTGATTTTAAATAGAAATATGCCCTATGCTACCATTTTTAGGGCAAAAAGTCAGATCATTTAAATTTTTGATTTCTGATGAGCTAAGTGGTACAGTAATGCCAGTTATATGGTCATAGGTAGGAAGCCTTGAAATACGATCTCACTCAAGCCCGAAAATGTATCGAAACTCTAGATAAACGTCGTTTTGATCGTGCATTATTGGGCTCAGGTGATGCATTCCGACACATCGTCTCTTTAGTGCCGCTGTTGTTGCATCTTAATCATCCTGCTCTGCCGGGTTATGTGGAAGATGCCCCGGCAGGCATTGCCGATTTTACTCTTTCAAATTATCAGCAAAATTTTCTCTCAAAAGAACATCCCGAACTTGTCGAAGCCGTGCAAAGTGCGGTCAATTCTGATGCTGTTTTTGCGCAGATCTTAGGTATTTATGTGATGGGCAGTTTTGGCTCCATTAGCCAAACTTCAGCTTCTGATTTGGATATTTGGATCTGCCATCAAGATGATTTATCTGAACAAGAACAGCAGCGCTTAGCAGAAAAAACGAAGAAAATCAGCCAATGGGCATCGACATTTCATGTGGAAATGCATTTCTATTTGATGACGCAACAACGTTTCCGTAACGAACGTTATTCCGATCCACTAACTAAAGAAAACAGTGGTTCTGCCCAATATATGCTGTTACTGGAAGAATTTTATCGCTCCGCTGTACGTCTTGCTGGCAAGCCATTATTGTGGCTCCACTTGTGGGTGGAAGATGAAAAACAATATGAGGCCGAAGTTGCGCGTTTAGTCGCGGCTGGTGAGCTTAATTTAAATGATTGGGTGGATTTCGGTGGATTAGGGCAATTCTCAGCCAGTGAATATTTTGGTGCAAGCTTATGGCAGCTTTATAAAGGTATTGATTCACCTTATAAATCGGTGATGAAAATCTTGTTGTTGGAAACCTATGCTCAAGAATATCCAAATGCCCAGCTAATTGCTCGCCAATTTAAAGAGGATTTGCTTTCTGGTCACAGCACGGCTATACATCATTTCGATCCTTATATTGCGATTCTAGAGAGAATTAGCCAATATTTGACCGCACATTCAGAATTTAAGCGTCTTGATTTCGTACGTTCTTGTTTTTACGTGAAAGCGACGGAAGACTTTGCGTTATATCACGCCTCAAACTGGCGTATTTCTTATATGAAAATGATGGCCCAAGAATGGGGTTGGTCAAAAGAACGTATTGAAGAATTAGATCATCGTCCAAATTGGAAAATTAAACGGGTGAAAGAAAGTCACAATAATTTGGTGAATTTCTTGATGATGAGTTATCGGAATCTGGTGGATTTTGCGCGTAAACATAAAATTAACTCTAGCGTAATTCCGCAAGATATCACGGTGCTTTCTCGTAAACTTTATACTGCTTTTGAAGAATTGCCGGGTAAAATTACGTTACTAAACTCACAAATTTCCTATAACTTAACAGAAGAACACCTCACGTTCATCGAAGTTCACGGCAATAAGCGCTTTAAAGATGGTTGGTATATGGTAAATCAGCCACCGCACCACATTATGTTCTCGAAAGAACGCGTGATTGAATATGGTGAAAGTTTAAATAAAGTTGTCGCATGGGCTTATTTTAATCGCTTGTTGACGGCTGAAACCCATTTGCACTTAATCAGCCAAAATATCGACCAACTGACTTTACGTAATTTTGTAGCTGATTTGCGATTGTTTTTTCCGCATACAAATAGCCAAGTTCCAACAAATGAGGCACTTTCTTCACAGTGCGAAATCCGTGATTTATTTATTGCGGTGAATTTGGTGAATGACCCAACCGCACAAGTCGAAGAGCTTAAATCAAATATTTCGCCAAGTGATTTATTCAGTTTTGGTCAGTTAGAACAGAGTTTGGTAGGAAGCATTGATTTCACTTACCGTAATGTGTGGAATGAAATTCGAACCTTACATTTTGAAGGACAAAATGCGATTTTGCTTGCCTTAAAAGTGCTTTCTAATAAAATTGATCAAGGGGTGAATCAGCCTCGTTCTGTGCAGGTTTTCTGTTACAGTAAACATTACAACCGCACATTACGAAACTTGGTGAGTGTACTCGTAAACCGTTGTATCAGCATTCAATTAGGGGATAGCCGCCCAACAACTCATTCTCGTCTGCGTGTAGCGGGGAAAAACTGGCAATTCTTTTTTGAAGAAAAAGGGATCAGCTTGCAACCTATTGAAGGCGGAAAAGAAAGTGCGGACAATTTTGAAGACGTTTTACCAACCCAGTTGGAAGAGAAGGAAATTATCCCAGAAGCACGTCGGTATCCACCTGAAATTGATGTGTTTGCCAGTGAAGGTTTTTTACAATTCTTCTTTGAAGATAATGCCGATAATAGCTTTAACGTCTATTTGTTAGATGAGAAGAACCGTCTCGAAATTTATCGCCAATGTGAAGGTTCGAAAGATGATAAAGTACGCGAAATAAATCGTATTTATCAATCGCTAGGCTCAAATGATTGTGAAAATCCGTATAAAATGGTGCAACGGAATTTTAATTATCCGCAATTTTATCAATTGCACTCGACAGAAAGCGGCATGCGTATTATGCCGTTCAAATTTAAAAGCAAAAGGACTTGCGAATAGCGACATCAAAACAAGCATTGTTTGAGATAAATCAAGTTTATCTGCAAATATGCATTGGAAGATAGGTAAAATCCCGATAGAATCCCTCGGTCGAAAATCTATTGAGAAGTAATCTAAGGCAGTGGATGTTTTGCCTTTAGGCAATAGAATAGTGTCCGCTTATCTCTTGGAGAATATTATGCAAGAAAAGTTAAAAGTATTAATTATCGACGATCATCCATTAATGCGTCGTGGTATCAAGCAATTAGTTGAATTAGAAGAGAATTTTGAAGTTGTCGCTGATGTAGGAAGCGGTACAGAAGGCATTTCCATTGCGATTCAAGAATCGCCCGATTTAATCATTTTAGATCTTAATATGAAAGGTCTTTCAGGTTTAGATACTCTTAAAGGCTTGCGTGCAGAAGGTGTTGATGCGCGAATTTTGATCTTAACCGTGTCTGATGCGAAAAATGATATTTTCACACTCATCGATGCGGGTGCTGATGGCTATTTATTGAAAGATACTGAGCCAGATGTGCTGCTTGAGCAAATTAAACGTATTGCACAAGGTGAAGTGATTTTAAGTGATTCGATTAAAAATCTTCTTTTAGAACGCAAACATACTGTTGATCCAATGGATTCACTCACCGATCGTGAAATGGATGTATTACGTTTAATCGCGACTGGTTTATCCAACAAACAAATTGCAGGTCAGCTTTTCATTTCTGAAGAAACGGTTAAAGTACATATTCGTAACTTACTTCGTAAACTTAACGTTCACTCACGCGTTGCCGCAACTGTCTTGTTCTTTGAACGAAATGGTCGATAGGTAAGATTTAGAATATAAAAAAAGTGCGGTTAAAATTGACCGCACTTTTTTATTTCTTTTAGAACAAGAAAAATTAGTTTTTCGCTGCTGCAGCTGCTTTCACGATTACTGCAAACGCAGGCGCTTTAAGTGAAGCACCGCCCACTAATGCACCATCGATATCCGGTTGAGTGAATAATTCTGCTGCATTAGCGTCATTTACTGAACCACCGTATTGAATGATCACTTGATCTGCTACAGATTGTGATTTTGCTGCGATATGACCACGGATAAATGCATGAACAGCTTGTGCTTGTGCTGGGGTCGCTGATTTGCCAGTGCCGATTGCCCAAATTGGTTCGTAAGCAATCACTGCACCATTAAATGCTTCTACACCTAATGCATTGATGACTGCATCAATTTGACGCGCACATACTTCTTCAGTTTTGCCTGCTTCGTTTTCAGCTTCAGTTTCACCTATACATAATACTGGTACTAAGCCTGCTTCTTTTAATGCACCAAATTTTTTCGCTACAAATTCGTCGCTTTCTTTGTGGTAAGTACGACGCTCAGAGTGACCGATAATGATGTATTTAGCACCAAAATCTTTTAACATTTCGCTAGAAATATCACCAGTAAATGCACCTTTCACATTGATATCTACGTTTTGTGCACCTAACTGAATCACACTTTTACCGCCACAGCTACAACCACAACCAGAAAGTGCTGCTTCAGCCGTACCTAAATACATAACAGGTGGGGCAATTGCCACATCACAACCTGTTACATCATGTAATTCTGCTTTTAATCCTTCGATTAATTCTTTGGTAAACGCTTTGGAACCGTTTAATTTCCAGTTACCCATCACTAAAGGACGACGTGCCATTTTTGTTTCTCCATATTGAATAAATAAAAAGTGTGTTTACTATACCAAACTTTGAACAGATTTCTTTGTGCAAAATCACATTTTGAAAATTTTTTTGGGTAAATGATGATTATTTTGTGCTAAAAAGCTACAATCTACGGTACGGAACCGATAAAAAATAAATAATTTTATAAATAAACGGAAAATAGGTCTGGTAACAATGAAAATTTTCAAAGCCGAACAATGGAATATAGAAGTGCTTGCTCCACTCTTTGAAGCCTATCGACTTGCCAACGGAATGAGTGAAAATCCTGACCGCACTTTAACCTTTTTAACGAATCGTATACGTTTTAATGAAAGCATGTTTTTTGTTGCTGTAAACGAAAACTCACAGGCGATTGGTTTTGTTCAACTTTATCCTCGCTTATCCTCTTTACAACTACAACGCTATTGGCAATTAACCGATATTTTTGTAAAAGAAGATAAACATCAAGCCGAGATTTATGCTGCTCTTATTTCTAAAGCGAAAGAGTTTGTCCGTTATACACAATCTAATCGTTTAGTGGCAGAATTAAGCCAAGCCCAACAGAGTATTTTAGAACGCGAAGGATTTAAACTAAACACGAAAAAAAGTTTGTTTGAATTAACTCTCTAATGCATACACTCCTCAATCAATATTGGGATTACTTGCGAATTGAACGCCAAGTAAGCCCACATACGCTCACTAATTATCAACATCAACTGGATGCGATTTTAGCGATTTTGGCTGAAAAAGGTATTCAGCACTGGCAGCAAGTGAATCCTAGTGTGGTTCGTCTTATTTTGGCGGAAAGCCGTAAGCAAGGTTTAAAAGAAAAGAGCTTAGCATTACGTTTATCTGCCCTTCGTCAGTTCTTCAGCTATCTTGTGCAGCAAGGTCAAATGAAAGTGAATCCGGCAACGGGTATTTCAGCGCCGAAACAAGGCAAACATTTACCAAAAAATATTGATGCTGAACAGGTCCAAAAATTGCTTTCAAATGACAGCAAAGATCCTATTGATTTGCGTGATCGTGCGATGATGGAATTGATGTATAGCTCGGGGCTTCGCTTATCTGAATTACAAGGATTAAACCTCAATAGTATTAACACTCGTGTACGTGAAGTGAGAGTGATTGGTAAAGGAAACAAAGAACGTATTGTGCCTTTTGGGCGTTATGCTTCTCACGCAATTCAACAATGGTTGAAAGTACGCCCTTTATTTAATCCTAAAGATGAAGCCCTTTTTGTGAGCCAACAGGGAAATCGCCTCACTCATCGCTCTATTCAAAAACGAATGGAAACCTGGGGCATTCGCCAAGGATTAAATAGTCATCTAAACCCACACAAATTACGTCACTCGTTTGCCACTCACATGCTGGAAGCGAGTTCAGATTTGCGTGCAGTTCAAGAACTTTTAGGACACAGCAATTTGTCCACTACGCAAATTTATACGCATTTGAATTTCCAACATCTTGCAGAAGTGTATGATCAAGCCCATCCTCGAGCAAAACGAAAAAAATAAGCAAAGTGCGGTCAAAAATCGTCGTCTTTTTTAACCGCACTTCTAAACAAAAAGGCTACCTTTCGGTAGCCTTTATTCATTTAACTATAAGCTAAATGCTTGAATATAAGGAAGTTTACCTTTCTTCAGCATGTCTTCAATACCGCTTTGATGGTCATTTTCACCTAAGCCTCGTAATTCAAAGGTAACGCCAACACTGTTATCATAAACCACCTGATCGTTACGTTGATTCTGACGACTCGTCACATAACGTCTCGCTCCTACGCCAACAGACCAACAGCACGAGTTATATTGTACACCCACATATTGCTCAACTGGTTTTTTCAACGCAATATCTTGATAGTATTTTCCGACAAGCGCCCAGTTATCTGAGACTTCCCATGCCGCTACGACACCAACCTGTTTAATATCTTGTTGGTAACGGTTAGCAGACGCACCTAAGTTTTGGTTGATATACTCTTTACTTGCGTAGCGATAATTTAACTGAATCAGATTGCTCTTCATCGGGTTAAATTCCAAACTGCTATTTGCCAATGATGCTTTATCTAGCAACGTATCATATTGGTAGCTACCGCGCCAATTCCATTTATTACTAATTTTCCAGTTAGATTCCAATGCCCAAGAAGAAGAGGATTTTGGTGTACGATTACTTGGATTATCATCGATTCTGGACGCGGTTAAATAATAAATTTGCCCTGCTGAGAAATTAAAACGCTCATCGGCATTTTTATCATAAAAACGGCTTGTTCCCCCCACTGTCACCTGGTTTGCAGATGAAATACGGTCTAAACCACTATAACGACGATCGCGGAATAATGAATAATAATCTTGCTGAACTAAAGCGGAGTCATAACCAAAGCCAAGATAGTCATTAACTAACTTGGAGCCAATATTGCTTTGATCCTTATATGGTCGATATAAGTATTGTGCGTGTGGTTCCAGTGTTTGTGTATAGCCATCAAATAAAGTTTTGTTGGTGGCTAAAACTGTTTGTAAGTCTACTTTTAATTGTGGCAATACACGATTTACGGATTTTTGTACCTCTTCTGCAGCAGAAGAAGAGCCCTTTTTCTGGTTATAATGCGTTGCATAAAGTTTAGTCTCAATATTTAAGCTACCATATTTATTTGACATTGCCGTTGCCAAGCTTGGCTCAACATGAAAACGCCATGCGGTTGGCATCAGGGCGCTATCATTATCAAAACGTACTGCTTGTGAGAATAATTTGAAATCAACCCAGCCGTTTGCCAAATCATTTTTGTAATAATTGAAGTCGATTTGTGGCAGCGCACGATAAGGTCCCACAGAAACCTCATCAAAAATTTGGAATTGACGTGCTGAAATCGCAAAGTTGTAATTTGGTTTATAGTAAGCAATACGTGCATACTGGTTCGCATAACCATCAGTACTGTCACCATAATCAGAATCAAAATCGGTGAAATATTGTTTATCACTGACTTTGGTGTAATCAACGTTTAAACGCCAGTTTTCAAGAAAAGAAGAACTGTGATTCCAATAGAATAAATGACGCTTACGGCTATCGCTGGTGTATTTATCATAACGATCACGTCCTAAATATTCACCTGCAAATTTACCTTCACCAACGGGTGTTAAATAACGGAACTCACCATTTAATTGCCAGCCACGGCGTGACATATATTTGGGTACAATTGTGGCATCATAATTTGGCGCAATGTTCCAATAAATCGGTTGTTTATACCAATAACCATCACGGCTAGAATGACCGACGGTTGGCATTAATAAACCTGAACGACGGCGATCACCAATTGGTAATTGCAAGTAAGGGGTATAGAACACTGGCACGCCTAACACTTTAAAACGTGCATGCCAAAATTCGGCATATTCTTCTTTAATATGCTGACGAATCTCAGAGGCATCTACCGCCCAAGCATTATCATCGGGTAAACAAGAGGTAAATGTCGCATTTTTCATTAAACGGTAATTATCACCTAACTCAATTTCTTGTGCTTTACCGCGACCTTGACGTCCTACAAGTTGGTAGTCTGCATCGGTTACGTTACCGTTTTTATTATCTAAATTAAAACTCGCATCATTACCTAATAGGTTGATTTGATTGTCTTTATAATCAAATCCACCGCGTAAATAAGCCCAACGCTGTGCTTGTTTACCTTCACCGGTTTGTTTGACCTCAACTGAATTTCCGACCAGATGGCGGTTTCCTTGTTTCAAATCCACATTACCTTGATAAATCGCCTGAGTTGGCTGATTAATCTCTGCTTTATCTGCTTCAATATAAACCGGCAAATTATTAACATCACCTTTTACGACTTCCCCAGTAAAATGAGGCACACCGAGTAAGCATTGAGCATGCAGATCTGCCAAACTTTGTTGACTATAAAGTGCGGTCAGAATGGAGATTGAAATTAAGGTATATTTTTTATTCATAATTCAGTTCTTATTCAGATGAAATTAGGGGGATTATACTGGAATATCACTTACAACAACAGCCATTTATATGGTCGTTGACTAACCCCACCGATTGCATAAAGGCATAGCATATCGTTTCGCCAACAAAGACAAAACCACGCTTTTTCAACGCTTTTGACATTGCTTTTGAGGTTTCAGTTCTGGTAGGTACCACAGAAATATCCGGTACATCATTGATAATTGGTTGATGATTTACGAACGACCACACAAAATCACTGAAATTTTCACCGCACTTTTCTATGGCTAAATAGGCTTTGGCATTTTTCACAATGGCTTCCAGTTTTGCTCGATGACGGATAAGTCCGGTATTTTCCATACAACGATCAATATCCTGTTCGGTCATTTGCGCGATTTTGGCAGGATCAAATTGATGGAACGCAGCCCGATAGGCTTCACGTTTTTTCAATACAGTAATCCAGGAAAGCCCTGCCTGTTGTCCTTCTAAACAGATTTTCTCAAACAGTTTTTGGCTGTCAAATTGTGGCTTGCCCCATTCCTTATCGTGATAGTCTATGTAAATCGGAAGTTTGCCCACCCAAGGGCATCTCGTATTTGTACTCATACCATATCCTTTTTGAATTGTTCATAGATAGCAACAAAATCAGGCATTACTCCGCGCCACAAATGGAATGAATGGGCAGCTTGCGCCACCAACATACCAAAGCCATCGCTGACATTATTCAGACCTAAGGATTTACAGTAGGCAATAAAAGGCGTGTCGCTGCCTTTGGCATATTGCATGTCATAACAAGCGCGAGCCAATGATAAGATAGAGCCGTTAACGGCAGCGGTATGCCCACTTAATCCAGCCGAAGTCGCATTGATCACTAAATCATAGGTTTGCGCGGGAATTGCATCCATCGCGACAGCTTCAATTGTGCCGTAAGGCTTGAACTTATCTGCCAGTTGTTGCCCTTTTTCTAGCGTGCGATTAGCCAAGACAATCTGCTGCTGTGCTTCCAACAAAGGCAGTAATACCCCTTTGGTTGCTCCACCGGCACCTAAAATCAAAATACGTTGTTGAGGCTGAATCCAACCTAAGCGTTGTAAATCCGTCACCAAACCAATGCCATCGGTGTTGTCTGCATAAAGTTTGCCGTTAGCCAATTTTTTTAATGTATTACAGGCTTCTGCCAGTTTCGCCCGTTCGCTATGTTCCTCAGCGAGTGCATAGGCGCGTTCTTTAAATGGTGCAGTGATATTGCAACCTTGCGCTCCTTCAGCAAAAAAAGCCTGTAATTGCTGCTCAAAATCCTCAAGATCACCTAATTTGGCAACATATTCCATCGTTTGCTGGGTTTGTGTGGCAAATAAGCGATGAATTAACGGGGATTTACTTTGAGCAATTGGATTGCCCCAAACGGCATAGTGCTGCATGTTTTATCCTTGTCTGAAAAGTTGGTCTGTGAGCAAATCGCGAATTTCCGATGGATTTTGTGCTTGACCAACAGCTTCATCAAGTACGGGAAAATCTGCCCCAAATTGGGAACGCACGGCATCTGCGCTGCGACAAGGTGATTGACCGGTTAAGTTCGCGCTGGTCGAGGTGAGGGCAAAGCCTGTTTTTTCGCACAAGGCTTTGACGGCAGGATGAGTACATAAACGCACCGCAATGCTATTAAATTGCCCCGTCAGGAAATGTGGAACCTCTTTCTTAGCCGGCACCACCCAGGTGATCGGATGTTCATATTGTGCCTGTAAGCGCGCAAGTTGTTCGTCTGATAAATGGGAAAAATCGATAAATGGCTGTAAAAAATACAAGCTAGGTGAGACTAAAATGAGACCTTTTTCAATCGGACGTTGTTTTAAATTAAGTAATTTTCTGACCGCACTTTCACTCAGCGGATTACAGCCCAAACCGAATACCGCCTCAGTAGGATAGGCAACCACTTCATCTTGCATTAAATGGGTAGCAATTTGTTGTACATTCATTTTTCGTTCTCAAAAATATGTCGACAGCTTTTATTTGCACATTGCCACACTTGGTGTTCGGCATTTTCATTTTTTAATAGTGCTAGTGGAAAATGGCATTGTGGACAAGGGATGGCATAGGGTTTTGCTGGTAAGGAAAATTTGCAATGGGGAAAGTTATCGCAACCATAAAAGATTTTCCCTTGTCGTCCACGGCGAGCAACTAAATGCCCTTTATGGCATTCCGGGCAGTCAATAGATTGCTCTTCATCCTGTTGCTCATGCACCACAAAATCACAATCGGGATAATGGCTGCAACCGATGAACATACCAAAGGCACCTTGTTTGAGTTGGAGTGGGTTGCCACATTGCGGACAGGTTTCATCAAGCTCTTTCAACACCTTATGTTCCACCTTATGTAAGGGACGCAAATAATCACAGGCTGGATATGCCGAACAACCTAAAAACAGTCCTTTTTTACCCTGTTTCATTTGCAAAGGTGCGCCGCATTGTGGGCAGTATTCTTCGTGTTTTTTGTGTTGGAAAAGACTTTGACTCATACGCTGTCCCTATGCTTGTAGCATCGCTTCCAATTCTTCCTGGGCCGCTAACCAATCCATTTCGACTTCTTCCAATGCTTTCTTCACCTCTACTTGCTGTGCCAGAAGTGCGGTCAATTTTTCTTTATTTTCCGCGCTGTATAGTTCGGAATCAGCCAATTGGTTTTCAATCTCCGCAAGTTTGGAGGCATGCTTATTCATTTTTTCCTCCAATTGAGAGATTTGTTTGCGAAGAGGTGCAGTTTGTTGGCGAAGTTCGGCCTCACGACGTTTTTGTTCCTTGCGATTTTGCATGGAATTTTCATTGTCGTCATTTTTCTCCGAGGATTTATTTTCTGATGCACTGTTTTGTTCATTCAGCCATTTTTGATAATCCTCTAAATCGCCTTTGAATTCTTCCACTTTTTTATCGTGTACCAAATAGAATTCTTCCACGGTATTACGTAGTAGGTGACGATCATGGGAAACCACCACCAAAGAGCCTTCGTAATCCACTAGCGCTTCAGTTAATGCCTGACGCATATCCAAATCCAAATGGTTAGTTGGTTCGTCGAGCAGTAATAAGTTTGGACGTTGCCAAACAATCAGTGCAAGCACCAAACGAGCTTTTTCTCCACCGGAAAAGGCTTTCACCGCTTGGTTAACTTTGTCGCCATGGAACGCAAAACTCCCGAGATAATCCCGTACCTGTTGCTCCGTTTGCTCTGGTGCGAGTTTCTGCATGTGCCAGAGAGCGGATTCGTCTGCACGTAAGGTATCAAGCTGATGTTGAGCAAAATAACCGAGTTGCACGCCTTTAGCTAATTGCACTGTACCAGAAAGGGCTGTGAGCTCGCCGGCTAACAATTTAATTAAGGTTGATTTACCTGCACCATTTTTCCCGAGCAAACCGATGCGCGAACCCGGCACTAAATTCAGTTTAATTTTACTTAAAATTTCTACCGCACTTTCACCACTGTCATAACCTGCGCTCGCCTGCTCAATCATCACTAAAGGATTCGGTAAGGATAGCGGTGGACGGAATTCAAAGGTAAAGGGATTATCCACATAAGCCGGTGCAATCAGTTCCATACGCTCCAATGCCTTCATGCGGCTTTGTGCTTGTTTGGCTTTGGTTGCTTTGGCTTTAAAGCGGTCAATATATTTTTGTAAATGAGAGATCTTTTGTTGTTGCTGACGATACATAGCCGTTTGTTGTGCTAGCTTAGTTGCCCGTTGCACTTCAAAGGAAGAATAATCACCCGTGTATTCGTTGAGCTTCTGATTTTCGATATGAAGGATTTTCGTCACAATCGGATCGAGAAAATCACGGTCATGGGAAATTAATACCAAAGTGCCTTGATATTGTACTAACCAACGTTCTAACCAAATAACCGCATCCAAATCCAAATGGTTGGTCGGCTCATCCAGTAATAATAAGTCCGATGGACAAAGCAAAGCTTGCGCCAAATTTAAACGCATACGCCAACCACCAGAGAAGGATTTCACAGGCTGAGTGATTTCTTCTTGGTTAAACCCTAAACCATGCAATAAGGACGCTGCACGAGATTGAATAGTCCAAGCATCCAAGGTTTCTAATAGCCCGTGAATACGCGCAATCGCATGACCGTCATTACGTTCATTTGCTTGTTCAAGTTCCCGCTGCAAACGGCAATATTCGCGATCCCCTTGAATCACATAATCAATGGCGGGAATATCCAATGCCGGCGTTTCTTGATTCACCCAAGATACCCGCCAGTTGGATGGATAAGTGACCTCGCCCCCCTCTGGCGTTAATTCTTTTTTTAATAGGGCAAAAAGAGAAGATTTACCGCAACCATTTTTCCCCACCAAGCCGACTTTTTGTTTCGGATTAATGGTTGCCGTGGCATTTTCGAGCAATTCGGTTTGCCCGCGCTTTAGGGAAATATTATTAAATACAATCATTTTTTCGAATACATCTGAATTTGTGCCTATTTTGCAATATTTTTCCTTTTCTCGGAACAGTCTATTCTAATTTTATCGATATTTCTGCCAGAAAAAACACGTATAATGACACTCAGCAAATCAATCATGAGGAAATAAAATGAAGCTCTCTATTCTTAATCTCGCCCCTGTTCGAGAAGGGCAAACGTATTTACAAGCCGTTGAGTCAATGGTAAGCCTTGCAAAACATGCTGAGAATATTGGCATTGAGCGCTATTGGATTGCTGAGCACCATAATATGAAAAATTTAGTGAGTTCAGCGACCGCACTTTTAATTCAACATACGCTAGCCAATACAAAAACTTTGCGCGTGGGGTCAGGTGGCGTGATGTTACCGAATCATTCGCCTTATGTGGTGGCCGAGCAATATGGCACACTGGAGACACTTTATCCAAACCGTGTTGAACTCGGTTTAGGCCGTGCGCCAGGAACTGATATGCAAACGGCTGCAGCACTTCGGCGTGGACGAAACAGTCTGGATTTCCCTGCGGAAATCGCGGAACTTCGAGGTTACTTTAAAAATAGCAATCCTGTTTCAGCTTACCCTTCCGCAGGCTTGAATATACCGTTTTATATTTTAGGATCTAGCACTGAAAGTGCCTATCTTGCGGCAGAGCTTGGCTTACCTTATGCCTTTGCTTCACACTTTGCGCCACGCATGATGGAAATGGCAGTGGAGATTTATCGCAAAAACTTCAAACCATCGACCTATCTTGCTGAGCCTTATGTCATCTTAGGTGTGAACGCGATTGTCGCTGAAACCGATAATGAAGCGAGACAACTGGCGACGACACAAACACTATTTTTCTTAAATGTGGTCACTAACGCGCAACAAAATTTACAACCGCCTTTGGCATCAGAGGAAGATGTTTGGAAAGCTCAAATGCACGCTCAAAAGAAACCGCACTTTGGCCCAGTCGATTTCGAGGAAATCTCGATTTACAACCAAGAGCGAGCCGTAGTGGAACAAATGACTGCTTGTTCGCTTATCGGTAGCCCTGAAAGCGTGGATTTTCAACTCAAGCAATTACGCGAACGGGTACATTTTGATGAAATTATGGCAGTGAGCTATATTTTTGATGAGCAAAAACAAGCCCAATCTTACACGATGTTGAAAGCGATTGTGGATAAGCAATAGCGAGACAAAAAGAAAAGTGCGGTAAATTTCACCGCACTTTAAATCAAAAAAATATTAATAAGCCGTTTCTATCGGTAAACCAGCTTTTACCCAACCATCAAATCCACCAATGACGCTAAACACATTTTCATAGCCTTGCTCAACGAGGAAAGTCGCTACATTTCGGCTACTCACGCCATGATAACAACTCACGATAATCGGGGAGTCGAAATCCACCAATTCTTCAAATTGTAAAAAGCTTTGGTTAGTTAAATGAAACGCCCCTTTCGCATGGGAATAGGTGAAACGTTGTGGATCCCGAATATCAGCAAGCATGGCGCCATTTTGCACCATTTCCCAAGCTTGTTCTGGACTAATTTCTTTAAACGACATGGTTTGTTCCCTTTGCGCGCTGTTTATACACGCCATCAAAAATAATCAGGCTCATCGCCAATACTAAACAAATGAATAACGGATAGCTGTCCGCATCCATTTCCTCTCCAATTAAAAATGAAATAATCACCATCAAAATGGTTTCCACATAACCTAAAAGGCCAAGCAAATTCATCGGCAGCATATTGCTGGCAATAACATAAGCAATTAATGCAGCACCACTAATAAGCCCGAGTAATACCAATAATCCCCAAATATTAGGATTCGATTCCTGCACGGTGGCAAAATCAGTTTGAAGGGCAAAGTAAATGCTAACTGGTAATAATGAGATCATTTCTAAGCAAAAGGCACCAAGATCGGTATTTTTTAAGGCTTTTCGTATGGAGAAATAGGTGGTGTAACCCACACAGATAACAATGGCTTCCCAAGATAATTCGCCTTTTAAAATGATGTTAGAAATCACCCCCACTGCTGCAATTAACACAGCAATGAATTTCAATGTTGAAATTCGTTCTTTAAAAATGATCCGCCCTGCGGCCACCATCACAATTGGCAACAATAAATAACCGAAAGAAACACTTAGGGAGCTGCCATTATTGGGTGCCCACAAAAAGAGCCACATTTGATAACCCATTAATGCGCCACAAGTGATATAGGAAAGGGCAAAGAGCGGTTGTTTTTTGATGCGTTTTATATGTTCCACTAATGCCTGTTTCTGCTTAAACATGATGACGGAAAGGGCGACGAAAGGGAATGTAAAAATCATTCGATAGCCGAAAATATCCGTGCCGCTAAGTGGTTTCAGCAGCGTGGAAAAATAATACATATAGCCAAATAAAAATGAGGCTAAAAGTGAAATGAGTACGCCTCTTAACATAATAATCCTTAGGTTAATTCTACTTATTATTCTAGTCTAACATCTCCCAAAATGCACGAATTAAGGGGGTTGCCAAATTTCTTTTTTGCACACAAACGCCCAAATCAAATGCTTCTACCGGATTATCCAAATTTAAACGGGAAACTTCTTTTGCCATTGGACTATTATCAATTACTGCATCGGGTAGCATAGCCAATCCAAAACCGAGCGCTACCATCGGCACGATCCCTTCGTGTCCTGCTACGGTGGCATAGATTTTCGGATGTTTAATGTGTTTGCTACGTAGCCATTGTTCAATACGCTGGCGTGCCATTCCATCTAACGGCAAAATGAAAGGCATTTGCTGCCAATTGATGGGGTCTTCCTGTAGTAATTGTGTGGCTAAACAAGCTACTCGAGGCGCAATTAATGAAAGGGAAATATCATCAATCTTATAAAATTCCAATCCTGTCGGTAGATTGTTAGGTTTTCCCGCCAAAGCGAGATCCACTTGCTCTGATTGGATGAGTTGCACCGCTGAAGCAGGGTCACCAGTTGTCAGTTGAATTTCAACTTTCGGATAACGCGTACGAAACTTGGCTAACACCTGTGGCAAGTGGCTATATGAAGCCGTTACCGAACAAAATAAACGTAACTCTCCACTTAATTCTGCTGAATTATCCCGAAGTTGGCGCTTAAACTGTTGCCAGTTTTGCCATTCCGTTTTCGCAAATTGCAAAAATTTCTCACCTTGTTCGGTTAAACGCACTTGTCGATTATCACGAATAAATAAAGGCTGCTCTAACTCTTCTTCCATTCGTTGAATTTGACGAGAAAGTGTGGACGGCGACATATGATTTTGCGTAGCGGTTTTTGCAAAATTTTGTGTGTCCGCAAGATGAAGAAATATTTGAAGGTCTTGAAAGTTCATATGTATTACTAAAATGCAAATATCGTTGCAAAAAATGCAACACTAAGTGTCAATAATATCACTTTACGCAATAAATAAAAATCTTATAATCCATGACACAACAAAAAACTATATTCAAACACAACCTCATACACATTAATCAACATCATATTAAGGATGAAAAATGGCTAACTATTTCAACACATTAAATTTACGCGAAAAATTAGATCAATTAGGTCGTTGTCGTTTTATGGATCGCAGCGAATTTGCTGACGGTTGCAACTACTTAAAAGGCAAAAAAATCGTTATCGTAGGTTGTGGCGCACAAGGTTTAAACCAAGGTTTAAATATGCGTGATTCTGGCTTAGACATCGCTTATGCATTACGTCCAGAAGCCATTGCAGAAAAACGTGCATCATTCCAACGTGCAACAGAAAACGGCTTTAAAGTGGGCACTTATCAAGAATTAATTCCAACAGCAGACTTAGTGATCAACTTAACACCAGACAAACAACACTCTAAAGTGGTGGCTGATGTGATGCCATTAATGAAAAAAGATTCTGCATTCGGTTACTCACACGGTTTCAACATTGTTGAAGTGGGTGAGCAAATCCGTGAAGACATCACTGTGGTAATGACTGCACCTAAATGCCCGGGTACTGAAGTACGTGAAGAATACAAACGTGGTTTCGGTGTACCAACATTAATCGCGGTTCACCCTGCAAATGACCCACGTGGTGAAGGTATGGCAATTGCGAAAGCATGGGCAGCTGCAACCGGTGGTGACCGTGCAGGCGTATTAGAATCTTCATTTGTCGCAGAAGTAAAATCTGACTTAATGGGTGAACAAACCATTCTTTGCGGTATGTTACAAGCAGGTTCAATCGTATGTTACGACAAACTTGTTGCTGATGGTAAAGATCCAGCATACGCAGGTAAATTGATCCAATACGGTTGGGAAACCATTACCGAAGCCTTAAAACAGGGCGGTATCACATTAATGATGGATCGCTTATCAAACAGCGCAAAATTACGTGCATTTGAACTTGCGGAACAAATCAAAGAAAGCCTTGGTTTCTTATATTACAAACACATGGATGACATCATCAGCGGTCACTTCTCAGCAACTATGATGGCTGACTGGGCGAACGGTGATAAAGACTTATTCGCATGGCGTGAAGCAACTGGCAAAACTGCCTTTGAAAATGCACCAAAAGCAGACGGTATCAAAATCTCTGAACAAGAATACTTTGATAACGGTGTATTAATGGTAGCGATGGTGAAAGCAGGTGTTGAATTAGCCTTTGATGCAATGGTGGCAAGCGGTATCTATGAAGAATCAGCTTACTATGAATCACTTCACGAATTACCGTTAATTGCTAACACTATCGCGCGTAAACGTTTATACGAAATGAACGTAGTAATTTCTGATACTGCAGAATACGGTAACTACTTATTCTCTAACGTTGCGACCCCTATTCTTGCTAAAGAAATCATTCCAACCTTACAAAAAGGTGACTTAGGTGAACCAACACCAGCAGTTGCTATCGACAACATCACTTTACGCGATGTAAACGATGCAATCCGTAACCACCCGGTTGAATTAATCGGTCAAGAGTTACGTGGTTACATGACAGATATGAAACGTATCGCTGTTGCAGGTTAATCATTAAATCGTTAAAATTTAAGCCAGCTTATTCAATAAGTTGGCTTTTTTTATAATCCAAAGGAATTAATATGAAAAACAACAAAATTTTTAACCGCACTTTTAAAGTGAGTTTAATGGCTGCAGCTCTTGGATTGGTAAATTCAGCGCTAGCAGCCGATGTGGCTTGTAATAGTAGTGGCGTGACAATTACTGGACAAAGTGGGGGTGTGTTGAATCAATGTTCGATTAATCCAACCAGTCCAACAAATGATCCTGAATGGGGTTTTCTATCCGCAGTAACAATGACAAACTCAAGCGGACAATTAAATAATGTTAATGCTTCACTATCTATTCCAGCAAATAGACATCATTCTTTTGCGGTAATGAATATCACTAATTCCACAACTGAAATCAATGGTGGAACCTATAGTATTACTAATCCTAACAATGCAGATGCTAATGGTTATTTATTTGAGTTAAATAATTCAACGGTAACCATGCATAACTCAAAAGTCTTGATGGGTGATAACAACCAAGACTCCATATTAGAGGCATTTGCTCTGAATCAGAAGAGTAAATTAACATTAAACAATGTGAATGTAACATCAAACAATGATAGTTCTATTTTTGTATATGAAGCGGAGAATCAAGCTCGGCCAGAATTGATCGTTAATAATTCCAATGTTTCAATTCCTCAAGGTGGAATCATTACTTTAAGATCTGGGGTTGGCGAAGTTATCAACAGTCACTTCTCTGCGACCTTTAATAACTCAACAATAAATGGAGGTATGCTTGCTAGTGGTGAAAATGTTAAATTTAATAATACAGAGAGCATTACAGAAAATATCCAACTAACCTTTAATAATTCTACTGTTTCTGGAGTTACTACTACCGACCGCAATAGCGTGCTCAACTTAAACTTAAATAATAGCAATTGGACAACTAAAGCTTTCACTGATGAAGATGGCGTGGTTCAAACAACAAGCTTAACTAATTTGGCTCTTAATAATGGCGTAGTAAATCTAGCCAATGATAACTACCAAGGTATCATTGTTCGTGGTAATCTCACTGGCTCAGGCACATTCAATCTAAACACGAATATCGCTGAGAACAAAAACGATAAAATCGTTGTTAAAGGCACTGCTGAAGGTAATCATAAAATTGGTGTAACCAACCAAGGTGCAAATATTGCTAACGGAAAAGTGACACTTGTCGAAACCAATGGCGGTAATGCTGCATTTAGCTTAACGAATCCGAATAATCGTGTAGATTTAGGGGCTTACCAATATTTCCTAACAAAAGAAGGAAATAATTGGGTATTAGCGAACTCTAAAAATGAAGTCACCCCAACTCCACCTGTTGCACCAGTTACACCAAGCAAACAAGTGGTGACTCCAAGCAAACCTGCGGTAACGCCTAGCACCCCAGTAGTAACCCCAAGTAATCCAGTAGTACCACCTGCAGTTCTACCAAGCGCACCGTTACTTTCAGACTTAGCAAATGCACAAGTTTCTCTTCGTCAAGCACAATTGCTTTTAGTGGAAGATGATTTAAGTGGCATCCATCAACGTCTAGGTGAAGTGAAAAATGGTGAAAAAGGCAATGTGTGGGTTCGTAATGTGAATTCTCGACAAAAATTAGCCGCACTTTCTACTGGTGAGAGTGAAACTTCTGGCTTTAAACAAAACGTACATAGCTTACAAGTGGGCGCTGATGCTGCTGTAACTGATAACCTCCGTGTTGGTGGATTTGTTGGCCGCAGCCAAGCTAACGTTGATTTTAATGGTCATTACGGTGATGGCAAAGTAAGAAACAATAGCGTGGGCTTATATGCAGCTTACCTTGCAGATAACGGTATTTATGTAGATAACATCGTGAAATACAGCCGTTTACACGCTAACTCAAATCACACTGAAAAACGCCATTACAACGCTTATACTATTTCGAGTGAATTAGGCAAACGCTTTAGCCTTGCGAACGATTGGACAATTACTCCGCAAGCACAAATAGCGTGGACACATATTTCATCACAAGGGAATGAAGATAGCTTATCTTCTGTTTATTCTCGAATTGGTTTACGTGTAGCCAAAGGCTTTGCATTAAGTAATGGTTGGAATTTACAACCTTATGCAGAAGTAAATGCGATTACTAGCAAAAACCGTAGTAGCAAAATTCATTACACAAACAGCGCGCTTGATGTCGCAAGCAGCCGTGGACGTTTTGAAAGTGCGGTCGGTTTAAATGCTGGATTTGCAAATCATCGTTTTGGTTTAGAAGTAAGCCGTGCTGACGGTAAAAACTTCGATAAACCTTATGCAATTCAAGCGGTTTATCGCTATCAATGGTAATATAAAAGGGCGGAGTAAAATCCGCCCTTTTTTCTCTTTTTACTAAATAAATAATATGTCGAAATCTTTCCCTTCTCGCTCATTTACAACCAAACGAACGGCAAAACCTACTCGTTCATTTAAGCCTAAAGCGAAGCTACTCACACTAGAACAAACAATCGTTGTTTTATTTAACAAACCTTTTGATGTGCTAACACAATTCACCGATGAAAATGGCCGATCTACGTTAAAAGATTTTATTAATATTCCGAATGTGTATGCGGCAGGACGATTGGATCGTGATAGCGAAGGGCTGCTGATTTTAACAAATAATGGTGAAGTCCAACATCGTTTGGCAGATCCAAAGTTTAAAACAGAAAAAACGTATTTTGTGCAAGTGGAAGGTATTCCTGAAGAGGCTGATTTAGACAAGCTTCGTCAAGGTGTTGAATTGAAAGATGGAATGACGAAGCCGGCAAAAGTGCGGTTGATTTCTGAACCAGATTTTCTCTGGCCTCGCAATCCACCTATTCGTGAACGTCAAAGTATTCCAACGAGCTGGTTGGAAATCAAAATTAGTGAAGGGCGTAATCGACAAGTGCGTCGAATGACAGCACATATCGGCTTTCCGACATTACGTCTCATCCGTTATCAAATTAGCCATTTAACGCTTGATGGGTTAGGTAATGGTGAATATCACCGTTTGAATGAAGAAGAAATGCGTGCGTTATTCAAACAACTTCATTTAAATAACGCACGTTAAGATTAGAAACGTTGAGCAGGTTGTGCGTTTTCAACTTGCACGAAAAAGCCTTTATCATTCAAGATAATGCTGTAATCGGTAACATATTTAACGCCGTTGGTTTCCACTATCGCATTACAGCTGCGAATGCCTTGTTGTGGATAAGATTGCGTTTCACGGGCTTGCGTGATTTGTTTCACTGTCATTTGGGTGTTAGTGGCGGCACCTTGTTTTTTAAAGGCATCAGATAATACCGCAAAGACTTTTGAATCATTACATCTTGGTACGACGACGGATTTTGTCACCATACTCGCTGTTTTTTGTGCGACAGTATCTACTTTCTTTTCAGTCACTTTTTCAACGGATTTTGGTTCCGATTTCTTCACTTCGGTTTTAACCGCTGGTGTTTTTTTAGCAATCACTTTTTCAGGTTTAGCTGATTCTTTAACGGCACTTTGTTTGCTTTTCGCTACCGTCTTTTTGTCTTTTACTGCAGTTTGCTTAGTTTTTTCTACTGGCTGTTTGCCTTTCGTTTTTGTCGGCTCTGTTTTGTCGGCTTTATTTGTCGTTTTATTTTTTATTTTTTCTTTTTTCGTTACCGCTTTTTTCGCTTCGACAATTTTAGCTGGCTTTTTCGCTTCTGCTTTTTTTGCATCTGCTTTCTTTTTCGCTGTTTTAGCTACGGTTTTAGGCGTAGTGGCTTTCTTGGCTTCCACTTTTTTAACTGCCGTTTTCACTGACTTGGTTTGAGTTGATTTTGCCGTATGATTTGGCGATGCTGCAAAGGCCAAAACAGGTAACAAGGCAAAAATCACCGCGAGTAATTTTTTCATCCGTTATTCTCCTTAAACAAAAAGTGCGGTCAAAATTAACCGCACTTTGAAATCATTTATAAATTAAAGATAGTAGTGTTCTACGTAGTTTAATTTATCGTCAAGTTTTAACACTAATGGTTGGCCAGTTGGGATTTCAAAATCCATGATTTCCGCATCAGAAATACCGATGATGTGTTTTGCTAATGCACGAAGTGAGTTACCGTGCGCCACCACTAAAACACGTTTACCAGAAAGCATTGCTGGTGCAATTTGATCTTCCCAGAATGGTAATGCGCGTTCTAAGGTTAATTTTAAGTTTTCTGCGTTTGGTACCACATCAGATGGAATGTTCGCATAACGACGGTCGTTATGGGCAGAGTTTGGATCTTTCGGGTCTAAATCTGGAGGAGAAATGTCATAAGAACGGCGCCAGATATGAACTTGTTCGTCACCGTATTGTTCTGCGGTTGCTTTTTTATCTAAGCCTTGTAATGCACCGTAGTGACGCTCATTTAAACGCCAGTTTTTCACTTGAGGAATCCATAATTGGTGAGATTCTTCTAACACGATGTTACAGGTTTTGATTGCACGAGTTAAAACAGAAGTGAAGGCAATATCAAATTCATAGCCTTTCTCGAACAATTTTTTACCCGCTGCTTTTGCTTCTTCTACACCGCGCTCGGTTAAATTCACATCACGCCAACCGGTGAATAAATTTTTTGCGTTCCACTCACTGAAACCGTGACGAATGAATACTAATTCCATAAGGATCTCCTAAGTATTAATAAAAAAATGAATGGCTCTGTTATAGCAAAAAATCGTTATGTTTAAAAGTAAAAAGGCGGCATTTACTGATCTTTCGCAAAAAATCGCCTGTAAACTTTTAGCCACTCAAAAATAATGCTAGTATTTAAGTTTTATTTGTCCCTTAATTTCTCTCAAGTTTAGATGTATGCAGCAAAGCAATCGTAGAAAAAAAATCTTATCAAAACTGACCGCGCTTTTGGCTTGTGGTCTGCTTGGCTTTTCATCTTTCGCGCAAGGCAACGATCTCAATCAAATTCAAAAACAAATTAAACAACAAGAATCGAAGATCGCCGAGCAAAAACGCACACAAGCCAAACTCCAAGCCAGTCTTAAAGATCAAGAAAGCAAAATTAATAGCGTTGTCGGTGAATTACGTGAAACAGAATTAAGCTTAAAAGAAATCCGCAAGCAAATGGCGGAAACCGAAAAGCAAATCAAGCAATTAGAAAAGCAAGAGCGTGTGCAAAAAGCGAAGCTCGCAAAGCAAGTAGATGCCATCTATCGTTCAGGTGTAAATCCTTCTACCTTGGAAAGAATGCTTTCAGAAGATGCCAAAAAAGCGGAACGCATGAAAGTGTATTATCAGCACTTAAATCAAGTTCGCATTGATATGATTAACAATCTGAAAGCGACACAAGAGAGTTTAGCGAAACAGCGCGAGGCGATTTCAGGGCAACAAAAAAATCATCGCGATCAACTTTCTACACAAAAGAAACAGCAGCAAGAATTACAAAAAGCGCAACAAAAACGCCAATCTACGTTAAATGAACTCAACAAAAACTTAACGAAAGATCAGAATAAGCTGGAAACGTTGAAAGCGAATGAAAATGCCCTTCGCCAAGAAATTCAACGTGCAGAACAAGCCGCTCGCCAACAAGAACAACGTGAGCGTGAAGCCCTTGCGCAGAAAAAACAAGCGGAAGAAAAACGGACATCAAAACCTTATCAACCAACAGATCAAGAGCGTAAGTTGATTAACAGCACCAGTGGTTTAGGTACCGCAGCTCGTCAATACAGTCGCCCTGTTTCCGGTCCGATATTGCATTCCTTTGGTTCAATCCAAGCAGGCGAAGTGCGCTGGAAAGGTATGGTTATCGGCGCACCAACGGGTACAGCGGTAAAAGCCATTGCAAGTGGTCGTGTCATTTTAGCGGGTCATCTTAATGGCTATGGTTATATGGTAATTGTGAAGCACGGCGACAGTGACTTGAGTCTGTATGGTTTCAACCAAGCGGTATTTGTGAAACAAGGTCAGCTGGTGTCTGCGGGACAAACCATTGCACAAGTGGGGAATACAGGTGAACTCTCTAAACCAGCGCTTTACTTTGGTATCAGCCGTAAAGGGGTACCTGTGAATCCAGCTGGGTGGATTAAATAATGGCAACATTCTTTCAAAGTGCGGTCAAAAATACGATTATTTTTTCAACCGCACTTTTCTCTGCTTTTAGTTTTGCACAAGGCAAACTGGCTATTGTGATTGATGACATTGGCTATCATCCAAAAGAAGATGCGGAAATTTTGGCTATGCCAAAGGAAATCTCTGTCGCCATCATTCCTGCTGCACCCTATGCTAAAATCCGTAATCAGCAAGCGAAAGCGCAAAATCACGATATTCTTATTCATATGCCGATGCAACCGGTCAGCAATATTAAAATTGAGGAAGGTGGTTTGACTTTAGGCTTGTCCGAAGCGCAAGTGAATGAGCGAGTAAAAAAAGCTAAATCTATTGTGCCAAATGCCATCGGCATGAATAATCATATGGGCAGTGCAGCCACGGCCGATGCCATATTAATGACTTATTTAATGACCGCACTTCGCGAGCAGCATTTATTCTTTTTAGATAGTCGTACCATTGGAAAATCAGTTGCGGGAAAAATAGCAAAAGAACAAGGCGTACGTGTATTAGAACGCCATGTGTTTTTAGATGACAGTGATAATTTGGCGGATGTTCAACGTCAATTTCAAAGTGCGATTCAATATGCACGTAAACATGGCACAGCCATTGCTATTGGCCACCCTCGTCCAAATACAGTAACCGTATTAAAATCAGGAATAAAAAATTTACCCGATGATATTCAATTAGTCGGTATGGGAAGCTTGTGGCGAAATGAAAAAATCTTGCCACCTAAACCATTTATCTTAATTTTTAATGATATTCCTGCGCCAACCTCGGTTGCGCCGTTTGAGCCAATCCCTTTATTGAGAGGCGTGCCGAGGTAATAATATATAGAAGAAGTGTTGATATATTGTTATATGTAAACTTAAAGAAATTTACGTAAATTTACAAAAATTTTACCTTAAATGTTGATAAAAGGGGTAAGAATATGACATTTCAAGGTTGCAACGTTATTTTCCTTTTGCTAGAATTCGCCCAGAAAGGCTTTTATTAGCCTTTTGTATACAAAAGGTGCTATAACACAAGCGTGTAATAGCATAAGTCTATTGGCTAACCAATTTTATAAGGTTACATACATTATGAAAAACAACAAATTCATTAAATTTAGTTTAACAGTAGCGTGTGCGGCAGTATTAGCTGCATGTGGTTCTAGCGGTGGTAGCAACAACGCTGCAGCTGAAGAAGCAGCTAAACAACAAGCAGCTCAACAAGCAGCTCAACAAGCAGCTCAACAAGCAGCAGCAGAAAAAGCAGCAGCAGAAAAAGCAGCAGCAGAAAAAGCAGCAGCAGAAAAAGCAGCAGCGGCGGCAGAAGCAGCAGTTGCAAAAACAATTGATGTTGGTGCTAAATTTGTTAAGAAAGCTCAATCTAACTTAAACGTTGGTGAAGGTGTAGAAACTAACAGCAAATCTTCTGTTGCTCCAACTAACATGACAGTTGAATTACACCCAAGCTTAGATACTATCGTTGTAGCGGTTCCATTAAACGCTGATGGTTCTGTAAACACTCAAGCAAAACAAGCTTACTTAGAAGATTTTGACTTCCGTGGTAATGATGCTAACACATCTGGTGAGCACGTTTTAAAACACATCTACATGAATGGTACTACAAAAGATACAAGTCGTGGTCGTGTAGATGGTGAATCAGCAACTAAAACAGCGTCTATGGGTGAAAACGATACAGATGGTAAAGCATATGTTTACGAAGAGAATCGTTTAAACTATACTCATAAAGCTGAAGGTAAAAATGTAGTTGATACTAAAGATGCTCGTACGGATGAGCGTTTACGCTCTTCTGTAGCTGAAGTGTATGGTCACAGAACTTTCGTTGCAGGTAACTCTGAAGAGAAAAATATCGCAGATGGTGATACTGTATTAGCGAATGCACCATTCACAGCAAAAGATGCTGATGGTAAATATACCGCAGGTTCTAAATTGAACTATGTTCAATACGGTCGTGTAACCTCTAAATTACACGCAGTACAAGAAGCAGATCTTAAAGATGGTAAAGATGTAGCTCAATACGGTACAAAAGTAGCTAGCTATGGTCTACATGGTCAAGACGGTACAGAAGATAACTACTTCTACCGTGGTGTAAACAACACTCCATACAGCGCAACTTTAGCAAGCGATCTTAAAAATGTTTACTTCGGTTCTGAAGCAGCAGCTGGTAAATTACACTACCAAGGTCACGCAGTTACTTACAACCTAGAAAAAGACTATGAAGATAAATCAGGTCTTCCAAATGCTTTAGGTGCGGAATACGCATTAGTAAGTGGTACCCACGTTGCAGCTGACATTGATTTAGCAAGCAAAAATGTAACTGGTAACCTATACAATGTATGGACAGAAACTAATACTCAACAACAAGTTAAAGAGCACAATGTTGAGTTAGCTAAATTTAATGGTACCTTAGCTAACAACGGTAGCATTTCTGGTAGCGCAACTAAACACAACGGTGATGAAGGTGTGTTAAAAGCTAGCTTATACGGTGCACAAGCACAAGAGTTAGGTGGTGTGATTTCAAGTAATGACACTTCGAACAACTGGGGTGCATCATTCGGTGCTAAAGTACAAAATACTCCATTTGTTGCTCCACCTGTAGTTACTCCAGCTCCAGTTCCAGCTTGGGGTGAAAGTACAGATGCAAATAACGCAAAATAATTTTTTGAGTTATATTTAATATTCAGACAGCCCATGAAAATGGGCTGTTTTTTTCTATCGTTGAGGACTTATGAAAAAATCAACATTATTACTCACTCTTGCAAGTATTGCATTACCGACTTATGCTCAAACTTCTTCCGCTCCCGTACAGGAAAGAGACCCATTGCAAAATGAAGCGAGCATGCCAAATATTAATCAAAAAAATCTAAAGGAAGACTTGCTGAGAAAACAGCGTTTATCTGAGCAAAGTGCGATGGCGCAAGAAAATCAAGGTAATAGTGTTGCTAGATTTACTGGAAAGCAGTTAGCTGAAAATCCAGCCCTGTTAGAACGTTTATTTTTAGAAGCGCTGGTTAATCCAAATAAAGCGGTTCTTCCTGTTTATATCCAAATTTATGAATCTGTTCCTAATGCAGATCGCTCTTTAATTGATTGGGCGAAGGCTATTCTTGAAAGAGAAGAGGATTTGAATAAATCCGTTGCTTCATACCGTAAACTTATTTCTGATTTCCCTGAAAATAATTTTATCCGCTATCAACTTGCTGAAACTTTGTTCTATAATCAAGAATACGAAGCAGCAAAAACACAGTTTGAAAGACTTCGTGCTTCAACTCAAAACTCTCAAGATGTTGCAGTATTTGATAAATTTATTGAAGTCATTGATAGCAAAGAAAACTGGAATTTCTCTTTTTCAACAACTTTTTTAAATGATAAAAACCTAGCAAACTCTGCGAAACAAGGGACTAAGATGGCCGTTGGTAGTGGCGAGGTAACCTATAATACCCCTCGTCAAACAGGTCAAGGTCTTGGTTTGTCTGTTGGTGCGGATAAACGTTGGAGTTTATCTAACGGAAAATACGTTGCTTTTGATAGCAGTATGAGTTCCAGATATTACTGGGATAATAAAAAATATAATGATTTAATCGGACATATTGGCTTAGGATACGGTTATTCTGATGCACGTTTTAATGTGCAAGTGACACCCTATATTAACAAGCGTTGGTATGGTGGTGGTTTAAATGGCGGAGATAGCTTAAAACAATACACTGATACTTATGGCGCAAGTTTATCAATGGGATATTGGTTAAACCAAAACTTTAAATATTCAGCACTTTATAACTTTGGTTATGAACGTTATAGAAAAGAGATCGATAAACGAAATTATAATGGCGCAGTGCACTCTTTAACAAATTCACTAATGTTTATTCCTAGCTCAACCCAATTCTGGTCAATTTCATTAGATTTAACAAAGAAATATGCGGCTGACAGATCAAATGCTTACAATCGAATTGGTACCCGTTTAACTTGGGGACAAGAGTGGCCACTCGGTATTACAACAAGCACAACACTTGGTTATGCAAAACGTCATTATCTTGAACAATCGTTTATAGGTATGAAACAGCGCAATAACGAATATAGTGCTTCTGTTTCTCTTTGGCATAAACAATTCCACTATGCTGGTTTTACTCCAAAAGTAACCTGGTCGTATAGTAAAACGAAAAGTAATATGGCGATTTATTCATACGATAAAAACCAAGTCTTTATCGAAGTGGGTAAAAGTTTCTAAATGTAAAAAAGTTGGATTTCAAAGGAATCCAACTTTTTTATTATCGATAATATTTGAAATAATTTATTTCTGCTCTCTTTCCCACAAATCAGCATACTTCACAAAGGTGGAGTGGGCCGAAAGTACCGCAAGTAGAAAACCTTGTTTTCCATCTAAGAAACCGGCTTTTAAAATGTACATTTTGACAAAGCACCCGATGGCATGACTGACACCTTGCCATAAGGTCGCTTTTTTACCTTTGGCTTGGCGTTGATCTGCCCAGGCTTTGGCGTAGCCCGCAGATTTCACCAGATAGTGATGAATGCTTTTATAGGTGAAATGCTCTAGATCTCCAGTTAATTTCTGTACTTTCGTGTTTTCAGGATAAACCACTTTTTCATGTACGAGTGAATCATTATATCCAGCATAATTTGTGCGATATAAACGCACTACATAATCGGGATACCAACCTGAATGACGAATTTCACGTCCAAATACTTCACTCACACGAGGAATATCATAAACCGTATTTGGCGCATCTTGTTGAACGGCTTGTTGAATGGATTCTCGAAGTTTCGGTGTGACGCGTTCATCGGCATCTAACCACAAAACATAATCACTGGTGACATATTGTTGTGCGCGTTGGCGTTGTTTGCCAAAACCAGGCCAATCAGAATGCGAATAAAATTTTGCACCATATTGTTCCGCGATTTCTTGGGTGTTATCAGTACTGCCTGAATCGACAATAATGATTTCATCTACCCAATCTTTTACCGTATCAAGACATTGAGCAAGATCTGCAGCTTCATTTTTGACAATCATGGCAACGCTAATTGTTGGCATATTTTGATCCTTTTTTTGTTATACTAGCCGAAACTTTTGTAAGTATAACCGAATTTATTTTATGTGGCGTTTTTTTTATACCAGCCTGATGTATCTGATTCAGCCTTTTGTGCTGTTATTCATGTTACTACGAAGTCTCAAAGCTCCGAATTATCGCAAGCGTTTAGGTGAGCGATATGGTATTTATGCGAATCTTGCTAAGCCTACACAAGATGGGATCGTCATTCATGCCGCATCGGTAGGGGAAGTGATTGCCGCTACGCCGCTAGTAAAACGTATTCAGAAGGAATACCCGAATTTACCAATCACGTTTACAACGGTCACGCCAACAGGCTCTGAACGCGTAAAAGCCGCCTTCGGGGAAACTGTGACGCATTGTTATTTGCCCTACGATTTACCTTGTGTCATCAATCGTTTTATTGATTTTATTCAACCTAAAGTATTCATTGTCATTGAAACGGAGCTTTGGCCGAATTTGATTGATTGTTTGGCTCATCGAAATATTCCTTTCATTGTGGCGAATGCTCGCCTTTCTGCACGTTCAGCCAGACGCTATGGCAAAGTCAAACAATACTTGCAGTATATGCTTTCTCAAATTAGCTTGATTGCGCCACAAGATAGCATCAGTGGAAAGCGTTATTTAGAGTTAGGTTATGAGAAAGATCGTCTGCAATTAACCGGCAATATTAAATATGATCTTGTGGTCAGTGATGAATTACTCAAAGACATTGCAATGCTTCATGAGAGTTGGGCGAAAGATCGTCAGATTTGGATTGCGGCGAGTACCCATGAAGGGGAAGAAGAACTCATTTTACAAGCTCATCATTTGTTACTGAAAAAACATCCAAACTTGCTGTTATTGCTGGTACCTCGTCATCCTGAACGTTTTAATCCTGTGGCGGATTTAATTGAAAAAGCCAACTTTAACTTTATTCGTCGTTCAACGGGGGAGATTCCTTCAGAAAATACCCAAGTGATTCTTGGTGATACCATGGGTGAGTTGATGTTGATGTATGGTATTTCAGATATTGCGTTTGTAGGCGGAAGTTTGGTCAAACATGGGGGACATAATCCTCTAGAGCCTTTGGCATTTAAATTACCCGTTGTGAGTGGAAAGCATACCTTCAATTTCCCTGAAGTTTTTACTTCGCTCTTAGAAGTGCAAGGTGTATTGCAAATCAACTCAACAGAAAAAGCATTGTCAGAGATTATTGATAAGTTATTGAATTCGAAAGGGGCACGTCAACGTTTAGGCAATGCAGGCTATGAGGTATTAATCGAAAATCGTGGCGCATTACAGCGTCTTTTAGATTTACTTCATCCTTATTTAACCAATATTTCGGAGAACAATAAATGACAAGCGTAATTTACCCTGGCACGTTTGACCCGATTACCAACGGACATTTAGATATCATTGCGCGAAGTGCGGTCATTTTTCCGAAAGTTTTTGTTGCGGTTGCGAATAGTCCGAGCAAAAAGCCGTTGTTTTCATTGGAAGAACGTGTTGAGCTGGTGCGTCAATCGGTCGCTCATTTGCCCAATGTGGAAGTATTTGGATTCTCTGATTTACTCGCGAATGAAATCAAAGCGAAAAAGATCACCGCCATTATTCGTGGCGTGCGTACAACGACGGACTTCGAATATGAATTACAACTGGCCGCGTTAAACCGTTTATTAACCGATGGTGTGGATAGTTTGTTTTTCCCACCAACAGAAAAATGGGCGTTTGTGTCTTCCACGATTGTACGAGAAATTTATTTGCATCATGGGGATGTGAAAGAACTGGTGCCGGAAGCCGTCTATTTAGCCTTAAAAGCACGTCGTGAATGAAAAAAACACTTCTGATTTTAACCGCACTTTTAGCGTTAACTGGTTGTGGTACGGTGGTGAAATTAATCGATCCATCTGAGAAATACACACCTTACGCAGGTGCGGCTTATGATTTAGAGATGGCACAAAAATGGGGCTTACCTATTTTAGATTTGCCGCTGTCATTTTTATTAGATACCGCATTATTGCCTTATGCGTGGTCAAATTAATTTGCATTAAGATATGAAACTCAATCCTCAACAACAACAGGCTGTCGAATATGTCAGTGGACCTTGCTTGGTGCTGGCTGGTGCTGGCTCGGGCAAAACTCGTGTGATCATCAATAAGATTGCTCATTTGATTGAACACTGTGGTTATTTGCCTAAACAGATCGCCGCCGTGACCTTTACCAACAAAGCCGCTCGTGAAATGAAAGAGCGTGTAGCCCATTCCATTGGTAAAGAAAAATCCAAAGGATTGATTGTTTCCACTTTCCATACCTTAGGTTTCGACATTATCAAACGGGAATACAAAGCTTTAGGCTTTAAATCGAATATGACCTTGTTTGATGAGCACGATCAACTTGCCTTACTCAAAGAACTGACGGCAGATGTGCTGCAGGAAGATAAGGATTTATTGCGAGAGTTAATTTCCGTTATTTCCAATTGGAAGAATGATTTGGTTTCGCCAAAACAGGCTTATGCTTTAGCGAAAGATGCAAAATATCAAACCTTTGCAAAATGTTATGAGCGTTATGCGGCGCAAATCCGTGCTTATAATGCGTTGGATTTTGATGATTTGATTATGTTGCCGACCTTACTCTTCAAACAGAATGAAGAAGTGCGGTCAAAATGGCAGGAGAAAATTCGCTATCTGTTGGTGGATGAATATCAAGATACTAATACCAGCCAATATGAACTTATCAAATTGCTAGTAGGCGAGAGAGCTTGCTTTACGGTGGTGGGGGATGACGACCAATCCATTTATTCTTGGCGAGGTGCGCGTCCACAAAATATGGTGCGCTTACGTGATGATTTTCCGCATTTACGAGTCATCAAATTGGAACAAAATTATCGTTCCACTCATCGTATTTTGCATTGTGCCAACATTTTGATTGATAACAACGAGCACGTATTTGACAAAAAGCTTTTTTCCAACTTGGGTGAAGGTGAAAAACTGCAAGTCATTGAAGCGAAAAATGAAGAACATGAAGCCGAACGGATTGTGGCGGAATTAATCGCTCATCGTTTTAGCCGTAAAACCAAATTTAAGGATTATGCGATTTTATATCGCGGTAACCATCAATCTCGTCTATTGGAAAAAGTGCTGATGCAAAACCGTATTCCGTACAAAATTTCTGGTGGAACGTCTTTTTTCTCTCGTGCTGAAATTAAGGACATGATGGCCTACTTGCGTTTGGTGGTGAATCAAGATGATGATGCAGCCTTTTTACGTATCGTGAATACACCGAAACGGGAAATTGGAACAGCAACTCTACAAAAATTAGGTGAGTTGGCACAGGAAAAACATATTAGCTTATTTGAGGCAATTTTTGAGTTTGAACTGATGCAACGTGTTACACCGAAAGCTTATGATTCCTTGCAAAAATTTGGTCGTTGGATTGTGGAGCTAAACGATCAAAGTTTACGTTCCGAGCCTGAAACGGCTGTGCGTTCTTTACTTTCTTCCTTGCATTACGAAGAATATTTGTATGAATATGCGACCAGCCCTAAAGCCGCCGAAATGCAAAGTAAAAACGTGGCTACTTTATTTAGCTGGGTAGAGGATATGCTCAAAGGCGATGAGGTGAATGAGCCGATGAATTTAAATCAAGTGGTCACTCGTTTAACCTTGCGCGATATGATGGAGCGAGGCGAAGATGGTGACGAGAGTGATCAAGTGCAGTTAATGACATTGCATGCCTCCAAAGGCTTAGAGTTTCCCCATGTGTATTTAATCGGTATGGAAGAGGGGATTTTGCCTCATCAAACCAGTATTGATGAAGATAATGTAGAGGAAGAGCGCCGTCTAGCCTATGTGGGCATTACGCGAGCACAACAAACGCTGACTTTTTCTCTTTGTCGTGAACGACGTCAGTTTGGCGAGTTGATTCGACCAGAGCCTAGCCGTTTCTTGGCAGAATTACCACAAGATGATGTACAATGGGAAAAAGATAAGCCAAAATTAACGGTAGAACAGAAGCAACAACAAACATCGAGTCAGCTCGATCGTTTACGAGCCATTTTAAAGGGCTAGAGATGATTAAAATTAAAGTGCGGTGAGAAATTTGTTTGTTTTTTCAACCGCACTTTATTTATGCAAAATGTAGATAAATCAAGCAACCAAAACGGCTTTTACAAAAAATGATTTGACTTATTTTCAAAAAAACGTATTATACCGCCACACAAACCGATTGTGGTGAGATGGCCGAGTAGGCTGAAGGCGCTCCCCTGCTAAGGGAGTATGGGGTCAAAAACTCCATCGAGGGTTCGAATCCCTCTCTCACCGCCATTTGTTTTTAGTTTTATTATTCTGCACCCGTAGCTCAGCTGGATAGAGTACTCGGCTACGAACCGAGCGGTCAGAGGTTCGAATCCTCTCGGGTGCGCCATTTTAAATCGACTCTATCAGTTAAAATGGTCATGAAGAATAAAACATCACTACGCACCCGTAGCTCAGCTGGATAGAGTACTCGGCTACGAACCGAGCGGTCAAAGGTTCGAATCCTTTCGGGTGCGCCATCTTCTCTCTTCAAACTTTTCTTTTTATCAAAAACAATTAACGCTTTATTTAGTTATTTTTCTCGATCATCAATGGTTTTTAACAAATAATTTCCGTGTATGTCTGTGACACTTCTAAAACCGACATTCGTGATTTTATAAGGGAAATTTGTCTTGTACTCGATGTTATCGTGGTGATGGCCATGGAAAACGTGTCTTACCCCTAATTTTTCTGCGAGTTGATTAATCACACGGAATCCCATTGGATGGGGTTTAGGCGCTTCATGGCAAATTAGAATATCGGCTTGTTCATTTTCAATGGCTTCGATATCAGAAGGGAAAATAGACGTGCGATGACGTAATGGTACACCGCCACGCCAAATTTTTTCTTGCGGGCTATATTGGCAATAGTGGATAGGGTCAAAATACATCGGTTTATTGGGAGGCATCCAGATTTGTCCTCGGAATACGCCACCTAAGCCAGCAATACGTTGACCTTGGATTTCAACAACACGATTATGCAAATTACGCGATTTCCAATGTGTACCCCAAATCGCCTCAAATGCGGCAACGGTTTTGCTATCATGATTGCCATGAATAAACCAAATATCACAATATTTTGCGAGGTTATCTAATTCATCAGGCGAAGAAAGCTGCAAGTCGCCTAAAATAATCAGGGCAACGTTGTCGTTTTCTTGCACGAAAGGATAAAGATGTTCATAACTTCCGTGCGGATCGCCTGCGAATAAAATCATTTTATTTCCCGTTGGTCAATGTGCGTTTAGTATGCTGTAAACCTTCAAGTTCTTCATCATTTAACACTTTTTCCACAACAGATTTCACTTGGTTATAACGGTCTAAATAACTTGGCGATTCAATTTCAATGTAAGGCACTTTGTATTTATCTAACAATTTCTTCAATAATTGTTGGAATTGTTGACGTTGTTTTTGGCTGCCTAGACTACGTAAGCCATCATCCACCCATTTTGTATTGTTTTTCAATAAAATGGTGACATCAAATGGGTATTCTTTGATCATGGAATCGAGGAATGGATGGGCTTTCCCTTCGTATTGAATGCAAAAAGCTTGCGTGGTAATGAAATCGGTATCAATAATCGCTACTTTATGGGCATGACGCACCGCATAATCAATATAGCGTTGGTGACCTAATGCCATTTGTGGATAGTCAGAATATTGCATGGCTTGCTCATCGCCACCTAATTTTTCGAAGACATATTCCCGACCATATTCCCATGCAGAAGTGGTATTAAATACAGCAGCCAGTTTGCTAACTAACACACTTTTACCACTACTTTCACCGCCTAAAATAGCAATGGTTTTCGCAAAGAATGGACGGACTTCTTTCGGAATGAATTTCCAATATTGGAAAGGTGTAGTACGAATTTTCGTTGCGGATACATTAAAGAAAGAGCGGTCAGGATCCACTAAAGAAACTTCGAGTCCTAAGTATTTTTCATATGGCGCTTTATCTTGTGGCTCACTACTAAATACCATTGTCGGGGTAAATTGTTTTTCTTCAAATAGATTTTTTACCGCGTCACTCCAAGCTTGCCAGCCATTTGGGTAACTTGGAATGCCATCTTCAATTAAGTGATGAATGAAAATTTGATTTTTTTGATATTTAAAGATTTGCTGCATCCAGCGAAGGCGATCTTGTACTGTCGGCATGCGTTTCATTTTACTATCATAGAACAGCTTTAAATCGCGTTCGGTATCGCTACAGACAATCACGTGAAGCTCATCCACTTTACTGAATGCTTCATAAATCATATTAATATGGCCGGTGTGAACAGGGTAGAATTTCCCGAAAATTACACCCACTTTTTTATCGTGTTTGTTCGACATAATGTATCCTTCGCTAAATGACCACTGCGAGGTGGCTGAATAGTCCTATTTTATGCAATCTTTGTGCAAATAAAAACATTTTTCATTGAATGATTTTTTACAGTGACATTTTACGTTATACTACGACCTGCATTCTCAGGGCAGGGTGAAATTCCCTACCGGTGGTGACAGCCCACGAGCACTTAAAAGTGCGGTCAATTTTGATTGCGTTTTACAAAATTGTTTCGCTTTGTACTTTTAAGGTTAGCAGATTTGGTGAAATTCCAAAGCCGACAGTATAGTCTGGATGAAAGAGAATAAAACGGATTGGGTTCCCACTTTCGTTCTATTTATTTGCATTTCTCAGCCCTGATTCTGGTTAATTTTAACGTAACAACAAAGGAAATTACGATGAATCAGTCAATTTTATCTGCATTTGGTGCGACCGGCGAAGAACGGGTAATTAACGCATTGAATGCATTCAAACAAGGTAATGGCGTATTAGTATTAGATGATGAAGATCGCGAAAATGAAGGCGATTTAATTTTCCCAGCAGAAACCATTACGCCAGAACAAATGGCAAAACTTATTCGCTATGGCAGTGGTATCGTGTGTTTATGTATTACCGATGAACAATGCAAACAGCTTGATTTGCCACCAATGGTTGAACACAACAATAGCGTGAATAAAACCGCGTTTACCGTGACAATTGAAGCAGCAGAAGGTGTGTCGACAGGTGTATCGGCGCAAGATCGCGTCACCACAATCAAAGCGGCAATTGCAGATCATGCAAAACCGGCAGATCTTCACCGTCCAGGACATGTTTTTCCATTACGTGCTGCAGAAGGTGGTGTTTTAGCACGTCGTGGTCATACTGAAGCGTCCGTTGATTTAGCACGTTTAAGTGGTTTTAAACCGGCAGGTGTGATTTGTGAAATTACGAATGATGATGGCACCATGGCTCGTGCTGCAGAAATTATCGAATTTGCGAAAAAATTTGGTTATGCGGTATTAACAATTGAAGATTTAGTGGCATATCGTCAAAAATACCAGTGCTAATTAAATACTCAGAAAACAAAAGTGCGGTCAGAAAATCTTTTAAATTCTGACCGCACTTTGCGTTTTAGGCTTAATTGGTTTCCACAAAGCTTAATGCCGTTTCGACCACTTCGATTCCTGCGCCTTGCTTAAAGGCATTTTCACTTAAATAGCGTCGCCATTGTCTTGCCCCTTTGCAGTTTTGGAATGCACCGAGCATATGTCGAACGATATGATTTAAATAAACACCTTGGCTTAGTTGTTTTTCAATATAAGGGAACATGGCTTCCACCGCTTGTCTTGGTGTGACGATATCCGCATTGGCATCAAAAAGCATTTGATCAACATAGCCCAACAATGACGGATTTTGATAAGCCTCACGCCCAACCATCACGCCATCAACAAATTGTAAATGATGTTTCATTTCTTCGATGGTTTTAATGCCGCCATTAATAGCAATGGTTAACTGTGGGAAATCTTTCTTTAATTGATAAACACGATCATAATCCAAAGGGGGAATCTCTCGATTCTCTTTTGGGCTTAATCCTGAAAGCCAAGCTTTTCGAGCATGAACAATAAATTCTTGGCAGCCTGCATGATGGACTTTTTCGATAAAGTCGCAGAGAAATTCATAGCTATCCAAATCATCAATGCCAATACGCGTTTTCACGGTGACAGGAATATTCACGACACGTTGCATTTCTGCAATACATTCTGCTACTAAATCCGCTTTTGCCATCAAACAAGCACCAAACATACCATTTTGCACGCGATCGGAAGGGCAGCCGACATTCAGATTAATTTCATGATAGCCTCTTTCTTCGGCTAATTTGGCACAATGTTTAAGCTGTGCGGGATCGCTTCCACCAAGTTGTAGGGCAACTGGGTTTTCTTGCAAATTAAAATCTAAATGATCGTATTTAGCATGAATAATCGCGGGTGCTGTGACCATTTCGGTATAAAGCAACGCATTTTTACTAAATTGACGATGAAAATAGCGACAATGGCGCGTCGTCCAATCTAACATCGGCGCAACGGAAAAGCGGCCACGATAAAAGTGCGGTTGGTTTTCTGACATATTTTATTTCTCTTGAATCTCGTTACGGCGAAGATCTTCTGCTTGTTGTTCCTGCATTCGTTGGCGGAAACGTCCAGCCGCAAAGTGGTAAAAAGGTTTCGGACTAAATTGGCGCGAAATTATGGAGGCAATGATACTGGAAATCAAGAGCCAAATCAGCACAGGTTGAGCCCCCGTCATTTCCATCACCACTACGCTGGCTGTCACCGGCGATTGTGTGCCACCAGCTAAAAAGGCTGCCATACATAAAATGACCAAAAAGCGTTGATCGACCATGCCGTTGCTGATATCCCATAACATGGTGCCGATACCCGCGCCAGTAGTGAGAGATGGCGTAAAAATTCCGCCCGCGATGCCATTCCAATAAGTCGTAACCGTTGCGAAGAGTTTTAGTATCCCCACTTCAGGCGAAACGAGCTGTCCTTCTAATGCTCTTGCGACAACATCATAACCTGTTCCATAGGTTTGTCCTTCGCTGTAGGTGCCCAGAGCAGCCAACACTAAACCAAGTAATAAGGCAATATAAATAGGGTGTTTTCGGATCCAATCACGCCATTTGATTGGAGAAAGTCCTGCTAATCCTTTGGCAAGGAGTCGCCCAAATATACCACCCAGTACACCGCAGACGACGCCACAAATGGCAAGCCAAAGATATAAATAAGGAATAGAGGTCGCACCTTTATAGACAGGAAAGTAAGGGCTATTGCCTTGAATCGCCACTAAAATAAAACCAGCCGCTAATACACCGAGCAATACGCGTCTTTCCCAGCGTAACATTACGCCGCGACCAAGTTCTTCAATGGCAAAAATAACCCCAGCCAAAGGCGCATTAAAGGCGGCAGCAAGACCGCCTGCCGCACCGGTTGCGATGAGTTCATTCGTACTTAAGCCGCGGAAAGCAAAGTTATATTTACGACAAAAATTACCCCAAGCCAGCATGACAGCCGCACCCACTTGAACGGAAGGCCCTTCACGTCCAACCGAAGCACCAATCGCCATAGCAAGGAAAGTCAGAGGGATTTTCCAGATAGTTTGGCGAAATTCAACCAGTTTTGTTTTATAGCCACTGTAAGGAAGATTGATGGATGCAATCACTTGTGGAATGCCGCTACCACCGACATAAGGTGTGTATTTGGCTGTAAACCAGGTAAGAAATGCAAGACCAAGTGGCAAGACGAACCAAACGGCGAGAGGGTATTTAGCAGACCAATAGGCATTAAATTCAAGTCCCATGTCGGCGAGTTTCGCAAATCCAAAGGAAAAAAGTGCAACAAATGTCGCACCGATCAGTAGACATATAAATTCTAAGGTTTTATGAGAGATACGATGGGTTTGTCGAAGTTTTTTATGGTAGAAATAACGTAAATGAAAGATAAGCGAACGTAACATAATGATTGCCAACAAAATAATTCTGTTTGAAATTATAAAACCCTAGCCACTGACAGGCAATTGATTTGGAAAAAGAGAGGTAAAACTAAATGAATTAAATATCTTGAAGAAAATGTATTAAATCTAAAGATGTGATGGAATAAATTATTTTAAAATCATATAATTATAGAAAATTTCTTAAGTTAAGTCGGAATTCACTACACTTAGATCAATAATTATAAGGATTCTATTATGAAAAAAATGCTATTTATCTCTATGTTTAGCTGTTTCCTAACTTGTACTGAAGTACAAGCATCTATAGCAAATTCCACCAGTTCGAGTAGTCAATTTAATCAAATTTCTACTAATTTAAGTAATGAAGAATTTGGTAAGCATATCCTCAAAAAAGTTTATCCGAGAGCTGTATACGATAAATGGAGTAAATCTTGGGAAGATGATGATTTTTTTATTGATTATGATTTAAAAGATATTCAAACCAGTGAAGGAGAAAAGCGTTATTTTGCACTGAATTATGGAACTGCAGGATATAATGAGGAACTGTATTTATACATTTTCAAAAAGTCATTAGATGAATGGGTTTTAGAAAATCAGGAATATATGAATTCTGAAAACTTTGAGCAAAAACCATTATTTAAAAATAAAAATATAGAGCTTCTTGGTAAAGCATCGGTCGTTAAGCTAGGAAAGGATACACTGGGTTTTCAATTAGACGGCCGTGATGGAGGGAGTGGCGGTGAGAAAGGTGATATTAGTTGGATTTACCCCGTAGGTAATAAAATGAAAATGGTGGTTGGGTGTCATTATGAAGAGTGGCGTTTTGGGCCTCTCGGCGTTGAATGCGAGCCTAAAATTAATTCAAGCCTAAAGCCAACAGAGGCATTTTATCCGATCGAATTGAATTATAAGCTTGTGAAATATAAGCTTAATGATAAGGCTCAGAGTGGGTCAGAAGAATGGGATATAAAGAGCATAGGTAATAAGAAAGGTAAGGTAGTCATTTTATTTAATCCACAAACTCAAACTTATGAACTACCAGCAGGCTTTGAAAAAATTAGTACGAATGCGGAACAACTATGGAAGTACTTTAATAAAATAACAGACTCTAAGCAAAAACAAGTGGATTGATTTTTAATCCTCAAGCCTTAACGATATCTAATGAAGGAGGCTGTTAAGCGCAAAGAATGCAATGCTTGACATTTTTCCATGAACTCTTTAAAATTCAGCGTCTATTTCTTCTGTCTATTGGATGGAGAGATAGATTTTGTAACAAACATTCTATTATGAATAACATTTAAACTGGAGCTTTTTTAATGGCAACTATCAACCAGCTAGTACGCAAACCGCGTGTGAAAAAGGTTGTAAAAAGTAACGTTCCTGCATTAGAGGCTTGCCCGCAGAAACGTGGTGTGTGCACTCGTGTATACACAACTACACCTAAAAAACCGAACTCAGCATTACGTAAAGTATGTCGTATTCGTTTAACTAATGGCTTTGAAGTAACTTCTTACATCGGCGGCGAAGGTCACAACCTTCAAGAGCACAGTGTTGTGCTTATCCGTGGTGGTCGTGTTAAAGACTTACCAGGTGTTCGTTACCACACTGTACGCGGCGCATTAGATTGTGCAGGCGTTAAAGATCGTAAACAAGGTCGTTCTAAATACGGCGTTAAACGTCCTAAAGCTTAATGGATCTCCGTTAAGTAAGGCCAAACGTCTAAATTAGTAAAAATTTAAATCAGAAACTCCAGTATCACATTAGCTCACTTTAAAGTGCGGTTAATTTTTATAGAGTTTTGGATATCCTGAAGATTAAATATACGGAGAAATTCGCAATGCCACGTCGTCGTAGTGTTGAACCACGCAAGATTCTTCCAGATCCGAAGTTCGGTTCAGAGTTACTTGCAAAATTTATTAATGTATTAATGGTAGACGGTAAAAAATCCGTTGCTGAAACCATCGTTTACGGTGCGTTAGACAAACTTGCAGAACGCACAGGTAAAGAACCTTTAGAAGCATTTGAAATTGCACTTGAAAACGTTCGCCCAACTGTTGAGGTTAAATCTCGTCGTGTTGGTGGTTCTACTTACCAAGTGCCAGTTGAAGTACGTCCAGTTCGTCGTAACGCATTAGGTATGCGTTGGATCGTTGAAGCTGCACGTAAACGCGGTGATAAATCAATGGCTTTACGTCTTGCAAATGAATTATCTGATGCATCAGATAACAAAGGCGCAGCAGTGAAAAAACGTGAAGATGTTCACCGTATGGCTGAAGCTAACAAAGCATTTGCTCACTTCCGTTGGTAATACGCTTTTAAAATTTAAGGGCTTCATCCTCGATGAAGCCTTACCCTTATATAAACAGATATTAAACTTAACAAGGTTATAATAATGGCTCGTACAACCCCTATTGAAAGATATCGTAATATCGGTATTAGTGCGCACATTGATGCTGGTAAAACTACTACCACTGAACGTATCTTATTCTACACCGGTGTAAGTCACAAAATTGGTGAAGTACACGATGGTGCAGCAACAATGGACTGGATGGAACAGGAACAAGAGCGTGGTATTACCATTACCTCTGCGGCAACTACCGCATTCTGGTCTGGTATGTCACAACAGTTCCCACAACACCGTATCAACGTTATCGATACCCCGGGACACGTAGACTTTACTGTTGAAGTAGAACGTTCTATGCGTGTTCTTGATGGTGCGGTAATGGTTTACTGTGCGGTTGGTGGTGTTCAACCTCAGTCTGAAACTGTATGGCGTCAAGCTAACAAATATCAAGTTCCACGTATTGCGTTCGTAAACAAAATGGACCGTACTGGTGCTAACTTCTTACGTGTTGTTGATCAACTTAAAACTCGTTTAGGTGCGAACGCTGTTCCTCTTCAACTTCCAATCGGTGCAGAAGAAAACTTCACTGGTGTTGTTGATTTGATTAAAATGAAAGCGATCAACTGGAACGAAGCTGACCAAGGTATGACGTTCACTTATGAAGATGTACCTGCTGACATGCAAGCCGCTTGTGAAGAATGGCGTCAAAACCTTGTGGATGCAGCAGCTGAAGCAACTGAAGAATTAATGGAAAAATACCTTGGCGGTGAAGAGTTAACTGAAGAAGAAATCAAAGCTGGTCTTCGTCAACGTGTATTAGCAAATGAAATCATCTTGGTAACTTGTGGTTCTGCGTTCAAAAATAAAGGTGTTCAAGCAATGCTTGACGCAGTTGTTGAATACTTACCAGCACCAACTGATATCCCTGCAATTAAAGGTATCAACCCAGATGAAACTCAAGGTGAGCGTAAAGCAAGCGATGATGAACCGTTCTCTTCATTAGCATTCAAAATTGCAACTGACCCATTCGTAGGTAACTTAACCTTCTTCCGTGTGTACTCAGGTGTAATTAATTCTGGTGATACAGTATTAAACTCAGTACGTCAAAAACGTGAACGTTTTGGTCGTATCGTACAGATGCACGCTAACAAACGTGAAGAAATCAAAGAAGTTCGTGCGGGCGATATCGCTGCAGCAATCGGCTTAAAAGATGTAACTACGGGTGATACATTATGTGCTATCGATGCACCAATCATCCTCGAGCGTATGGAATTCCCAGAGCCAGTAATCTCTGTAGCAGTAGAACCTAAAACAAAAGCTGACCAAGAAAAAATGGGTCTTGCATTAGGTCGTCTTGCTCAAGAAGACCCTTCATTCCGTGTTCACACTGATGAAGAATCTGGTGAAACCATTATTTCTGGTATGGGTGAGTTACACTTAGATATCATCGTTGACCGTATGAAACGTGAGTTCAAAGTGGAAGCTAACATCGGTAAACCACAAGTATCTTACCGTGAAACTATCCGCACTCGTGTTAACGATGTGGAAGGTAAACACGCAAAACAATCTGGTGGTCGCGGTCAATATGGTCACGTTGTTATCGACTTATATCCATTAGATCCAGAAGGTCCTGGTTATGAATTTGTAAACGAAATCAAAGGTGGTGTAATCCCTGGTGAATACATTCCTGCGGTTGATAAAGGTATCCAAGAACAACTTAAATCTGGTCCGTTAGCGGGTTACCCAGTAGTAGATCTTGGTGTACGTTTACACTTCGGTTCATACCATGATGTTGACTCATCTGAATTAGCGTTTAAATTAGCCGCTTCTTTAGCATTTAAAGCAGCGTTTGCTAAAGCAAACCCAGTTCTACTTGAGCCAATCATGAAAGTTGAAGTAGAAACTCCACCTGAGTATGTTGGTGATGTAATCGGTGACTTAAGCCGTCGTCGTGCTATGGTTAACGGTCAAGAAGCGAACGAATTCGTTGTTAAAATCGATGCAGAAGTTCCACTTTCTGAGATGTTCGGTTATGCAACAGACTTACGTTCACAAACTCAAGGTCGTGCATCATACTCAATGGAACCGTTAAAATATGCTGAAGCGCCAACAAGTGTTGCTGCTGCAGTAATTGAAGCGCGTAAAAAATAATTTTTTTGTAACAATCCGCTCTATAAGTCGAATGGCTTATAGAGCATTTTCTAGGAAACTAAACAAATGTCTAAAGAAAAATTTGAACGTACAAAACCGCACGTAAACGTGGGTACAATCGGCCACGTTGACCACGGTAAAACAACTTTAACAGCAGCAATCACAACCGTATTAGCAAAACACTACGGTGGTGCAGCTCGTGCATTCGACCAAATCGATAACGCGCCAGAAGAAAAAGCGCGTGGTATCACCATCAACACTTCACACGTTGAATACGATACTCCAACTCGCCACTACGCACACGTTGACTGCCCAGGACACGCGGACTATGTTAAAAACATGATTACCGGTGCGGCGCAAATGGACGGTGCAATCTTAGTAGTAGCAGCGACAGATGGTCCAATGCCACAAACTCGTGAGCACATCTTATTAGGTCGTCAAGTAGGTGTACCTTACATCATCGTATTCTTAAACAAATGCGACATGGTAGATGACGAAGAGTTATTAGAATTAGTAGAAATGGAAGTTCGTGAACTTCTTTCTCAATATGACTTCCCAGGTGACGATACTCCAATCGTACGTGGTTCTGCATTACAAGCATTAAACGGCGTTGCAGAATGGGAAGAAAAAATCCTTGAGTTAGCAAACCACTTAGATACTTACATTCCTGAGCCAGAGCGTGCAATTGACCAACCGTTCCTTCTTCCAATTGAAGACGTGTTCTCAATTTCAGGTCGTGGTACAGTAGTAACAGGTCGTGTTGAGCGTGGTATCATCCGTACTGGTGATGAAGTTGAAATCGTTGGTATCAAACCAACTACAAAAACAACAGTAACTGGTGTTGAAATGTTCCGTAAATTACTTGACGAAGGTCGTGCAGGTGAGAACATTGGTGCATTATTACGTGGTACCAAACGTGAAGAAATCGAACGTGGTCAAGTATTAGCGAAACCAGGTTCAATCACTCCACACACTGATTTCGAATCAGAAGTTTACGTATTATCAAAAGATGAAGGTGGTCGTCACACTCCATTCTTCAAAGGTTACCGTCCACAGTTCTATTTCCGTACAACTGACGTAACTGGTACAATCGAGTTACCAGAAGGCGTGGAAATGGTAATGCCTGGTGATAACATCAAAATGACAGTAAGCTTAATCCACCCAATCGCGATGGACCAAGGTTTACGTTTCGCAATCCGTGAAGGTGGCCGTACAGTAGGTGCTGGTGTTGTTGCGAAAATCATCAAATAATTGATGTATTAACTGTAACAAGTTAGATTAAGAAGGCGTATCGAAAGATGCGCCTTTTTGTTTGCCTAAAATTCCGCAAAATTATAATGAAAATTCAAATTAAAAAAGTGAATGTTAGGAAGAGAGAAATATTTGTTAGAGGAAAAACGTGGCGGAAGGTCATGGGAGTTGAACCCACCCGGGAACGCTGGCGTCCCCAACAGGATTTGAAGTCCTGCCACCTCACCGGAGATGACGACCTTCCGTTATTGAAATTGCGGTTACTTTAGCGTAAATTAGTTTATAATTCAACGCCATTTTGAAATAGGAATTAAAAATGACCGCACTTTTTCAACAACTTCCTTCGGTAGATAAATTTTTAAAAACACCAGAAGGTGAAATGCTTTTAACTGAATTTGGTCATTCAGCTGTCGTGCGTGAATTGCGCCAATTATTGTCTGAAGGGCGCGAGTTTATCAAACAACATCAAAACTTACCGCACTTTTTTGCCGATCACCTAAGTACATTACATCATTTACAACATCGCTTGGTTCAACAAAATCATGTACAAATTAAATCAGTTCATAATTTAACGGGTACGGTATTACATACAAATTTAGGGCGAGCATTATGGGCTGAAAGTGCACAACAAGCGGCACTTCATGCGATGAAAGGTAATGTTGCGTTAGAATATGATTTGGAAGAAGGCAAACGCAGTCATCGGGATAATTATATTAGTGAACTACTTGCACAACTCACAGGTGCAGAAGCTGCTTGTATCGTTAACAATAATGCTGCAGCCGTACTCTTGATGTTGGCAACCTTTGCAAAAGATAAAGAAGTCATTATTTCTCGCGGGGAATTGATTGAAATTGGCGGAGCATTTCGCATTCCAGATATTATGGCTCAAGCAGGCTGTAAACTTATTGAAGTGGGGACAACAAACCGCACACATTTGAAAGATTATCGTCAAGCAATCAATGAAAATACCGCTTTCTTAATGAAAGTACATTGCAGTAACTATCATATTAGTGGATTTACCGCTTCGGTTTCAGAACAAGAGTTGGTTGATCTTGGACGAGAATTTGATATTCCTGTTATAACGGATCTTGGTAGTGGGGCATTGATTGATCTAAGCCAATATGATTTACCGAATGAGCCAACGGTGCAAGAAAAAGTCGCACAGGGCGTAAACTTGGTGTCATTCTCGGGTGATAAATTATTGGGTGGAACACAAGCTGGTATTATCGTCGGTAAAAAAGAGTGGATAGCTCAGTTACAAGCTCACCCATTAAAGCGCGTATTGCGTTGTGATAAAGTGATTTTAGCCGGGCTTGAGGCAACATTACGTCTTTATCTCCAACCTGAAAAACTTACTGAGACGTTGCCAACTTTGCATTTGCTTACCCAATCAATGGATGTATTAAAAGAAAAAGCTGAACAACTTAAAGCCTGTTTAGCAAATCGTTTAAAAGATTACCAGGTTGAGATTGAAGAAAGCTTTGCTCAAATTGGTAGTGGTTCTCAACCGATGGCGACGATTCCTTCTCTTGCGGTGACGATTGCCGAAAAAACAGAGACAAAATTGACCGCACTTTTGACTACATTTAAGCAATTAGAACAACCGATAATCGGCCGAGTTGAGAAAGGAAAAATCTGGTTAGATTTACGTAGCGTGGCCGACTTTAAGGCACTATTAGATACGGTGGAAAAATTATGATCATAGTAACATCAGGACACGTCGATCATGGTAAAACAGCCCTTTTGCAAGCGCTGACAGGCACGAATACCGCCCATTTACCGGAAGAAAAAAAACGTGGCATGACCATTGATTTGGGGTATGCCTATTTGCCTTTAAAAGAGAAAGTACTCGGGTTTATTGATGTGCCTGGCCATGAAAAGTTTCTCGCCAATATGTTGGCGGGGCTTGGTGGCGTGCATTATGCCATGCTCATTGTCGCTGCAGATGAAGGGATTGCCGCACAAACTAAAGAACACTTAGCGATTTTACGTCAGCTTCAATTTACTGAAATCATGGTGGTGATTACCAAGGCTGACCGAGCAACAGATGATCAAATTGAAACACTAAAAACACAAATTCAGACGGATTATCCATTCTTAGCTGAATCTCATTATTTTATTACATCGGCACAAACAGGCTTAGGTATTGATGCGTTACGCGATTATTTAGCCAATTTACCTGAATTAGCTGAAGTGGATAAACCATTCCGTTATGCCATCGACCGTGTTTTTAGTGTGAAAGGGGCGGGGACAGTGGTAACCGGGACAGCATTTGCGGGAACGGTGGCCATTGATGATGAACTCTTCCTTTCTACGGGACAAAAGGTTCGCGTTAAAAATATCCATGCTCAAAACACACCAAGTGAGAAAGGTGTCGCAGGTCAGCGTTTAGCGCTCAATTTAAACGTTGATTTAGATCGTACTCCAATGCAGCGCGGCGATTGGTTGTTAGCCTCAGAACCACTTGAGCCAACCGATCGTATTACCATTGAAATTACACCTGAAGTGAATTTGAAAGACAGTCAGCCTGTACACATTTATCATGCGGCAAGCCGTACGACGGGTAAGCTCACCTTGCTTGAAAGCAAAAATGCAATGAAAAATGACCGCACTTTGGCGGAGGTAATTTTAGAACAACCATTATTTTTAGCTTTCGGGGATAAATTAATTTTACGTAGTGGTGATGCGAAAGCGTTAATTGGTGGTGCCAAGGTACTCGAAATTCATTCACCAAAACGTTATAAGCGCACAGAAGCTCGTCTAGCGTTCTTGGCTAAACTTAATCAGGCTCAAACCGCCACACAACGTATCGGATTGACCTTACAAAAAGAAGCGATTTCAGCTCAAGCTTTAATGTGGAGTGAGCAACTAACCGAAAATCAATTGGCTGAAGCATTGGCCGAGAACGGCGATATCCGTTTTCAAAATTGGTGTTTTAATCGCGATTATCAACGTGAAAAAACGCAGCAAATTTTGACCGCACTTGCTACCTATCATGAGCAACATAATGATCAGCTAGGTTTGAGTAAGGCCCGCTTATACCGTATTGCGACACTAAACCAACCGGAAAATCTGATTTATCATTTTATTGAAGAAATGCTTGATGAAGGCCAATTGCAGCAGACTCGTGGTTGGTTACATTTGCCTTCACATAAAATTCAATTTTCAGCCGAAGAGCAAAGTTTATGGCAAGCGGTGTTAGTTGAATTTGAAAAAGCACATGGTCAAGCGATTTGGGTGCGTGATATGGCAACAGCCCTGGCGCAAGATGAAAGTGTGATGCGTAATTTTATGTATAAAGCAGGTAAATTGGGCTATCTTACGCCAATTGTAAAAGACCGTTTTTTCCTGACTGAAAGCATTTATGCTTATGCTCGCTTAATTAAGCAAATGGCAGGCGAAGAAGGTAAAGTTGCCGTAAATGAATTACGTGATAAACTGAACTTTGGTCGAAAACTGACCGTGCAATTAATGGAATATTTTGACCGTACCGGCTTTTTACGCCGCAAAGGCAATGATCACATTCTACGTGATAAAGATACATTCGATTTATAGGATAAAACATGAAAAAGACATTCATTTCAGCCTTAATTTTAACCGCACTTTTTACTGTAACAGGTTGTGAAGATAAAGAAGCGAAGGCAACCATTGCGCAACAAACGCAGACAATTGCACAACTGACGGAAGAAAATACGCAATTAAGAGCTGAAAAAGAAAAGGCTGAGAAAATTATCCCTGCAATAATTGCTCAAAATGATGTGATTTTTGATAAAGAGGAGACTATCAAATATCCTAAACCGGTCAAAGAAGATGAATATGCGCCTGTTGAAGGTAAGATTCATTACAGCGTTTCTACACTAAAAACGAATATTGAGTGGTTAGATAAACTACTTTTAGAAGAAATTTCAAAAAATGCTGATGGCAAACCAAGAAGCCGCGAGCAGCTTATTGCAGATTACCAGAAAGCATATGATGAAGCTAAAAAAGAGATGTTGGAATTCCCGATAAGTGGTGTTGATGAAACCTTAGATTTAGCATTTAGTCACCAAAGGGGTAAGCTTGCAGTATTTCTTGTAAACTATTACAGCTATGAAGGTGGGGTTCATGGGGTTGGTGGTTATTACTATCTTAATATTGATTTAGAAACGAAAAAACAACTTTCATTTGATGATGTTTTTAAACCAAACCAACAAACCAAATTAAAAGAATTACTTTGGGAACGTTACACTCGATATGGCGAGGTAAAAGATGAGGAAGTATTTACATCAAAAGATGCTTTTGAAGTGACCGATAATTTCTATTTAGATCATGATGGGATTCATTTTGTGTATAATGTGTATGAAATTGCGTCTTATTCAGAAGGGCCACAGGAGCTGGTGATTGAGTGGTGGAATGCCTCTGCGTTATTGAAGCCTGAATTTCTTCAGAAACAGTATTATCCCGTTTCGAGTAATACGGCAGAATAACAAAGTGCGGTCAATATTGGCCGCATTTTTATTGGCCTTTTTTCACCCAGTATTTAAAAGGTGCATCTTGGGTTTCACTCGCTAAAAGAGTATGTTCCATAAATTGGCAGAAGCTGGGAATATCGCGAGTCGTGGCGGGATCGTCCGCCAAAATAAGCAGCACTTCACCTTCATTCATGTGGCGAATGTTTTTTCTCACGAGCATTACAGGTTCAGGACAACATAAACCAACGGTATCAAGGGTTTTATTGACAGTAATTTCAGTCATATTTATGCTTATGCTCGCTTAATTAAGCAAATGGCAGGCGAAGAAGGTAAAGTTGCCGTAAATGAATTACGTGATAAACTGAACTTTGGTCGAAAACTGACAGTGCAATTAATGGAATATTTTGACCGTACCGGTTTTTTACGCCGCAAAGGCAATGATCACATTCTACGTGATAAAGATACATTCGATTTATAGGATAAAACATGAAAAAGACATTCATTTCAGCCTTAATTTTAACTGCACTTTTTACTGTAACAGGTTGCGAAGATAAAGAAGCGAAAGCAACCATTGAGCAACAAACACAGACAATTGCACAACTAACGGCAGAAAATACACAATTAAAAGCTGAAAAAGAAAAGGCGGAGAAGGTTATTCCTGCTATTTTTGCGGAAAAAGACCCCATTTTTGAAAAAGTAGAAAAAATTAAATATACCCAAGCGCAAGAACGTTGGTTTGAGCGTGATGAGGTAGAAATTGATATTAGTGTATTGGGATTAAAAACGAATATAGATTGGTTAGACGAACTGTTATGGACTGAATTGGTTAAAAATGAATTTGGAGAAAATGCACCTAAAACACGAGATCAGATGCTAAGTAAATACAAAACAATTTGGAATGATGTAAAAGCATCTTTAGAAAAGGAACCTGAGCTAGGTTTCGCTCGTCATGCTTGGATGGTATTTGTTGGTCAAAAAGAAAAATTAGCGACTTTTGCAGTGAGGTATTATAGCTATACTGGAGGACCACACGGTGTAGGTGGTAACGTATATTTAACTGTAGATATGACAACACATAAAGTTCTAACGCTTTCCGATATTATTGATCAGAAAAAGCTCCCTGAAGTTAAAGAATTATTATGGAGGTTTTATACAGACTCTGGTCGCATAAAAGATGAAGATGCGTTTACGAAAAAAACAGATTTTGATGTTTCTAAGAATTTCTATCTTGCACACGATGGTATTCATTTTATTTATGACGAGTATGAAATTGCTTCGTATGCCGAGGGCGAGCAAGATTTAGTGATATCGTGGGGGCAGCTACAACTTGGAAATTTATTAATGCCAGATTTTGTAAAACAGAAGTATTATGACTTCGGATATATAGCACCATACACAATACCAGTAGAAGAGTAATCAAAGTGCGGTCAATAATGGCCGCATTTTTATTGGCCTTTTTTCACCCAGTATTTAAAAGGTGCATCTTGGGTTTCACTCGCTAAAAGAGTATGTTCCATAAATTGGCAGAAACTGGGAATATCGCGAGTCGTGGCAGGATCGTCCGCCAAAATAAGCAGCACTTCACCTTCATTCATGTGGCGAATGTTTTTTCTCACGAGCATCACGGGTTCAGGACAACGTAAACCAACGGTATCAAGGGTTTTATCGACAGTAATTTCAGTCATTGTTATTCATCAGTTTTATTGAAATTGAGCTACATCATACAATAATTATGGGGAAATTTCGATAAATCCGCTATCAATGATAAACTACGCAACAAATTCATTTGAACAATTATTTCATGGCTGAATACCTTATCCCCAAAAGTGCGGTCGTTTTTGAAGAAGAAATTAAGAAAAGTCGATTTATCACGTATTTGCAACATACGGAAGGACTTGAACAAGCCAAAGCTTTTTGGGCAGAAATTAAAGCACAGCACCCTAATGCCCGCCATCATTGTTGGGCAGCAGTGGCAGGCAAGCCAACGGATTCGCAGCAATTAGGCTTTTCTGATGACGGTGAACCAGCAGGCACTGCAGGGAAACCGATGCTATCGGCTTTGCAAGGTAGCCAAGTTGGTGAAATCAGTGCTGTTGTTGTTCGTTATTATGGGGGCATTTTATTAGGCTCGGGCGGTTTAGTTCGTGCTTATGGAAATGGTGTTCAGCAAGCTTTAAAATTATTAGAAACTGAACGAAAAGTTGAACGTCAGTTATTCCAAGTTCATTGTGATTATGCACAATTAAATTGGATCCAAATTTTATGTGAACAACATCAAATTGAAATTTATCAGCAAGATTTTCAAGTGCAGATTACATTGCAGTTAGGCATTAGTGAAGATCAAATTAAACCTTTTGAACAAGCATTAATTGAGCGTTCGGCAGGAACGTTGAAATTAGAAGAAATGAATTAAGCGAGATATTGTGCATATTTTATCCATTATTCGGATTATCGGCATTTTGATCATGTGCTTTTCCGGCACGATGCTGATTCCAGCCTTTGTGGCGCTTATTTATGGCGATGGCGGCGGTAAAGCGTTTATGCAAGCTTTTGCATTAAGCTTAACCGTGGGCATGTTGCTTTGGTGGCCTTGTCATCACCACAAACAAGAATTACGGTCTCGTGATGGTTTTTTAATTGTGGTGGCATTTTGGTTCGTTCTTGGCGGGTTAGCAACCTTACCATTGTTATTATTTGATGCACCTCATTTAACGGTGGCTTCTGCCGTATTTGAGGCGTTTTCCGGGTTAACAACCACGGGCGCCACAGTCATGACTGGGTTAGATAATTTACCGAAAGCCATTCTGTTTTACCGTCAATTTTTACAATGGTTAGGCGGCATGGGGATCATCGTACTTGCGATTGCAATTATTCCTTTATTGGGTATTGGCGGAATGCAGTTATACCGAGCTGAAATGTCTGGTCCAATGAAAGATCAGAAAATTCAGCCGCGGATAGCAGAAACGGCAAAGGCATTGTGGTTTGTTTATTTCTTTTTAACCATGTCTTGTACCTTGGCTTATTGGCTAGCAGGTATGACACCGTTTGATGCACTTACACATAGTTTCTCGACGGTATCCATTGGCGGCTTTTCTACGCATGATGCCAGTATCGGCTATTTTAATAGCTCGGCGATTAATTTTATCACGGTTATTTTCTTGTGGATTTCGGCTTGTAACTTCGCATTGCACTTCAGAGCATTTTCGACTTTAGGACGAGAAAATATTTTGAAGATTTATACAAAAGATCCAGAATTCCGATTCTTTATGAGTATTCAAATTTTGCTTATCGTGGTTTGTACATTGGTGATGATAAGCCATCAATATTTTGATTCCTCATGGCAAGATTTTGAGCAAGTCGTATTCCAAGCCGTATCAATTTCAACCACAACAGGCTACACCACATCGAATTTTGCTGAGTGGCCTTCTTTTGTGCCGATGTTATTAATTATTGCCTCTTTTATTGGTGGTTGTGCAGGCTCAGTCGGTGGCGGTTTGCGGGTTGCGCGGATTTTAGTGTTATATCTTCAAGGTGCAAGAGAACTGAAACGATTTGTACACCCTAATTTAGTGTATCCAATTAAATGGGGTCAAAATGTCCTTGATGAACGAGTGATTGGGAGTATTTGGGCATTTTTCTCAGCGTATCTATTGGTATTCACTATTTGTTTATTAAGTGTGATTGCATGTGGTGTCGAACCTTTTGACGCCTTTAATGCAGTATTAGCAAGTATTAATAACCTTGGACCAGGATTAGGTTCAGTAAGCAGTAATATGACGGCGATGCCAGATAGTGCTAAATGGGTACTCACCATTGCGATGGTATGCGGTCGTTTAGAAATTTTCACATTATTGGCGCTCTTCACACCGGCGTTTTGGAAGGCATAATGAAAACATTAATTTTATATTCAAGCCGTGATGGACAAACTAAAAAGATTGCTGAATTTATGGCTCAGTATCTTGAAGGAGAAGTGATGGTTTCACCGTTAATGGAGGAGCAGGATCTTAAACTTTTTGATCGCGTGATTATTGGGGCATCCGTTCGTTATGGTCACTTTAATAAACAGGTATATCGTTTTGTAGAACGCCATCACGAATTGTTGAATGCAAAAAGTGCGGTCTTTTTTGGTGTAGGTTTAACCGCGAGAAAAGAAGGGAAAGATACGCCAGAGGGAAATGTCTATGTTCGTAAGTTCCTTCAGCGCATAAAATGGACTCCGGCAAAAGTCGGCGTGTTTGCAGGGGCATTGCTATATCCACGCTATAAATGGATTGATCGTGTCATGATCCAATTGATTATGAAAATTACAGGTGGCGAAACGGATTCAACCAAAGAAATTGAATATACCGATTGGGGAAAAGTAAAGGCATTTGCAGAAAGTCTGAATTCGTAGAATAAAACACCATAAAAATTGTGTTTTTTAGACGATTTGATTAAAAGATCTTCAACCAATAAAAAATTTACATTTTTTTACAAAAAGATCTTGCAAAGGCGTCTGAAATGCCTATAATACGCCCCACACAACGACGC
>NZ_JASOPB010000050.1:0-321 GCF_030218125.1 Haemophilus sp. UMB1048
CGCAGTGGAAGCCGGAATGTATTGGTGTTGATAGCGGCTGTACCAAAGCGCAGATGATCAACTCATACGACAACTCGGTGACCTATGTGGATCACTTTATTTCCAGCGTGATTGATCAGGTTCGCGATAAGAAAGCGATTGTGTTCTATGCCGCCGACCACGGGGAGTCGATTAACGAGCGTGAACACCTGCACGGTACGCCACGCAAGATGGCGCCGCCGGAGCAGTTCCGCGTGCCGATGATGGTCTGGATGTCGGATAAGTATCTGGCGAATCCGGATCACGCCGCCTCCTTTGCGCGCCTCAAGCAGCAGGCGGCAA
>NZ_JASOPB010000051.1:0-320 GCF_030218125.1 Haemophilus sp. UMB1048
GCCGAAGGTCAAAGGTTAAAAGAATTCACCATGAGCGGCGCTTATGCGCCGTTTTTTCTGTCACACCCTATTTACATCCCCATAGATTATTTGCGTTAGCTCACAAATACGCTTTTTCCCAGGTAAAAAAAGATTTCCTGCGTGACTAAACCCCTTGAGCTCAATTGACAGTTTATTTTATGCGGAGTAGTCTCTCGTTTCATGGGACCGCTACCACGGAAAGGCAACATGAAACAGAAAATTACGGATTACCTGGACGAAATCTACGGTGGAACATTTACCGCGACTCATTTACAGAAACTTGTAACGCGTCTTGAGAG
>NZ_JASOPB010000052.1:0-315 GCF_030218125.1 Haemophilus sp. UMB1048
GAATCTGCGCAACGTGATGAGCAAAACTGGTAAATCCGCCGCTATCCTGCTTGATACCAAAGGTCCAGAAATCCGCACCATGAAACTGGAAGGCGGTAACGACGTTTCTCTGAAAGCGGGTCAGACCTTTACTTTCACTACTGATAAATCTGTTATCGGCAACAGCGAAATGGTTGCGGTAACGTATGAAGGTTTCACTACTGACCTGTCTGCTGGCAACACCGTACTGGTTGACGACGGTCTGATCGGTATGGAAGTTACCGCCATTGAAGGTAACAAAGTTATCTGTAAAGTGCTGAACAACGGCGACCTGGG
>NZ_JASOPB010000053.1:0-313 GCF_030218125.1 Haemophilus sp. UMB1048
AGTTTCGCTAGTGTGGAAAAAAGACGCTGTTGCAAAAACGAACGCAATGTTTATAACCGCTTACGGAGCGTACGAGATTAGCAGCGATCCGTATTTTTCTGTGGCGCGCCTAAGCATGCTGGATAGAGGAGTGCTGTTCGTACAAGTGCATGTGCGAGGCGGTGGAGAAATGGGTCGTGCGTGGTATGAGAATGGTAGGCGTCGCAACAAAAAACACACGTTTGAAGATTTTGTAGACATTACGCGCGCTTTGCAACAAGCGGGTTATGCTTCGGCAAATCAGACTGTTGCAAATGGCGGTTCTGCAGGCGGT
>NZ_JASOPB010000054.1:0-311 GCF_030218125.1 Haemophilus sp. UMB1048
AACCTGCGGTTGGATCACCTCCTTACCAAAAACGAGAGACAATAAGTGTCCACACAGATTGATTGATATATTGTAGAAAATGAATGAAGAGAGAAAAGTGCGTAAGCAAAATGTAAGATAGAGTATCTTTATTTGTTGTCCCCATCGTCTAGAGGCCTAGGACATCGCCCTTTCACGGCGGTAACCGGGGTTCGAATCCCCGTGGGGACGCCAAATAAAGATAACTTTATTATCTTCTGTTCTTTAACAACCAGGAAACAAGCTGAAAAACTGAAGAGACTTTCAAGTCCTTTAAAGGATAAGAAAAAGTC
>NZ_JASOPB010000055.1:0-311 GCF_030218125.1 Haemophilus sp. UMB1048
AAGTCTTCTGCAAGCTCTGCAGTAGAAGCAGATAAATCAGCGAAGTCATCAGCATCTTCTGCAACCGAAGCAGATAAGTCTGCGAAGTCTTCAGCAAGCTCTGCAACCGAAGCAGATAAATCGGCGCAATCTTCAGCATCTTCTGCAACTGAAGCAGATAAGTCAGCTAAATCTGCAGCATCTTCTGCAACCGAAGCAGATAAATCAGCGCAATCAGCAGCATCTTCTGCAACTGAAGCAGATAAGTCAGCTAAATCTGCAGCATCTTCTGCAACTGAAGCAGATAAATCTGCTAAATCTTCAGCAAGCTC
>NZ_JASOPB010000056.1:0-311 GCF_030218125.1 Haemophilus sp. UMB1048
TACCAGTACCTTTTTCACCAGCAAGAGCTTCTCCTGAAACTTTTAAAATGATACGTTTGTACTTAATTTGACTCATAAATTTACCTCCTCATATGCTTTTATCATTTTACCATAAAATCACTGTAATATATTATACAGAAAAAAAGGGAGCAGCGCTTTAGCGTTACTCCCTTTTAAGTAAATAATTACTTCATTTGTTCACGTACTTCAGCAGCAAAGTCTTCTTGCTTCTTTTCAATACCTTCGCCAACTTCATAACGTTGGAAAGCAACTAACTTAGCTCCCTTTTCCTTCAAGAATTCACCAACAGT
>NZ_JASOPB010000057.1:0-311 GCF_030218125.1 Haemophilus sp. UMB1048
CGCTGCCGGCGGCCAGTAGCGAGCGGGTGGCATCGCTGCGACGAATGCCGATATCTTCCGGGTACACCACTTTGCCGCTCTGGCGCAGCGCGGCGACGCGTTTGGCGTCCACCCCGAGGCCAATATCGGTGATCCCGGCCACCGCGGCGACCATCGCCCGGCGCTCTTCAAGGCTCTCCGCACGGTACAGGTAGGCGATACCCTCTTCGGTCAGGACGTGGGTGACGTCATCACCATAAATCATTACCGGCGCCAGCGGCATGCCGGAGGTTTTCGCCACCTCAACTGCATCCAGCGTCTCAACGAAGGTT
>NZ_JASOPB010000058.1:0-308 GCF_030218125.1 Haemophilus sp. UMB1048
CCACCGCAAAAACATCACCCACCTGCACCAGATCTCCGCTGCTGATGGCTGCACTGGCAACAATCGCCACCGTTTTTCCTTCTTCTACAAAATTCTTTGCCATAACTGTCTCCGCACAGCCCCGTACAGGGGCTGATTTCAGGTACAAAAAAAGCCCTTACGGGCCATCAGAGTTGTTGTCTGCGACGTTTACGCCGTACATTTCACCAGACCGCGGTGATCAACTGGCGCGACACCGGCGTCAATACGCACTTTCGTTGTCACGCCATCCACACTGAAGCCCTCCATCTGATCAATATATGGCGTAT
>NZ_JASOPB010000059.1:0-308 GCF_030218125.1 Haemophilus sp. UMB1048
GTTCCCCACCGATTACCAGTTAGATCAGATTGGCAAGCTGGTGCTGGTGGATCGCACCCGTCCGTGGATGTTGAATAAATACTTCGATGCCGCCCATTTCCGGGTGATCGATAAGCCGATAGATCAGCAAACGCTGTTCGCCGAGCTGTGTCAGCAGCTGCAGCAGGAAGGCTTCGTCGATGCAGAATTTCATGATTCGGTGGTCGAGCGTGAAGCGATTGTCAGCACCATGCTGGGCGACGGTATTGCGCTGCCGCACGCCCTCGGCCTGTTAGCGAAAAAGACGGTGGTCTATACCGTGATCGCCC
>NZ_JASOPB010000005.1:0-200362 GCF_030218125.1 Haemophilus sp. UMB1048
GCACGAAACTTGCCAAGAGATGAGTTCTCCCAGATTTAAAATCTGTAAGGGTTGTTTAAGACTAAGACGTAGATAGGCATGGTGTGTAAGCGGTGCGAGCCGTTGAGCTAACATGTACTAATTGCCCGAGAGGCTTAACTATACAACGCTCAAGGGTTTTGGGTGTTGAGAAGACGAAACAAACTCAGAGAAGAAAGAGAAGAAGAAAGTTTTGAAGGTTATCAGCTTGTTTGGTTGTGAGCGCTAGAGATAGTGTGAGAGCAGAAAGAGAGAAAAGTTATTAAAGGAATAATCCTGGCGGCGATAGAGCGGTGGTCCCACCTGACCCCATACCGAACTCAGAAGTGAAACGCCGATGCGCCGATGGTAGTGTGGGGCTTCCCCATGTAAGAGTAGGACACCGCCAGGTACTGAATGTAGAACCCCGAGCTGAATGGCTTGGGGTTTTTGTTTATGGATTTTTATTAAAAACTCTATAGAATGATCTCAATTTTTATTTCTCAATATAAACAATGAAAAATTTTAGATATTTTGCACAACGCTATGTTGACTGGGTTATTCGATTAGGTCGAGTTCGCTTCTCTTTACTTGGCATCGCTATTCTTGCGATTTTGGCTCTTTGTATACAAATCTTATTAAGTACGCTTTTTAGTGATGGTATTCACTGGAGTGATATTGTTCGCTCGATTACTTTTGGTTTATTTACTGCTCCTTTTGTTATTTATTTCTTTACGCTACTTGTTGAGCGATTAGAGCGTTCCCGTTTAGAGCTATCTAAAACACTTGCTCGATTAGAAAAAAATAATCGCGATAAAAGTACCTTACTGGCTACCATTAGCCATGAGTTACGTACCCCATTAAATGGAATCATTGGCTTAAGTCGAATTTTATTAGATGATAAATTAACGGAACAACAACAGAATTATCTGAATACGATTAATCTAAGTGCGGTAAGTTTAGGTCATATTTTTAGTGATATTATTGATTTAGATAAGATCGACTCTAAACGGATTGAATTAAATATTCAACCTTGCGATTTCCATTCACTACTTAATGATTTCTATAATTTTGGTACCTTAATGGCAGAACAAAAGGGGCTAAAGTTTTCTTTAAACCAGGATGAGAATTTACCTAATTGGCTTTATCTCGATCGTGCTCGCATCAGCCAAATTCTTTGGAATCTAATTGGTAATGCGGTGAAGTTTACTGATAAAGGTGAAGTTACCCTAACAGTACAGCAAATCCAAGATAATCAATATCAATTTAGTGTTGCAGATACAGGGGCAGGTATTGCTTCTTGCGAATTGGATAAGATTTTTACCATGTATTATCAGGTTAAAGATAATATTCACCGTTCCGCAGGAAGTGGCATCGGTCTTGCGATTTCTAAGAATCTTGCTCAGTTAATGCAAGGGGATTTAACTGTTGAAAGTGAATTGGATAAAGGTTCTACTTTTTATTTAACGATTATTGCGGATAAAGCCCAAGCTAATGAGATGAATGCTGAAACAGCCATGCAGCATCTTTCTATTTTATTAGTTGAAGATGTTGAATTGAATGTGGTTGTAGCTAAAAGTATTCTTGAAAAGCAGGGGCATTATGTTGATGTTGCCATGAATGGCGAACAGGCGATCCGATTATTTGAGAAAAATACCTATGATATTGTTTTTCTTGATATTAAATTACCAGATATGTCAGGTTTTGATATCGCCCACTATCTACGGAAAAACTACGAAGAAGGGATTTACGATTTTCTCCCGCCTTTAATTGCCTTTACAGCGAACGTGATGCACAGTGAAGAAGAATATCAAGAACAGGGTATGGATGGGGTATTACGCAAGCCACTTTCTTTGGTTGAATTACGTCAGTGCTTTAAAACCTTTTTAGGCGATGATATTGAATGTATCTCTGATGAAGAAGAACTTCCTCAGGTTCAAGAAGGCATCAATATTTCACTTATTGAGTTAATCGGAAAATCTCAAGCTAAAGCTAATGTTGATTTATTTAAACAATGGATGCCGATTTATTTAGATGAATTAGAAACAGCGTATGACGATTATCTTGCAAACTCAGATATGCAACAAACGGTGTCAGATGTCGCACATAAAATTAAAGGTGCAGCCGCGTCGGTAGGACTTGTTAATGTTCAAAATATCGCAAAACAGGCTCAAGATACCTCATTACCAAATTGGACATCCAATATTGCTTCATGGATAAAGCAACTCAGTAATGAATGGCCTCAAAATTTAGCTGAATTAGAAGCCTATTTAGAAAAGTAATTCATGACACGTCATTTTCAAATTTTAGTCAGTGAGAATATGCCGTCTAATTTGCCGGCAAATACCTTGATCATTAATGAGTTTTCTAAAATTCAAAATCTTCTTGGACAAGAGTTTAAGACGATCTTGTTTGATGCGCGGGAAGGTATCTATTTAGAGGCACTAGCCATTGCGGCCGGTACATTGAAAATGAGTGGCGCCTTAATTATCTTGCTATCAAATTGGGGGGAGTTTTATTCTCAAATAGATGAAGATAGTCTTCGTTGGTCAGGTTCGATTGAGGCAATTGCTACGCCAAGATTTATGACATATTTTAAGTATTGTATTCATAAATATGGTTTTCCCGTCCTTTATCATCAAAATGATTTAAAATTTGACCGCACTTTTCAGCAGTCATTTGTCAATCACAATGCGACCTTAGATCAGCAGAAAATCATTGAGCAAATCTTACAAAAAGAATCTGAACTTTACTTTCTTACTGCCAAACGAGGAAGAGGGAAATCAGCTCTAGCTGGCTTATTAGCGAATCAACTGGATACTAAAATTTACCTCACCGCACCGAATAAAAGTGCGGTTAAAATTTTGGCTGAATTTTCACAAAAAGAGATTATCTTTATTGCACCAGATGAGCTTTTCCTTGCTTTGCAAAAGGATCCTTCTTTTTCTGAAAATGCTTGGCTTTTTGTTGATGAGGCGGCAATGCTGCCGATTGCTCAACTTAGCGCTTTTTCTCATCATTTTAAGCATATTCTATTTACGACTACCATCCATAGTTATGAGGGAACCGGGCGAGGTTTTGAGCTTAAATTTAAGCAAAAAATTAACCGCACTTTTTCTGACTTCGAGCTTATTGAACCGCTACGTTGGTCTAAAGATGATGTTTTGGAGGCGTTTATTGATGAGCTTTTATTATTAAATGTAGAGGATGACTTTAAACAAACGCCATACAATAAAAGCAAAGTATGTCAAATTACTGAACGATCACAAGAGGAAATACTTTCTTCATTGTCCCAGTTCTATGGCTTGATGACATTAGCCCATTATCGTACATCACCGCTAGATCTTCGGCGATTGTTTGATGCCAATTCGCAGTGTTTTTTTACCGCTGAAAGTGAGCGAAATTTACTAGGTGCAGTTTGGGCATTAAAAGAAGGCGGGATTGAAGATTCATCGCTTATAGAGGCCATTAATCTGGGCATTAGACGCCCTAAAGGTAATCTTGTCCCGCAAGCACTTTGTTTTCATGCTCAACAACAAAAGGCTTGTGAATTGCATTCTTTACGTATTTCGAGAATTGCGGTTCAGCCTATGTGGCAGCAGCATGGTATAGGTATACAACTCATTAAATATATCACACAAAATGCCGATGTAGATTATTTATCAGTGAGTTTCGGTTATACAAAAGAACTGGCTCAATTTTGGCAGAAATGTGGTTTTTCTCTTGTTCATTTAGGCGAGCATTTAGAAGCGAGTAGTGGTTGTTATTCAGCTATCGCTTTAAAGGGGCTTTCTGCACAAGGGATTGAATTAGAAAAAGAAGCAACGAAATCTTTTCAACGAAATATACCTTTGTCTTTCCATCCGCTCGTTCAGGAATTTAATAGTATATCAGTAGATTGGGAATTGATTGACGAAGATTGGCTCAGCTTAAAAAATTTTGCTTATTTTCACCGCACTTTAGCTTCCGCTTTGCCGGCAATTCGTCGATTTTTAATGAATTTAGATGAAAAAGATTGCCCTTTAATGAGAGATTATTTCATCACAAAACAGGTACCCTATAATAAGAAAAATGGGTTAAAATTATTACGTTCGGAAATTGCACAAAAATTAAAAAAGGAGGCAAAATGAGCGAACAAGAAAAAAAAGGTTGGTTCCGTAAAGCGGTAGATGAATACAATAAATTTTGCAGTGAGCTTGGTTTAGATAAAGGTAGTTGTCGAGGTTGTATGCCACGCATTGAATTTGATGATGATGGTAAGGTAAAAAAAGAGAAACCACTAGAACCACTCAAAAAATAAAAGAAAACAGGGTTAATCAAACCCTGTTTTTTTATACAGATAAATATTGAAAAGTAGAGTGGATTTGCTAAACTAATCAGCTATTCACGCAAAAATGAGATAAAAATTGACCGCACTTATGAAAACAACCTATTTTAATTTTGATATTCCAACTCAGCCCAATGACCATAAAATTCTTGGCAATGTATTAGCGAGTGCAGATGCACTTGCTGTTAGTGAACTTGCAGAGCAATACGATGGATTGACTGTGGTTGTGACACCGGATACCAAAAGTGCGGTTCGTTTATCACAAGTTTTACCGGATTTAACTTCTCAGCCCGTTCAGTTTTTTCCTGATTGGGAAACGTTGCCTTATGATTCTTTTTCTCCTCATCAAGAAATTATTTCTTCTCGTTTAAGTGCGCTATTTCATTTGCAAAATACTAAAAAAGGTATCTTTGTTTTACCGATTAGCACATTAATGCAACGTGTGTGCCCGCCGAAATATCTACAGCACAATGTCCTTTTGATTAAAAAAGGCGACCGTCTTGTCATTGAAAAATTGCGATTACAATTAGAGTCAGCAGGATATCGTTCCGTAGAGCAAGTACTAGAACATGGTGAATATGCTGTGCGCGGATCACTTTTAGATCTTTTCCCAATGGGAAGTGCAGTTCCATTTCGCTTAGATTTTTTTGATGATGAAATTGATTCGATTCGTACTTTTGATGTTGATACGCAGCGAACGTTAGATGAAATTCAATCTATTAATTTATTACCTGCACACGAATTTCCAACTGATGAGAAAGGTATTGAGTTTTTCCGCACACAATTTAGAGAAACCTTTGGTGAAATTCGTCGTGATCCAGAACATATTTATCAGCAAATCAGTAAAGGCACACTAATCTCAGGGATTGAATATTGGCAGCCGCTATTCTTTGATGAAATGGCAACATTGTTCGATTACTTACCCGAAAAAACGTTGTTTGTGGATATGGAAACAAATCAAGCACAAGGTGAACGTTTTTATCTTGATGCCAAACAGCGTTATGAGCATCGAAAAGTCGATCCAATGCGCCCTCTTTTGCCGCCAGAACGTTTGTGGCTAAGTATTGATGCGGTAAATCATGCATTAAAAAATTATCCTAAAATTAATTTTAAAGCAGAAAAAGTGCGGTCATCTGTTCGTCAGAAAAACTTAGCGGTGTCTGCGTTACCAGCCGTGACCATTCAATCACAGCAAAAAGAACCGTTATTCCAACTTCGACAGTTTATTGAACATTTTAAAGGAAATGTTTTATTTTCAGTTGAAACCGAAGGACGACGTGAAACCTTACTGGATTTACTTTCACCATTAAAAATTAAACCTAAACAGATTAAAACCTTATCTGAAGCCAATCAAGACAAGTTTAATCTGTGGGTAAGCCGTCTTGAGCAAGGTTTTATTCTTGATGAGGCTAAACTCGCCGTTATTACTGAACATGAAATTTTAGGCGAGCGAGTACAACAACGTCAGCGTGATAAACGTAAAGCGGTGAATCCAGACACCTTAGTGCGTAATCTGGCTGAATTAAAAATTGGGCAGCCTGTGGTGCATTTAGATCATGGTGTTGGGCGTTATGGTGGCTTAGTGACACTCGATACTGGGGGCTTAAAAGCAGAATATTTGCTGATCAATTATGCGAATGAATCCAAACTTTATGTGCCAGTTGGTTCCCTACATTTGATCAGTCGCTATGTAGGCGGCTCAGATGAAACCGCACCATTACATAAATTAGGTAATGAATCATGGGCGAAAACGCGTCAAAAGGCTGCAGAAAAAATTCGTGATGTGGCCGCTGAATTACTTGATGTGTATGCCCAGAGAGAAGTGAAAAAAGGCTTTGAATTTAAATATGATCGTGAGGAATTCCAGCAATTCGCTGCAACCTTCCCTTTTGAAGAAACGCACGATCAAACCATGGCGATTAATGCCGTCATTTCAGATATGTGCCAGCCTAAAGCGATGGACCGTTTAGTTTGTGGAGATGTAGGCTTTGGGAAGACGGAGGTGGCGATGCGCGCCGCATTTTTGGCGGTCATGAACCATAAACAAGTGGCTGTATTAGTCCCAACAACCTTGTTAGCTCAACAGCATTACGAGAATTTTAAAGATCGTTTTGCTAATCTGCCAGTTAATGTAGAAGTACTTTCTCGCTTTAAAACAGCCAAAGAGCAAAAACAAATCTTAGAAAATTTAGCCGAAGGAAAAGTCGATATTCTGATTGGAACCCATAAATTAATTCAATCCGATGTGAAGTTTTCTGATCTTGGCTTACTCATCATTGATGAAGAACATCGCTTTGGTGTGGGACAGAAAGAGAAAATTAAACAACTTCGAGCAAATATTGATATTTTAACGCTTACCGCAACACCAATTCCTCGCACTTTGAATATGGCGATGAATGGTATTCGCGATCTTTCTATTATTGCAACACCACCGGCTCGTCGAGTGAGTATCAAAACGTTTGTTCGCCAGAAAGATGATTTAATCATTCGTGAAGCGATTCTACGTGAGATTTTGCGAGGTGGGCAAGTTTATTATTTGCATAATGATGTGGCGAGTATTGAAAATACGGCCGAAAAACTGACCGCACTTGTGCCTGAGGCTCGAGTCGTGATTGGTCATGGTCAAATGCGAGAACGTGAACTTGAACGCGTGATGAGTGATTTTTATCATCAACGTTATAACGTATTAGTCTGTTCTACCATTATTGAAACAGGAATTGACGTACCAACGGCAAATACGATCATTATTGAACGCGCAGATAATTTTGGCTTAGCTCAGCTTCACCAGCTACGTGGGCGAGTGGGACGTTCTCATCACCAAGCTTATGCCTATTTGCTAACACCACCGCCGAAATTAATGACGAAAGATGCGAAACGTCGTTTAGAGGCATTAGAAAGTTTAGATAACTTAGGTGCAGGTTTCATTCTTGCAACGCATGATCTAGAAATTCGCGGTGCAGGTGAATTATTAGGGAATGAACAAAGTGGGCAAATTGAAAGTATCGGTTTTTCACTCTATATGGAATTACTTGATGCAGCAGTTAAAGCCTTAAAAGAGGGAAGAGAACCTTCATTAGAAGAGATTACACATCAGCAAGCTGAAATTGAGTTACGTGTTCCAACCTTATTGCCAGATGACTATCTTGGTGATGTAAATATGCGTTTGTCATTCTATAAACGCATTGCAGCGGCAGAAAGTAAACAAGAGTTAGATGAATTAAAAGTTGAATTAATCGATCGCTTTGGCTTATTACCTGAAGCAACTAAAAATCTTTTACAAATTGCTGAGATGCGTTTAATGGTGAAACCATTAAAAGTACTGAGGATTGATGCAGGGGCTCAAGGTGGCTTTATTGAATTTTCACCTTCAGCAAAAGTTGATCCTGAAAAATTCATCAAATTAATTCAACAAAATCCAATTGTTTATCGCTTTGATGGTCCATTAAAATTTAAGTTTGTGAAAGCACTTCCAGAAAATAAAGCGCGGTTAGAATTTGTGATGGATTTGGTGAAGACGCTTACTGAGTAGGGGAGAAATCGTGATAGGTCAAATTCAAAGTACAGGAAGATGACCTATAAGTGTTTTCAATCGCTCTTTCAAACATTAATTAAAGGATGTGATTGAAGTAATCTTTTAGGCTTTCATATTGGAATGTAAATCCGCAATCTAACAAGTGTTTAGGATAGGCATTCTGACTGTCTAAAAGAATGCAAGCGCGCTCGCCTAGAATAGTAGTTAATAAAAATTGAGGCACTTGAGCAAAACAAGGACGATGTAATGCTTGACCTAATAATTGGTTAAAGGTCTTGTTTTTAACAGGATGTGGCGCAGTAAAATTAAATGCCCCTTCGCAAGCATTATGATCAAGTAAAAAGAGCAGGCCTTTTACCATATCCTCTAACACGATCCAGCTCCAATATTGCTCACCATTCCCTAATTTGCCGCCTAATCCAAAGCGATAGAGAGGTAGAATTTTAGCAAAAGCCCCGCCTTTTGGAGAAAGCACTAATCCGGTTCTCACTAAACAGACTCTTGTATTGGCTTGTTTTGCTGCATTTTCCCAATCAATACAAAGCTGTGCGGTAAATTGAGTACTTGGATTTGTGTCTTCAGTGATCACATCTTCGCCACAGTTTCCATAAATTCCAGTTGCAGAACCTGAAATCAGAGCTGGGGGATATTCACTTTGATTAATAAGTTGAACAATCTGCTGTGTTAAATCAATGCGGCTATGACGTAGTTTCTCTTTTTGTTGAAGTGTCCATCTTTTATCGAAGATTGGCTCTCCGGCAAGATTAATAACCGCATCAAAGGCATTTAAGTCTTTGAGTGTTGAAAGTGCGGTCAAATATTGAGGTGTTTTTTCAGGAAAAACAGATTGGGCTTTTTCAATAGAGCGGGTTAATACGGTGACACTATCGCCACGAGACAGTAGTGCCGTAACTAAGGCTTTCCCTACGAATCCTGTTCCACCAGTCACTAAGATATTCATTATAAGCTGCTCTCAAAGAGCGCTTGAATTTGTGCTAAAAGCGCTTTAATTGTTGTATTTTGGGTTGGGGTGACAAATATCGTGTCATCTCCCGCAATCGTGCCTAAAATCCCTTCTGGTTTACCAATGGAGTCTAGTAAACGAGCGATTAATTGAGCTGCACCTGGAGAGGTTTTGATGACGATGACGAAATCATTGTGATCAATATCCAAAACCAAATTTTTTAATGGACTGCTAGTGGCGGGCACACTTAATTCGCTAGGCAAGCAATACACCATTTCCATTTTGGTATTTCTTGCACGAACCGCACCAAATTTGCTTAACATTCGTGAAACTTTTGATTGGTTAATGGTTTGGAATCCTTGATTCTTTAAGGCTTCAACGATTTCACTTTGAGAAGCAAATCGCTCTTGGTTTAGCAGTTCTTTAAATGCTTTTGTTAATTGATCAGACATAGTTATTCTCATATAAGGGAATTTGCATAAGAATTGCATAAAAATTCATTTTAAGCAATTGAAATGAATTTGTTGTTTGAAAAGTTTGAGCTAGATCGCATAATTGAACTTCTCTGTTTGTAATTTAACGGCTAAGACTTTAGAATTCTACCTAGTTAGGATTAATTAATACATGAGGAGTATTTTATGAAAGTTGCAGTATTAGGCGCAGCAGGCGGCATTGGTCAAGCATTAGCCTTATTACTTAAATTACAATTACCCGCTGAAAGTGAATTAGCACTTTATGATATTGCACCAGTGACACCAGGTGTGGCTAAAGATGTGAGTCATATTCCAACAGCGGTTAAAGTGGAAGGTTTTGCGGGAGAAGATCCAACACCTGCACTTAAAGGTGCTGATGTCGTTTTAATTTCTGCAGGGGTAGCACGTAAACCGGGTATGGATCGTTCAGATCTTTTCAATATTAATGCGGGTATCGTGCGTAACTTAATTGAACATGTTGCAAAAACTTGTCCAAAAGCTTGTGTAGGTATTATTACTAACCCTGTGAACACGACTGTTGCGATTGCTGCAGAAGTATTGAAAAAAGCGGGTGTTTACGACAAACGTAAATTATTCGGTGTCACTACTTTAGACGTGTTACGTTCTGAAACATTCGTATCAGAATTAAAAGGTTTAAATGTTTCTCGTACAAGTGTACCCGCTATTGGTGGACACTCAGGTGTAACCATTCTTCCATTACTTTCACAAGTTCAATATGCTGAATGGAAAGAAGAGGAAATTGCACCATTAACAAAACGTATCCAAAACGCAGGTACTGAAGTGGTTGAAGCAAAAGCAGGTGGCGGTTCAGCGACACTTTCTATGGCTCAAGCGGCAGCACGTTTTGCTCGTTCATTAGTGAAAGGCTTAAGTGGCGAAACTGTCGTTGAATGTACTTATGTGGAAGGTGATGGCAAATATGCACGTTTCTTCGCCCAACCAGTGCGTTTAGGTAAAGAAGGGGTAGAAGAAATTTTACCAATCGGTACCTTAAGCAAATTTGAACAAGAAGCTTTAGAAGCAATGTTACCAACATTGCGTGCTGATATTGAATTAGGCGAAAAATTTATTAACGGCTAATTTAATTCTATTTCAGGAGAAGGGGAGCTATATGCTCCCCTTTTTTATACGCAAACGATTGAAAATAAAAAAGTGAAGAAAAAGCGTGATTTAGCTCACAAATTTTAAAATTGCTATTTGCAATACAAAGTACTTTGCCGTATTCTTAAACCACTAAAAACAAGTGCTATTTTTAAATAGCCGACATCTATTTTGCTTTCCGAGTAGTGCCCCAATAGGGGCACTTTTTTTATGTCTATTTTTAGCGAAAGTATAAAAAAAGTGCGGTCGAAAAATACAAGATTTTCTGACCGCACTTTTAAAATGAATGTTAAGCGAAAGAATTATTCAAACATTGCTGAAATAGATTCTTCATTGCTGATACGACGAATTGCTTCAGCAAGCATAGTTGAAAGAGTCAGCACGCGTACTTTACCAAGCGCTTTCATTTCTGGTGAAAGTGGAACAGTATCCGTTACCACGATTTCATCAATCGCATCGCTTGCTAAATGTTGCGCTGCTGCGCCAGAGAATACGGCGTGGGTTGCGTAAGCAAATACGCGTTTTGCACCGCGTTCTTTTAATGCTTCAGCCGCTTTACATAATGTACCACCTGTATCAATCATATCATCCACAAGGATACAATCACGATCTGCAACATCCCCGATAATATGCATAACTTGTGATACGTTTGCGCGTGGACGACGTTTGTCGATAATCGCCATTTCGGTATCGTTTAATAATTTCGCGACTGCACGAGCACGAACCACACCGCCGATATCTGGAGATACAACGATAGGGTTTACAAGGTCGGTTTTCTTCAAGATATCATCAAGTAAAACAGGTGAACCGAATACGTTATCAACGGGTACATCAAAGAAACCTTGGATTTGCTCTGCGTGTAAGTCACAAGTTAATACGCGGTCAATTCCTACAGTTGAAAGTAAATCAGCAACGACTTTTGCAGTGATTGGAACACGAGCAGAACGTACACGACGATCTTGACGAGCATAACCGAAATAAGGAACAACGGCAGTAATACGACCAGCTGATGCACGACGTAAAGCATCAACCATTACAATCAATTCCATCAGGTTGTCATTTGTCGGTGCACATGTAGATTGGATAATAAACACGTCTGCACCACGCACATTTTCATTAATTTGCACTTGGATTTCACCGTCGCTAAAGCGTCCAACGGTGGCATCGCCTAATGAAATGTAAAGACGTTCAGAAATCTTTTTCGCTAGCTCAGGCGTAGCATTTCCAGCAAAGAGTTTAATGTCTGGCATTTTATATAACCTCAGGTTGAGTGTAGATAAATTGGTTGGTCGAGAGTTGTTTCAGCATGGTATGTAATGGTGAAACGTTTAATCCTTTAGCAACAAAGCCGAAAAATTCCTTCGGTTTTTGTTGGAAAACAGCTTGTGCTGATTTTTCATCATCAAATTCAGCAAAAACACAAGCCCCTGTCCCTGTTAATCTGGCTGGTCCATATTGTAACAACCATAGTAGGGCTTTTTCAACTTCCGGATATTGAGTTCGCACAACTTTTTCGCAATCGTTTGCAAACGGTTGGTTTAAAAGCTGTACAAGGGATCTTTTTTCTGTATTGCGTGGCAAATCTGGATCGCTAAAAACCACTGCAGTAGAAATCGCAGTGTCAGGTTTTAGCACCACATAATATTTTTCTTGTGGTTTGCAGTATTGAATTTTTTCACCCACACCTTCTGCAAAAGCGGCTTGGCCATGAACGAAGATAGGCACATCAGCCCCGAGTTTTAGCCCAAGTTCGGCAAGTTCATCAATGGATAAATGGGTTTGCCATAAATAGTTTAAAGCAAGCAGAGTCGTTGCGGCATTAGATGAGCCGCCGCCAATCCCACCGCCCATTGGCAGAATTTTATCTAAATGAATTGTCGCGCCGAGTGTACAGCCTGTTTTTTCTTGTAGGATTGTCGCTGCACGATAGATTAAGTTTTGTTCTAGAGGTAAGCCAGGAATTTCAGGAGAGATTCGGATTTGTTTAGCTTGGCAAATATCAATGGTGAGCCAATCGCCGAAATCAAGAAATTGGAAAAGGGTTTGTAATTCGTGGTAGCCGTTTGGCAGTTTACCGTTTATATAGAGAAATAAATTGAGTTTTGCGGGGCTTGGAAAGCGATTAGGCTTTCCAAGAGAAGTTGAAAGTGCGGTCGAAAAATGATGTGTTTTCATTAGAACGCCCATTCATCCACACGAATTTTTAGGGTTTGTGATGTACTTTTATTCTTTAATAGAATATTTTCAGGCATCGAATTATCCGGATGATAGCTTAGGTAATCGGCTGTCCAAATCGAACCATCAAGTGGGTAGCTAAATTCGGATAAAAGATGATTAGTTCCAACTTGGTAATCCGCGTTATCTGCTGGCTGACCTTTTAACCAATAAGCTAAATGCTCTAATGGCACATCCATTCCGATGATTTCACGTAACAATAATTTGGCATTTTTATCAGATTGTTGATTGCCTTTATTATCTGAAATTGTCATCCCATTTGGATGCATTTCCATAGTTAGCGTCGTTTTGCTGATCAGAGAATAAAGTTTTAACTTATAGGCTTTCGGGTTTTGATATTGCCATTCAAAGCGACTAGAAAAACGCTCTTGTGGACTGATGTAACCAATTTGTCCTTTTGTACTATAAGATTGAATTTGTTTGATTTTTTTGAGGTGCTGTTGCCACGTAATATCGTTCTTATCGATATGTTGAACATCTGTTGGGCGTTCTGCATCAAGGGTACAAGCGGATAAGATCACACTTGCAAATACAGGTGCGAGAAGAGATTTTAATAATTTCATAACAAAATATTTACTAAAAAATTGCACATATTGTAAGGGTTAGTTTACTTTTAGTAAAGCTTGATTAAGCATTTAAGCGAGTTTTCTCGGCTTTCACTGCGGCAATTCTTCGATGCGTTAACTCATCTCGAATACCTTGTTTTTCAAAACCATCGGCAATCACTTGTTGCACATCAACAGCTAGAGCGGCTTGATAAAGTGTTTTGAGATAATCAATTTGCGGGTATTCTTTATTTTCAAATCCAGTTCGCCCGCGAGTATCAGATAAACATACCAATAAAAATTCCTCAAATCGCTGAGGCTTGCGCCAAACATCAAAAGTATTAAAGAGTTTCACTACTGTTTCTGGGCGAAGTTCTAATGCTTTGTGTGCATGCGTGTGATATTCGCAAGTTAATTCGCCTAATTCTTGAAGATAATTAGGCACTCTAAGGCGTTTGCATAATGAACGAGTCGGTTTAATCCCCGCTTTTTCATGTCCATGATGACTAGGCCACATTTCTTTTGGGGTAAGGGCTTTTCCAAGATCATGACAAATCGCTGCAAAACGGACCGCACTTTTATTCAAATTAGTATTTTCAGTAAGTTTAACGGCTTGCTGCAATACGAGCATGGTATGAACAAAGCTATCAATTTCAGGATGATATTTGGCTGGATTCGGTACGCCATCTAAGGCCGCAATTTCAGGGAAGAGCACTTTGAGCGCACCAATTTGATGCAGTGTTTCAAAATAAATTTCAGGATGCGGTTCGTTTAATGCTTTTTCTGTTTCCATCCAAACACGCTCAGCCGTTAGGTGGGCGAGTTCACCTTGTTCAGTGAGTTCAGTCATTAATTTAAGGGTTTCTTCGGCAATAGAGAAACCTAAATGATGGAAACGAGCAGCGAAGCGTGCGACACGTAATACACGAAGTGGGTCTTCAGCAAAAGCGGGGGAAATATGACGTAAAATACGTTGATGAATATCCTCTACGCCATGATAAGGATCGTGCAGCTTACCATCGTTGTCTTGGGCAATGGCATTAATGGTGAGATCTCGACGAATTAAATCCTGTTCAAGCGTAATATCATCTGAAAAATCACAAATAAATCCAGTGTAGCCTTTGCCTGATTTTCGTTCTGTACGGGCAAGCGCATATTCTTCATGGCTTTCAGGATTGAGAAAAACAGGGAAGTCTTTGCCAACTTGTTGGTAACCTTGAGCCAGCAACATTTCTGGTGTTGCTCCCACGACGACCCAGTCACGATCTTTTATTGGTAAACCTAAAAGTTGATCGCGTACAGCACCACCGACAAGATAAATTTCCATTTTACTCTCCCATCAATATATAAAGAAAAGGTAGGCAAATGCCTACCTCAATGATGAATCATGACCAGCTATCACGACGTTTACGTCTAGGTAAAATGTGAGGTAATACTAAGCCAATTAATAAACCTACACCTAATACCGAGCCGCCATAAATAAACCATTGGATCGCAATTTCACGTTTATTCGCATCAAGCATTGCTTCTAAATCACGATTTTTATTTTTCGTCATTTCTAATTCACGTTTAAGTTGTGAATTTTGCTCAAGCAATTCACTGCTTTGTTGTTCCGCTTGTTTACTACGACGTTGAATTTCGTTTGTACGTTGCTGCCAATCTGAATCAACGCGACTCAGCTTCAACGTCAGTTCTTGAACCTGCGCTTTCAATCTTGGATTTTCTTCACGGCTACTTGGCGTAGAACTCAGTTCCGAGGTTAAAATCCATGCCTCGCGATTTTTATTATCACGAATTAGGGTATATTTTCCTTCTTGTCCTAAGACTGTTACCGCTTCGCCAGATTGGATTGCACCCGAGATCTTAAACTGATCGCCTGCACCTTTGCGTAAATATGTGTTCAGATTTTCTGTCACATATTGCGTTTCAGCTTGTACTGTTCCAATGGTTGAGCCTAATAAAACACAAGAAAATAAAAGTTTGCTCACTTTTGACATAATACTTCCTAGATTCGTGAAGGAAGTGCGGTTAGAAAATACAATGAAAAATAACCGCACTTTTAATAATTATACTAATGGAAAATCGCGCGGAGGACGTAGAAAATCATAATCGCGAAGAATGCACCCGCTGGCAACGTCACAACCCATGAACTAATGATGTTACGGATAACCGTTAAGTTAAGTGCCGCAATACCGCGCGCGAAACCGATACCTAAGATTGCTCCCACTAAAGTTTGTGTTGTGGAGATAGGTAAACCGGTACCAGATGCCACTACAACGGTCATCGCTGTTGCAAATTGTGCGGCAAAACCACGGCTCGGAGTTAAATCGGTAATACCTGATCCTACAGTTGCCATCACTTTTTGCCCCATCGCAATCAGACCAACTGCGATACCTAATGCACCTAAAGGTAAAATCCACCAAGCTAATTTTCCACCGCTAAGGATTTGTCCACCATTTTCCACAATTGAGACCACAGAAGAAAGCGGACCAATTGCATTGGCTACATCATTAGAACCATGTGCGAATGCCATTGCACAAGCAGTTAAAAGCATTAAGATACTAAAAATCTTTTCGACTGAACCGAATGCGCCTTTTGCTGCTTTTTCAGTGAATCTTTTACTGCGGAAGTAGAAGTGGCAGAAAATCATACCAATGACACTGATTAGCAATGAAATACCGAGCGTTTCATTTGTTGAAAGATTTAAACCAACGTGTTTTAAACCTTTTGCCATCGTGACGATACAAAGCACAAATACAGTAATAGCCATGTAGTAAGGACCATATTTTTGTGCATTTTTCAGTGGGTTCTCAGTATCAAATATGAGTTTTTGGATACTCGCAAAGATGGTATAGGCTAAAAGTCCCGCAATCACTGGTGTGATAAACCAGCTACCAACAATTCCACCGATTGTAGACCAGTCAACAGAACCAGGACCAATTGTAATACAAGCAAAACCAATTAAAGCACCGATGATGGTGTGGGTACCCGAAACAGGCCAGCCCATTTTAGTGGCAATAAATAACCAAGCACCTGAGGCAAAGAGCGCTGAAAGCATCCCTAATGCTAAGAGATCTGGAGATTCGATAAATTGAGTTGGATCGATAACACCGCTTTTAATGGTTTCAGTTACTTCACCACCGGCTAAATAAGCTCCTGCGGATTCAAAAATCAAAGCAATAACAATCGCTTGTTTTGCTGTAATGGTTCCCGAACCTACGGAAGTCCCCATTGAGTTTGATACGTCGTTGGCACCAATACCAAATGCCATAAAAAAGCCGAATACCGCGGTAATTAAGACTAACCACGAGCCGTATGCATTAATAATTTCCATAGTGAATTTCCTATGTTGTAGTTAATGTCGTCAAAATTAAGAGCGAGCTAGCATTAATTCAATACGAGAGCCAACACGTTGCGCCTGATCGGCTAATACGCCCACCCACTCGATGACTTTATACAAGAACATTACATCAATTGGGTTATAACGACTTTCAATACCTAACAACATTTTACGTAATTGAATTTGCATTTGATCCGTATCATCTTCGATAGAATCTAATTCTTGGATCATGGTATTCACTAATTTAAGTTCACGGCCTTTAAAACCGGTTTCAAGTAATTGATCCATCTCTTCAATCACGCGATGTGCTTGATGAATAGAGTCTAAACTACGTTCAACATATTTTAAGAAACTTTCTTGCATTTCTTCTGGAATGCCGAATTGGCGACCAATCATACGACCTGAAATATCTTTAGCAAAGTTAGCTAATTTGTCTAATTGGGTAACTAATTCCAATAAATCAGTACGATCGATAGGTAAAAATAAACCACGAGGCAATTTCAAACGAATTTCACGTTTTAAACCGTCTGCTTCACGTTCACCTTGAGAAATGTCTAAACGTACTTTTTCTGCTTCATCCCATTGTTTTAAATAGGTATTTTTAAAGAATGGAATTAATAAATCGCAACATTCTGTGACTTTTTTAGAATGTTTTTGCAGAGGTTTTAGAGGAGACTGGGCAAATAATCCGAGAATATTATTCATTGCCATAGGTGTTTTACTCCATAACAAGGGTTAAAATTTCCGTTGCATATTACCTGATTTTATAAGGAAATACACGAAAAAGATCTTGATTTGTACAAAATTATCTGTATATTTAAACAGTTAAAATTGATAAGGAAAAATAAAATGAGTAATGAAGTTGAATTAAAGCTTGCAGTCACCTCTGACGCCTTCGATATCCTAAAAACACACCTCAATCAATTCAATATCTTAGAGCAAAATACGATCTTTCTAGGAAATACTTATTTCGATTATCCCGATCATTTTTTGGCAAAACAAAAAATGGGATTGCGTGTCCGTCGGGAAAATAATGATTTCACACTTACCTTAAAAACTGACGGAAAAGTGGTTGGCGGATTGCATAGTCGTCCAGAATATAATTTATCTATACCTGATGATTCAGTACCTACATCGACACAATTAACATCATTGTATCCATTTGAACATTTGCCTTCCGCTGCATTACAGCCGATTTTCTCAACAGATTTTAACCGCACTTTTTGGTTGATTGCATTTGGTGCATCAAAAATTGAAGTGGCTTTTGATCAAGGGAAGATTCTATCAGGGGAGAAAACACAGCCTATATGCGAAATTGAATTTGAATTAAAAGAAGGGCTTGTTTCAGATCTTTTCTATTTTGTCTCACTTTTACCTTTTGAACAGGATGTGTATTTTAGTTCGGCAAGTAAAGCGAAACGAGGCTATCAACTAGGCAGTAAACAACTTCTGATTGATTGGTTAAATAAATGGCGGGATTTCTTAAAAGAGGAACGTGAGGGAAGTACGGTTGATTCTCGCGAACAATTAAGTGCAGTTATGAAAATGGAACAGCAATTGATTGAGGAAACGCTTTCATTCCCAACGGATGTGTTTGCTTTCGATTTTATGAAAACCGTTGAACGTGTCGGCGCATTTTTCAATCTTTATCATTATTATGATGACAACAAAGCCTTGTTTGAAAAACTGGAAGAAAATCGATCAGCTGAGTTATTAGCTAGTAATCAATTTTTCCTTAATGAAATAAAAGGCTTGATTACCTTTCATAGCGAAACAAAAGATAATTTTAAAACTATTGAGAAGTTAAAAGCGTTATTAAAGAGCCGTGCGTATTTTGAAAGAATGCTTGGTTTAATGATGTTGATGGCGTAAAACAGTTTCTCGAAAGGATAATAAAAATGGCAAAAGCTCCTAAAACCGCTTATGTATGTAATGATTGTGGCGCCGAATTTTCGCGATGGCAAGGGCAGTGTTCTGCCTGTAAAGCCTGGAATACCATTAGTGAAGTGCGGTTAATTTCAGCCTCAAATCCCACAAAAAATGATCGTTTTAGTGGTTATGCAGGAGAAACCCGTGCAAAAATCCAAACACTTTCTGAAATTAGCTTACAAGAAACACCGCGTTTCACCAGTGGATTTAAAGAATTAGATCGCGTGTTAGGTGGCGGGATCGTGCCAGGGAGTGCGATTTTAATTGGTGGGCATCCTGGTGCGGGGAAAAGTACCTTGTTACTTCAAGTGATGTGTGGATTAGCAAAAAATATGACCGCACTTTATGTAACAGGGGAAGAGTCGCTTCAACAAGTGGCCATGCGAGCTAATCGCTTGAATCTGCCGACAGATAAATTAAATATGTTATCTGAAACCTCAGTTGAGCAAATTTGTAATTTAGCAGATCAGCTAAAACCGCAAATTATTGTGGTGGATTCGATCCAGGTTATGCACCTTTCAGATATTCAATCTTCTCCAGGAAGCGTGGCACAAGTGCGTGAATGTGCCTCTTTCCTGACTCGTTATGCGAAAACCCGACAGGTCGCTATCATTATGGTTGGACATGTCACCAAAGACGGCACCCTTGCTGGTCCGAAAGTATTGGAACATGCCATTGACTGTTCGTTATTACTAGAGGGCGAAGCGGATTCCCGTTTCCGTACGTTGCGTAGCCATAAAAACCGTTTTGGCGCAGTGAATGAGTTGGGTGTATTTGGTATGACAGAGCAAGGGCTGCGGGAGGTGAAAAATCCATCGGCGATTTTCTTAAGTCGAGGAGATGAACAAACACCAGGTAGCTCAGTCATGGTACTTTGGGAAGGCACTCGTCCGCTTTTGGTGGAAATTCAAGCATTAGTGGATCATTCCATGCTCGCTAACCCGCGTCGTGTGGCAGTAGGACTAGAACAAAATCGTTTAGCCTTATTGCTTGCGGTATTGCATCGTCATGGTGGATTACAAATGTCGGATCAAGATGTTTTTGTGAATGTCGTTGGTGGTGTAAAAGTCGGGGAAACTGGAGCAGATCTTGCGTTATTGCTTGCATTAATTTCGAGTTTCCGTAATCACCCATTACCACAAGATTTAGTTGTCTTTGGTGAAGTAGGGTTAGCGGGTGAAATTCGCCCAGTGACCAGTGGTCAAGAACGTATTAGTGAAGCGGCAAAACATGGCTTTAAACGAGCGATCGTGCCTTTCGCCAACAAACCCAAAAGTGCGGTCGAAAATATGGAAGTTTTTACGGTGAAAAAACTCGCCGATGCACTTGCCATTTTGGATAATTTCTAAAAAAACGTTGTCCTATTGTTGTCTGATTACTGAAAGTTTTTGATAAATTAGATAGAATATGCGCCGTACATAAGGAAAGGTTATGGAAAAGAAATTAAATAAAGCGTTGGATAGCATTGATATCAAAATCTTAAATGAATTACAACGCAACGGTAAAATCTCTAATATCGATTTATCAAAGAAAGTTGGGTTATCGCCAACGCCTTGTTTAGAAAGGGTTAAACGCTTAGAAAAACAAGGTGTGATTATGGGTTATCGGGCACTTTTAAATCCTGAATTACTGGATGCGCCTTTATTGGTGATCGTTGAAATTACGCTTGTGCGTGGTAAACCGGATGTTTTCGAAGAGTTTAATGCAGCGATTCAAGCACTTGATGAAATTCTCGAATGTCATTTGGTATCAGGTGATTTCGATTATTTACTCAAAACACGTGTAGCAGATATGGCCGCATATCGAAAATTATTGGGTACCACATTATTGCGCTTACCAGGTGTGAATGACACCCGAACTTATGTTGTAATGGAAGAAGTGAAACAAACTAATTATCTCGTACTAAAATAAAAATGATTAAACGAATTACAAAACGATTTACACCGAAACAATATTTAGCAGAATTATTACTCGGATTGACCGCACTTTTAGGTTTATATTTAATCGTGGCATGGTCAAGCTATACGCCATTAGATAACTCTTGGTCTACAGCAAGTTTTCAAACTGAAACTATCAATAAAGCCGGTGCTTTTGGTGCTTGGTTAATTGATGCGTTTTTTGTTTTTCTCGGCTATGTAGGTCATCTCATTCCGTTTGTCATTTTTATCGTACCGATTTATTTACTGAAAACCAAAGCGGTGCATTCTCTCTCTGTAACCCGTATTGCATTACGTTCCTTTGGCTTTATTGCTCTCATCGTTGGCTTAACTATGATGGCAACATTGCTGCTTTCAAATACGAACTACTATCTAGCTGGAGGCGTGTTTGGTGGTAGTCTCGTGGTGAATTTATATCCTACACTCGGTAAGTTTGGCTGTATTTTAGTAGGCTTTATCTGTGCAGTTGTAGGCTTTATTTTCTGTTCCGGTGCATCATTAATTCGTTTAATTGTGAAATTTTATCATTGGCTAACCATGAAAAATCAACCGGCAGAAGAGGAGCATGCAGAACATACTTCTGTAGATGATCTTGAACAAATTGTGATTGAGGCACCTCAACAACTTGCTTTCTCAGATTCTCAATTGGAAACTGAATCTACAGAAAATGAGAAAGAGGACGAGCCTGGAAATGCCTTTGTTAAGCCTGAACAACTAATTAATATCAGTGGGCTATCCTCACTGAGTACTTCAGAGCCTGCAGATGTTGAAAAATTAGAAGATAAGTTTAAAGGCTTCACGGTTGAATCTGACAATTTACCGAATGTGTCAATTTCGGCTACTTCTTCCGTTGAATTGCCAACAAAAGAAGATTTTTCAGCAACATGGAAAAATCCGCAAGTGAATGCTCAAAGTGTGGATGAGTCAGATGACATTTTTGAAGAAAATGTGATGCCAAAAGTGTCACTTAAAACACCTGAAAATACAACCGCACTTTATCCAACTTATGATGAATCTTTAGAATCAGAAAATGATGGTTTAGAAGATGAATTAGCGCGTCAGTTTGCTGCGCAAGAGCAAGCTCGTATGCAAGAAATGGAAGTGCGAGCAAAAGCCTCAAATGCTGAAGATGCATTAAAAGTGATCTTGAATGAGCCGACAGCTTCACCAGTTAAAGCGCGTGAAATTCATATTGAGAATGCAACTGAAACAACCTATAAGCCGTATTCTGATACGCTTATTCATCCTGCATTCCAACAACCAACGAATAAACGTGAAAAACCAACGACACCATTACCAAGTTTAGATTTACTTGAGCATCGTCCAACGCAAGCTCAAGACATTACGCGTGAAGAAATTTTAGACACATCCGCACGCATAGAACAACAATTGAAGAATTTTAATGTCAAAGCAACGGTACAAGATGTGTTAGTTGGCCCTGTGGTGACTCGTTATGAGCTTGAATTACAACCGGGTGTAAAAGCATCCAAAGTAACAAGTATAGATACCGATTTAGCACGTGCATTGATGTTCCGTGCGATTCGTGTGGCGGAAGTGATTCCAGGCAAACCTTATATTGGTATTGAAACGCCAAATGCACACCGTCAAATGGTACCATTGCGTGATGTGCTCGATAGTAATGAATTCCGTTCATCAACATCATTGCTTTCAATGGCTTTGGGTAAAGATATTAGTGGAAAACCCGTTGTGGTTGATTTGGCTAAAATGCCTCACTTGCTTGTTGCAGGTTCAACAGGTTCGGGTAAATCTGTTGGTGTGAATACCATGATCTTAAGTTTGCTTTTCCGTGTGACACCGGATGAAGTGAAATTTATTATGATTGACCCGAAAGTGGTTGAGCTTTCTATTTATAACGATATTCCGCACTTGCTTACCCCTGTGGTGACGGATATGAAAAAAGCGGCGAATGCATTGCGTTGGTGCGTAGATGAAATGGAACGTCGTTATCAATTATTGTCAGCCTTACGTGTGCGTAACATTGAAGGGTATAACGAAAAAATTGAAGAATATGAAAAACTCGATATGCCAATTCCAAACCCAATTTGGAAGCCTGGCGATACAATGGATAAAATGCCGCCTCCATTAGAAAAATTGAGTTATATTGTCGTGATCGTTGATGAGTTTGCGGACTTAATGATGGTTGCAGGTAAACAGATTGAAGAGTTAATTGCTCGCTTAGCACAAAAAGCCCGTGCGATTGGTATTCACCTGATTTTAGCCACACAACGCCCATCAGTAGATGTGATTACTGGTTTGATTAAGGCCAATATTCCAAGCCGTATCGCCTTTACTGTAGCAAGTAAAATTGACTCTAGAACGATTCTGGATCAAGGTGGTGCAGAAGCCTTATTAGGCCGTGGTGATATGTTATATTCAGGACAAGGCTCTTCGGATCTTGTTCGAGTACACGGTGCCTTTATGAGTGATGATGAGGTAGCGCGTGTAGCAGATGATTGGCGTGCACGTGGTAAACCAAATTATATTGATGGCATTTTAGACGGCGCGGATGATGAAGACTCTGGTGAAAAATCAACTGCAAGTAGCGGCGATCTTGATGCATTATTTGATGAAGTCGTTGAGTTTGTCTTAAGCACAGGCAATACATCGACTTCTTATGTTCAACGTAAATTTAGTGTTGGGTTTAACCGAGCGGCTCGAATTATGGATCAGCTCGAAGAACAAGGTATTTTAGGCCCAATGAAAAATGGAAAACGAGAAATTTTAGCTCGACGTTCCGAATATTAATTCTCTTAAGTTTCACTTTACAAAAAGGAAAGTAGAATGAAAAAAACATTATTAAAAATGACCGCACTTGCTGCACTTTTAAGCTCAAGTAACTTTGCCTTTGCTGATGCCGCAGATGAGCTACAAAATCGCTTAAATCAAGTAACGGTATTAAGTGCTGATTTCTCACAAACTGTGACATCTGCTGGCGGTAAAAACGTTCAACAAGGAAGTGGAAAACTTCAAATTAAACGTCCAAATCTTTTCCGTATGGATACCAAATCACCGCAAGAAACACAAATTATTGCAGATGGTAAAACCCTTTGGTATTACGATCCATTCGTACAACAAGTCACCGCTCAATGGGTGAAGGACGCGGTAAATAATACACCTTTTGTTCTTTTAACCAGTAACGATAAAAGCCACTGGAATCAGTATTCAGTGACGCAGAATGCGGATACCTTTGTGTTAAAACCGAAGGCGAAAAATAGTAATATTAAACAATTTGATATTCGCGTAGATACAAATGGTGTGTTAAAAAATTTCAGTACCACAGAAAAAGATGGTCAAACTAATCTTTATGTGTTGCGCAACATTACAAATCAAACCTTAGCTGATAGCTTATTCCAATTTAGCGTACCGAAAGGCGTGGAATTGGATGACCAACGTAAAGGTAAAAAATAATCCATAAGGTGTGAATGATAATCTTCACACCTTTTGCTTATTAAGGAAAGAATATGTCTAATCTTAATTTTGATTTTGCTGAAAATGACTTTCGCCCTTTAGCAGCCCGTATGCGTCCAACAAATTTGGAACAATATTATGGACAGACGCATTTAATTGGGGAAGGAAAGCCGCTTCGTAAAGCAATTCAAGCAGGGCATGTTCATTCTATGATTTTGTGGGGACCGCCGGGTACAGGTAAAACAACACTGGCGGAAATTATTGCTCATCGTATCAATGCAGAAGTTGAACGGATTTCAGCGGTAACAAGTGGCGTGAAAGAAATTCGAGAATCAATTGAGCGCGCGAAACAAAATCGACTTGCAGATCGCCAAACGATTTTATTTGTGGATGAAGTGCATCGCTTTAACAAAAGCCAACAAGATGCGTTTTTACCCCATATCGAAGATGGTACGATTATTTTTATTGGTGCGACAACGGAAAATCCTTCCTTTGAATTAAATAATGCATTGCTTTCTCGTGCGAGAGTTTATCTACTCAAGTCATTGACAGTGGCTGAAATCGAACAAGTTCTACAACAAGCGATTTCTGATCCTGAGCGAGGATTAGGTAAAGAGCGGTTAGTTTTAGAAGAGAATTTGCTACAGGTTTTAGCTGAATATGTGAATGGTGATGCTCGCCTGGCTTTAAACTGCCTTGAACTGATGGTTGATATGGCTTCTGAAACTGAAAACGGTAAAAAATTAGACCGCACTTTGTTGAAAGAAGTATTAGGTGAGAGACAAGCTCGTTTTGATAAACAAGGTGATCGCTTTTATGATTTGATTTCTGCTTTACATAAATCTATTCGAGGCTCCGCAGCAGATGCTGCGCTTTACTGGTATGCGCGAATTATCACGGCAGGCGGTGATCCTCTTTATGTTGCAAGACGTTTATTAGCGATTGCATCAGAAGATGTGGGAAATGCTGATCCTCGTGCAATGCAAGTGGCTCTAGCAGCTTGGGATTGTTTTACGAGAGTGGGCGCTTATGAAGGAGAGAGAGCCATTGCGCAAGCCATTATTTATTTGGCCGTAGCGCCGAAGAGTAATGCGGTTTACAACGCATTTAATGCAGCCAAACAACATGCAAAAGATTTTCCTGATTTCGATGTGCCACCTCATTTACGTAATGCGCCAACGGCTTTAATGAAAGAATTAGGCTATGGTGCTGAATATCGTTATGCACATGATGAGCCAAATGCTTATGCTGCTGGAGAAAATTACTTCCCACCAGAACTGAAAGATACGCAATATTATTTCCCAACTAACCGTGGTATGGAAATTCAAATTAAAGAAAAACTTGAACGTTTACAAGAGCAAGATAAAAACGCATCAAAAAAACGCTATAAATAGTTTCTTCTCAAACGGTAAATATAAAAAAGTGCGGCTAAATTTGGCCGCACTTTTTGTTATCACTTAAAAACGCATTATTTTGCTGCTTTTAACTCTTGGTAATACTGTTCGTAATATTGAATCGCATCACCTACATCATCTTGCCAGTGGCTTTTTTGAAGAATTTCAGCTGTTGGATAAATAGATGGATCTTCAGTGATTTCTTTTGGAAGCACTTTTTTCGCTTCTAGGTTAGCTGTTGGGTAACCGATCGCTAAAGTCAATTTCTCTGCTGCTTTTGCACCTAATAAGTAGTTAATTAACTTGTGTGCACCATCTGGGTTTTTAGAGGTTTTAGGAATCGCTAAAGTATCAACCCAAAGAACAGGACCTTCTTTTGGGAACACCATATTTAATGGTGCTTGTTCTTTTTTAGCGATACGCACAGAGCCATTCCATAACTGACCTAATTCTACTTCACCAGAGATGAAAGAGTTTGCAGGGTTATCAGAATTGAAAGAAAGTACGTTTGGACGTAGTTTTAACAACTCTTCATAAGCTTGTTTAATAATTGCAGGATCTTTGGTATTTGGATCTTGACCAATTTTTAATAACGCAATATTGAATACTTCACGCGCATCATCCAATAATTGGATTTTGTTTGCATATTCAGGTTTCCAGAAATCACCCCAAGAAGTGAAGTCAGAACCTTTATAGGTATTGGTATTAAATGCAATACCTGGCGCACCTAACAACTGAGGAAGTGAGTATTTATTGCCTTTATCATAAGGTTTGTTGAGCCAATCAGGGTCTAATTCTTTGATAACAGGTAATTTACTGTGATCTAATTCTTGTAGCATGCCTTCGCGTCCCATTTTAGATACGAAGTAGTTAGATGGTGCAATCACATCATAACCACCAGCATCACCTTGGGTTTTCATTTTGGCATACATAGTTTCATTTGATTCAAGACTTGCTACGATAACTTTGATACCAGTTTCTTTTGTGAAGTCATCTAAAAGACCATCTGGTACGTATTCAGTCCAAGTATATAAGTACACAGTATCATTTGCTGGAGCCTGTGCTTTTGTAGCATCAGACTTGGCTTCTTTGTCGTTACAAGCAGTTAATGTAGCGGCAACTAAACCGGCAGTAAGCAAACCTGCAAATTTTTTCATTTTTGTTTGTTCTCCGTAAAAGAGGGGTAAAAAACCACCTGCATTAATGCAAGTATAAAAAAACGCCTTGATTGTGCGTCAAGGCGTATTCTATTTGATCTTAAAAGATTTGTGAAACCTTTTTATATCAATGTTTAATGATTATTTTTACGTGCGACTAATTGGCTTAAAATTACTAATCCTAATGAAAGCACGATCATAATCGTAGCTAACGCGTTTACTTCTGGTGTTACCCCTGTTTTTACAAGAGAGAAGATACGCAATGGTAGGATTTCATAGCTTACACCACTTACGAAAGAGGATACAACAACATCATCTAATGAAATAGTAAAGCTTAACAACCAACCAGATACCACTGCCGGTAAGGCAAGCGGTAGGATAATTTTACGCAAAATAGTGACTTCACTCGCACCTAAATCTTTCGCAGCTTCAAGCATTCTTGCATCAAAGCCATTTAAACGTGAGAAAATTGTCACGGTAACATAAGGTAAACAGAATGTTACGTGCGCCAATAGTAATGACCAGAAACCTAACGAAATCCCTACAACCATGAATAAGGCAAGTAGAGAAACCGCCATTACGATATCTGGTGACATCATGACGATAAATAACATACCACTTACCGCTTGTTTACCACGGAAACGATAGCGGTAAAGTGCGATAGCAGTTAAACCACCCACAATTGTCGCTAATGTTGCAGCAAAGAAAGCAATAGTGACAGAGTGGAACGCAGCTTGGATTAAGGTATCGTTATTAAATAAACGCTCATACCAGTTCCAACTAAAACCTTTCCAACTTAAACCATAACGGTCTTCGTTGAAGGAGTTAGTCACCAAAATAATAATTGGGATATACAAATAAGCGTATACCACAAACATAAAAATATTACGTAGTAAACGACTCATTATTCTAACTCCACTTTCTTATTCAACAATTTATTTGCACGATAGTAAACGAAAATCAACAATGCCATTAAGATGGTTAAACCGATACTGATTGCCGAACCGAATGGCCAGTTACGGGAAATTAAGAATTCACTCTTAATTACGTTACCAACTAATAACACTTTCGCACCACCAAGTAAGTCTGCCACATAGAACATGCCCATTGCTGGTAGTAGTACTAATAAACAACCCGCTACGATACCAGGCATGGTTAATGGCAAAATTACACGGAAGAAACGTTGAACCGCATTCGCCCCTAAATCTCTTGCCGCTTCTAATAAACGTCCATCTAATTTTTCAATAGCAGAGTAGAGCGGTAGAATCATAAATGGTAAAAGGAGATACACTAAACCAATGATTACAGCCACTTCGGTATTTAAAATACGAATAGGCTCACTCAAAATCCCCATATCCATTAACATGGTATTTAATACACCTTTCACACCAAGGAATACTTTCATTCCATAGATACGAATAAGTGAGTTTGTCCAGAATGGCAATACCACGAGGAATAACAAAAATGGACGATATTTCGGATTAATTTTGCTGACCATAAAGGCAAACGGATAGCCAATGAGTAAGCAAATAATCGTCGCAATGCCAGACATATACAATGAATTCCACACAACCTGTGCATAAAGCGGATTAAACAGGTTAGTGTAGTTATCTAAAGTAAATGGCAAAGCATAAAAGTCGCTACCATCTCGGGTTAAAAAACTTACGGTTAAAACCAATAAGTTTGGAATTAGCACAAAGAAGATTAACCAACTGAAGATAATTGCAACAGTAATTTTCTGAAATTTATTATTGATTATCTTCATCGTTGAGTACAACCTCCCAACCTTCGTGCCATGTAATACCTACACGTTGACCAACGCTGTGATCCATATGTGGGTCATCTTCGTTAAAGAATTCGCTCACTAATACGCGTTTACCGTTGTGATCAAATTCGACCGTAGACTCAAGTGTCATCCCTTTATAGGTACGATCCACAATGCGACCAATAATTGCATTTGAGTGCTCATTTTCATCAAGCTCTTCAATCACAATATCTTCAGGACGTAATAATACTTGTAGTTTTTGATCTTTTTCAGCTGAGATGCTCGTGTGAATATCGCATACACGACCTTCTACGTTAGCAAGTAGCTCATCATCAGATTTACGCTCAATCACAGTTGCATCAAATACGTTAATTTCGCCGATGAAGCGAGCAACGAATAAGTTAGCTGGATCTTCATAGATTTCACGTGGTGAACCATCTTGTGCAATTTTACCTTTACGCAATAAGACGATACGGTCAGACATGGTGATCGCTTCTTCTTGATCGTGAGTAACGAAAATAAAGGTAATGCCAAGTTGACGCTGTAATTGTTTAAGTTCGTTTTGCATTTGTTTACGTAACTTATAATCCAGCGCAGATAAAGATTCATCAAGTAGCAGCACTTTTGGCTTATTCACAACAGCACGAGCAATCGCGATACGTTGTTGCTGACCACCAGAAAGTTGAGCTGGTTTACGGTCGGCCATTTCTTCTAATTGCACCATACGCAATGCATCCAGAACGCGAGGTTTAATTTCACTTTCTGCCACTTTTTGCATACGCAAACCAAAAGCTACGTTATCAAAAATGGTCATATGCGGGAATAACGCATAACTTTGGAATACGGTGTTAATGTGGCGTTTTTCTGCCGGAACATTAGTAATATCTTCACCGTCCAAAATAATATGACCTTCATCTAATTCTTCTAAACCCGCTAATAAACGCAATACTGTAGTTTTACCACAGCCGGATGGGCCAAGAATTGTGACGAATTCACCGTTATTAATGGTTAGATTAAAATCATTAATAATTGTGTTAGAACCATAGGATTTTTTGATTGAACGAAGCTCAATAATAGGCTTTTGAACCAGATTTTCCACTAGCTTTGGTTTTCTCCCTAATTTCACCAATTTTATTGGTACTGAGTAGAAATAAACCTGCAAAAATGATGCAGGGGCGACATAAAATTGAACGAATATGATATAGCGAATTGTTAATGATGAAAAGGATTTAATCGCGTTTTTAGGAAAAATTTTATTGAAATATTGGCCGCACTTTTTTCAGAAAATTTTATAACTCTTCACTTTCTTGTTATATATCAAGAACTGCAAGGATTTTTGGGATTAGACTAGTAGCAGAACAGAGGAGAATTTCGAAATGGAAGAACAAGATAATAATAAATTATTGGAGCGATTTTTAACTTATGTTGCGTTTGATACGCAATCTAAATCGTCTGCAAAACATTCGCCAAGTTCAGCAGGGCAAATGAAGTTGGCTTTGCATTTGCAGCAAGAATTAATTAAACTAGGCTTACAAGATGTCAATGTGACTAAGCATGCCGTCGTTACAGCTTATTTACCCTCAAATCATCCCGAATTAACACAAACCATAGGTTTTATTTCCCACCTTGATACATCCCCACACTGCAGCGGTAAAAATGTTCAACCTGAAGTGATCGAAAATTATCGGGGAGGAGATATTGCATTAGGTTTAGGGGAAGAGTTTATTAGTCCCGTATATTATCCATTTTTACATCAGCTTATTGGCAAAACCTTGATTGTGACAGATGGAACCACTTTACTTGGTGCAGATAATAAAGCTGGAATCGCAGAAATTATAACCGCACTTTCTGTCTTGCAACGGGAAAATATACCACATTGCAATATTCGGGTTGCATTTACGCCTGATGAAGAAATTGGTTTAGGAATGCATTATTTCCCATTGGAGGATTTCCCTTGTGATTGGGCATATACCATCGATGGAGGAGAAGTGGGCGAGCTCGAGTATGAGAATTTTAATGCAGCAACGGCAAAAATAACCTTTAAGGGACGAGGTATTCATCCGGGGTATGCTAAAAATAAATTGGTGAATGCGCTTACATTAGCTTGTGAGTTTCAACAAGGTTTTCCAAAAGATGATGTTCCCGAAAAAACATCAGGAAAAGAAGGTTTTTTCCATTTAGATGATTTTAAGGGGGATATTGAGAAAGTTGAATTACATTATCTCATTCGAGATTTTGACCAAGCTAGTTTTGAGCAACGTAAGGCATTTATTTATCAACTTGTAGAAAAATTTAATAGAGAGAAAAGCCTGAAAGAGCCGGTAGAATGTGTTATTGAAGACAGTTACAAAAATATGTATGACACTGTCAAAAATGTTCCACAGGCGATTAAACTTGCTGATGCAGCAATGAAAGCTTGCGGTATTACTCCAAATCATAAACCAATACGCGGTGGAACGGATGGGGCATTTTTAGCGGAAAAAGGATTAGCTTGCCCAAATATCTTTACTGGCGGCTATAATTTCCATAGCAAGCATGAATTAGTTACCCTCGAAGGGATGGAAAAAGCAGTCGAAGTGATTATAAAAATAGCAAACTGTAAAGAATTGTAAATCTGTGTAAAGAAAAAGCTTGCATTTGTCAGAATATGTCAATATAATCGCTAGCGTTTTATCGAGATTCCTTTGATAAAGCTAAACTTTAGAGATTTTATTCATAAATTCCTTTTTGGTGCTCCTAAGAAATTAGGAGCTTTTTTTTACCCAAAATTCAGATCTTTACTTCAAAAACGGGTTGCTTCGTTTTTCTTGTCCAATAGTTGTGTAAGGACCATGTCCTGCAATAACAACCATATCATCATTTAATGTAAATAATTTATTCTTGATTGATGAGATCAATGTATCAAAATCCCCACGAGGGAAGTCTGTACGCCCAATGCTGTTTTGGAAAAGCACATCGCCAGTAAAGGCGATATTTTTTTCATGTTCAATAAAGCCAATGTGACCAGGTGTATGACCAGGAAGATGAAGAATTTCAAAGGTAAATGTACCAATTTGAATTTTTTCGCCTTCTTGATTAAACCAGCGATCCGGCGTAAATGCGGAAATATAAGGTAAACCAAATTGTTGAGATTGTTGTGGTAGACTTTCAAACAGAAAGCGATCTTCTTCCTGTGAGCCCCAGATTTCAATGTTAAAATGATCACGAATTGCTTCAGCGGCACCCACATGATCAAGATGGCCATGTGTTAATAAGACTGTTTTTAGGCTTAATTCTAATTCCTCAATACGTTGAATAAGCTTTTCAGCATTACCACCAGGGTCGATAATCGCCGCATTTTTTTCATCATCCCAAATAAGTGAACAATTTTGTTGAAAGGCTGTAACTGGAATAATTTCAATATTCATCTTTTTTCCTTATTATTTATAACAAAAAACCGCACGAAAGTGCGGTCTAAAATTAAACTGTTTTTTATGCACCACGCCATGTTCTTACAGGGCCGGTATCGACGTGAATAAAATTACTGTAAGGATAATATCCCACACCACCGTTCTCTAGATTTTCAGCAGCTTGGCGTAATCTTGCTAAAGACACACCAGGGATTCTAAAATCGATAGCTTGGCCTTTAATATGATAGCTATTGCTTGCTACACCTCGGCTTTGGCGATGACGCATAGCATTTGTTGCCGCACTACGATAGCCACAAATCACATCAATTTGTGCAGTACGTAAGCCCAAATCACTTTGTAAATGATAAAACTTCATGAAGAGATTGGGATCCATACGACGCACTTGGTCTGTACGGCGATCTCTCATAAAGTAATCAAGTTTACCAAGTAGTGAACGACTAAACCCTGTTGTTGCAGAGAATTCACCACTTAATCGTTCATTGGTGTTGACATTATAAAAGCTGAGAATGCGAGGTTTGGGTGTAGAGACCATGGCTAATACCGAAGTTGGCATCATGCTTGCGCCTAAAACAATGCCACCTAACGAAAGCCATTTGCGACGATTTTTGTCAATATTACCCATTTTATAGTCTCTTTTATTACCTATCTTTCACACTAGACAATTTTTGTATTAAAAAGTTCCCTAGTGTAAACCATTTTTAAAGATATTTTTTTACAACCGCCCAATCAATGTCGCTAAAGCTTGCTGCATCATCGTATTTATAAATGTCTGGTAAAACTTGTGTTTGACCGTTTTCTACCCATGCAGTTACATAATATAAGAATACAGGGTCATTTGTACGAATGTTAGCTGATACAGTTTTTTTACTCGCTAAAGCATTACGTTTTTTATCTTCTGACCAGCCAGCTTCTTTTAACAAGATAGAGGCAAGTTGATCTGATTTCTCTACACGCACACAACCAGAGCTTAATGCACGATCTTTTTTGCTAAATAAGCTATGATTTGGTGTATCGTGAAGATAAATCGCATCAGAGCTTGGCATATTAAATTTATAGTTACCTAATGCACTATCTCCTGCTGCTTGACGAATACGGTAAGGGAATTTATTACCAATGCTACTCCAATTAATAGAGTGAGGGTTAATAGCATTGCCTTTGCTATCTAAGATAGAGTAGTTGTGCGCAGTAGCATAGCTTGGGTCACGTTTTAATTTCGGTAAAATATCTTCATTGATTAAACGTGTTGGGGCATTCCAAGGTGGATTCACCACCACGTTACTCAGACGGCTGTACATTACTGGCGTACGGCGTTCATTTTTACCCACAATGACGCGTGATTCTAGAAGCGCTTTACCATCACGATAATATTTCAATTGATAGCTTGGAATATTAACAAAGATTCCATTTTCAAAATCAGGAATAACACGTAAACGCTGAGCATTGAGAGCAAGTTTTTTACCCATTGCAGAAATACCTGAAGCTGAAATCATTGACGGGAGCGATTGTACAGTTTCACGGTATAAACGATTATGATTGGATAATCCATTCACAAAGTAAGAAACAGCATTGTTTTTAACCGCACTTTGCCATTGGTCAATAATTTCTTGATTTGGTAATTCTGGTTTGTAAGCATGCGTTGCATATAACCAACGTTGTGCTTGTTGATTTACGTTCTTGCTGTAATACAAGTAATCAAGGAAAGCATCACTTAACAACACATCGTAGGTAAGGCCGCCAGTCTTTTCAGCGTTATGTAAATTGATTAATGATTGCGCCGAACGTTTAGAAATACCAGACGCTACCATTGCTGCATATTCGCGTAGGAATTGTTTTTCTGCAGCCTTGTCTTTCCACATTAAGTCATATTTATTATCGGCATATAATTTTGCCAAAATTGGTTTGAACTGCAGATTTTGTTCGCCAATTTCATGAGTTAATGACATCTCTAGCATGGTTTGTTTTTCAGCTGCTAGACGAGCTTGGTCTTCTTTGATTTCCGCTTCAAGTTTTGCACGCTCTTCAGGGCTTAATTTAGACATATCAACGCCTTTATTTTCGACTTGCTGAGGTTGCCCAACTGTTTTTGCCCAGTCTGCTAACGCACAACCTGACGTCATCATTGATAATGATAAGACTAATGTGCTTAATTTCATTGTTCCTTTTAACATTACTGTACCTTTAAAAATATTCATAAAAATAACCGCACTTCAGTTTTTTTATCTGCTAAAGTGCGGTCAAAATAATCGTTATTTTGTTGCTTTTGCCGCTTCTTGTTTTATTTCAGCATCCACTTTTTGTTGATTAGCATTGAGTTTCACTAAATCAGCTGCCATTTTTTCCGCTTCTTTTAAGAAGAAATCTGGCGCTTCATAGTCTTTTGGTAAATCATCAATATCTTTTAATGCTTTTTTACCTTCACGTTTAAAACGATCATTGAGATCTTTTAAACGTCTGGCATCATCTTTATCATTTTCTGCTTTGCGCTCTTGGAAATTCAATGATAAGAATTTACGCTCACGGCGTTCATCACGGATCTTAAGATCTTCATTTAAAGCAATAAATTCAGGATCTTTTGCAATACGTTCTAGATGTTTTTCATTTAATGCTTCAACATCTTTACGTGCTTTATTGGTTTCAGAATAAGTTGCCGGCGGAATTTTATCCCAAGGCAATGCGTTATCTTCTTTTTCTTCACCAATTTCTTTGGCATCAATAATTTCAGGGAAATTGATATCTGCTGCCACACCTTTTAATTGGGTTGAACCACCATTAATTCGGTAGAATTTTTGGATAGTATATTGCAACACGCCAAGTGGTGTTTGATCTAAATCATAAACAAAGTTTAATGAACGACTTTGTTGTACCGTACCTTTACCAAAGGTATTTTGCCCAATAATGATACCACGGTTGTAATCTTGCATTGTCGCAGCAAAGATTTCAGAGGCAGATGCACTGAAACGATTAATCATTACCAACAATGGTCCTTTATATTGCTGGGCATTGTCGTCATCTTCGTGTACACGAATACGTTGATAAGCATCACGAACTTGAACCACCGGACCATCAGTAATGAATAAACCACTCAATGCGACGGCTTCTGTTAAAGCACCACCGCCATTTTCACGAAGATCCACAATTAAAGCGCCAATTTTTTTCTTCTCAGCATCTACTAATAATTTTTTCACATCATCAGTTAAACCAATATAGAAACTTGGGATTTTAATGACACCAACTGTTTCACCCTCTACTTTAGAAACAGTGAGTTTTGCTGCTTGGTCTTCAATACGTACTTTATCGCGAACTAAAGTGACAATACGGCTTTTTCCACCTTTTGCAGGTTCAATTTCAAGACGAACTTTTGTTCCTTTTTTACCTTTGATTTTGTCAACGATATCTTCTAAACGCCAACCGATAATATCTTCGATTTCGCCTTTTTCTTGGCCAACACCAATGATTTTATCGCCTGCTTGTAATTTTTTACTGCGTTCAGCCGGTGCACCTGGCACTAAAGACTTGATGCTGGTTTCGTCATCTTCAGATTGTAATGTCGCACCAATTCCTTCTAAAGAAAGGTTCATGCTTTCATTAAAGCTTTTTGCAGTACGCGGAGCAAGATAGCTTGTATGCGGATCGATTTCTCGAGCAAAGGCATTAATATAAATTTGAACAATGTCATCGGCTTTGGTTTGAGTTAATCGACGAATGGCTAAATTGTAGCGTTTAGTCAGTTTTTCTTTAATTTCAGGCCATTTTTTATCTTTTAATTTCAGGCTGATTACATCATTTTTAACACGTTGTTCCCAAAGCTTGTTTACTTCTTCTTCGCTTGTAGGAAAAGGTGCTTTTTCACGGTCGATCTCAATTTGATCATTACCTTTTAAATCAGGTTCTTGATCTAATAAAGATAATGCATAAGCATAACGTTCATAGCGACGTTTCATCATCAGATCGTAAATCGCAAATGCAGCTGAAAGATCGCCCTCATTAAGTTGATCATCTAATTTAGAACCATATTTAGCACGTAAATCATCAATATCTGATTTTAAAAAGGTGTTATGGCTGTAATCTAAGCTTTTAATATAACGATCAAAAATCTTTTCGGAAAAGGCGTCATCAAGCTGGAATTTACGATAATGTGATTGTGTTAAACGTGTCGTTGCACGCTTTGTTGCTAACTGGTTTGCGTCAGTTACGGAAGGAATCGTAATATCGCTTTGCTTTAATTTCGGCTGCACTGCAAATGTGTCAGACGAATGAAGAAATAACGCACCTAAAATTGCTGTCGCAATAAGACTTTTGGTTGTATGTAATTTCATTTAACCTTTCCCGATAAGAAATAAATTATTAGGCAAATAAACGATCTGCGGTGACAGTCATCACTAAACCATTCTCAAGTTCTACGCGTGCGCCATCTTTTTCCACATTTAATACGGTCGCATTTTTCGCTTGTTCTGCTACTTTCACTTTCACTTTGCTACCTGCAGAAAGTGTTGTGAAATCAACCGCACTTAGTTTTACTTGTGGGGCTTTTGGTTTGCGAGTTGCTTGATTTGAATTTGGTTTACGAGCAGGTCGTTTTTGTTGTGCTTTTTTCGCTGCTAATTCTGCTTTGCGTTTTTCTGCAAATTTTGCTTTTGCTTCTGCTAATTGTTGAGCCGCATGAGAAACGTGTTCTGCGTCTAATACACCAGCAGGGTTGCCGTATAAATCCACACGCTCAGCACCTTCGCGACAGCCGTGTAAATAGCGCCAGTTGGAGGTGTATTGACGTAAAGCCTGACGCAATTGAGTTTTGCTGACACATTCATCATCTTTTAATGCTTCAGCAAGATCTTGGAAAAGACCAATTTTTAATGGTTTAGCTTCACCTTCTGCAATAAAGCAAAGTGGGAATTTTTCTATAAGATATGCAATGATCGCTTTTGTATCAGTTAATTTTTGAACGCCTTCAGCATTATTTTCAACTTGGGCTTCAACTTGAGAATCTGTCATTTCTGAGTTTTCCTAGGATAAAAAATAAAAACTTGCACAGTTTACCGCACTTTTATAAGGATTGACAATGGTTGGACAGAATAATTCCGTTTCTAATTCTAATGAATAACTTCACAAATTCCCTTAATTCAGGCTAAAATAGTCCACTTTTATAATTTCTGAAAACATAATGACAAAAACACCTGATTTTACTCATGCCACTTATAGACTAGTGCGTTGCATAGGATGCGATGCAACGGTGTCTGTTTGTCGTCCGCAAGAAGGGGAATACGCGCAATGTCCGCGTTGCCATCATAAATTGCAATCAGGAAGTCGTTGGTCACTTAAACGTTGTTCATTAATCGCCCTTTCTATCTTAATTTTAATGCCATTTGCTTTAGGCTATCCTTTATTGAGCTTAGATTTACTGGGTACTAAAATTGATGCTTCTGTTTGGAAAGGAATTTGGAAAATGGCAGTGGAGGGATATACCTATACTGCATTTATGATTTTTATCTGTGCTGTTTTAATGCCTGTATCTTTTGCGATTTTAGTCATTATGTTGCAGCTTTCTAAATTACTCAAAATTAAGCCTCGTAATGTCTTATTATTTGTGGGATATATTAAGCCTTGGGTCATGTTTGACGTATATTTAGTTGCACTCGGCGTTACCATGTTTAAAGTGCGCGAATATGCCACATTAGAAGTGGATGTGTATTTAATTGCTTTTGTTTTTACTGCACTTTTAACCACTTTATTGTTCATTAAAATTAATTTAGATGACTTATGGCATGATTTTTATCCCGAGCAGAAACCAGTTACCAAAAGTGATAAACCGTTAGAACTTTGTACAGCCTGTGATTACACTTTTTTAAAAGAAGATCAAGAATACGATCACCGTCATCGAGCAATTTGCCCACGTTGTGCATCGCTTATTGAAATACCAGAGAGTGTAAAATTACAACGCGTTTGGGCGACATTAGTGGCGGGGATTATCATGCTTTTCCCTGCAAACTTACTCCCAATATCTGGCGTTTATTTAACAGGAAGTTTGTCACAGGATACCTTGATGTCGGGTGTGATGTCATTTATAAGCATGGGCAGCTATTTTGTTGCTTTCGTGGTATTCTTCGCCAGTATTTTTGTGCCAGTAAGCAAAATTCTCATTATGTTATATTTACTGGCTAGTGTGCATTTTAAATGGCGACATTCAATTAAATGGCAAATGCGGCTATTACATATCGTTCACTTTGTAGGACGTTGGTCAATGCTGGATCTTTTTGTGTTAGCTTTGATGATGTCTCTAGTGACACGCGGACAGATTATTAATTTTACTGTAGGCCCTGCCGCATTTTATTTCGGTGCAGCAGTGTTTTTAACTATGATTTCAACTTCTCAGTTTGATAGTCGATTAATTTGGAAAATTTATGACAGAAAACAATAAACCAGAATCTCAATCTATTGATGAGCAATATAACAATGTAGAAGCGTTATTACGTAAGAATAAACGCATCTCACCGTTTTGGTTGTTACCTTTTATTGCATTATGTATTGGTGCGATTTTATTTTTCCAAATTGTGCAAGAACAAGGAAAGATGATTACGATCACGTTTTCTAATGGTGCAGGGTTGGTTGCAGATAAAACACCGATTCGCTATCAAGGTTTGCAAATTGGTGTTGTGAAGAAGGTTAACTTTACTGACAATATGCAAAAAGTGAAAGTTGAGGCAAGTATTCATTCTGAAGCCACCGATGTGTTAAAGGAAAATACTAAATTTTGGCTTGTGCAACCGAGCGTATCGCTCGCGGGGATTTCAGGTTTAGACTCTTTAGTTTCAGGAAATTACATTACGCTTCAACCAGGTGATGGTGATTCAGAAGATGAATTTATTGCGGAAGAACAAGGGCCTATTGCACAAGTCAATCCGGGGGATTTATTAATTCATTTAATTTCGGATGATTTAGGTTCGATTTCAATTGGGGCTTCTGTTTACTTCAAAAAAATGCCGGTCGGGAAAATTTATGATTACCGCTTCAATAAAGAGAATAAAGTTGAAATTGATGTGGTGATTGATAAAGCCTTTACACGTTTTGTAAAGAAAGATTCACGCTTCTGGAATATCAGTGGTATCAACGCTAACATTAATGCATCAGGTGTGAATGTAGAGATTGATAGTTTAAATTCAGTGGTACAAGGTGCGGTATCATTTGATTCACCGCCAGATAGCCCACAAGCTGTGACTAATAGCCACTATACGCTTTATTCTAACTTGCAAGCAGCTAAACGAGGTATTGAAGTTGAGGTGACTATTCCTGTGACTGCGGGTTTAGATGCAGGGCAAACCTCGGTTTATTATGGTGATGAGCAAGTGGGCCTTCTTTCATCTTTAAGTGCGGATGAAAATAATGAAGAAATTTTAAAAGGCACATTATTAATCGATCCAAACCAAGCTAACCTCTTAAAAACGAATACACGTATTGTGTTAAAAAATCGTAAGTTAGATTTGGGTGATGTGGCTAATCCGAAAAAATTCTTCCGTGGAGATTATTTTGAAATTATTCCGGGTAGTGGAGAAAGCAAAACGCAATTTGATGTGATTCGAGAACATGAGTTATTACTCAAAGCACCGAATACTTTGATTTTAACCTTAACCGCACCAGAAACTTATGGTATTACTGAAGGGCAATCGGTGTTTTATAACAATATTGCTATTGGTCAAATTGTGAAGCAGCACTTAAGTGTTGATGGTGTGAAATTTGAAGCGGCAATTGCGGCGGAATATCGCAATCTTATTCATGAGAACACTCAATTTGTAGCTGCCTCTAATTTTGATGTAAGTTTTGGTATAGACGGATTACGTTTTGAATCAGCAACACCATCAAAATGGCTACAAGGTGGGGTGAGAGTATTACCTAAAAAAGGAAGTGGTGCTCCACATTCAAGCTATCCACTTTATAAAGATATCAGTAGTGCAGAAACGGGTATTACGGGTAACTTAGTGAATCCAAGTATTGTGCTACATTCCACTAATTTGCCAAGTATTAGCAAAGGTTCTGTGGTGCTTTATCGTCAGTTTGAAGTGGGTAAAATTATTAACGTAAGACCGAAAGCCAATAATTTTGATATTGATGTGTATATTTATCCGGCTTATCAAAACCTTCTTACAGATAAAAGTGTATTCTGGGTTGAAAGTGCGGCACAAATTGATATTACGCCGAAAGGCATTAGTATCCAGGCATCACCAGTTGCTCGCTCATTAAAAGGTGCGATAAGCTTTGATAATACGGGTTCGGGTAAAAATAAAACGCTTTATCCAAGTGAACTGCGAGCCAAATCAGCAGGACAAGTGATTACGTTACTCACAGATGATGCAACGGCTTTAAGTAAAGGAATGAGCTTGCGTTATCTTGGTATGAATGTTGGGGAAGTAGAGCAGATTGCCCTTGATCAAAAAACAAATCGTATCACAGCAAAAGCATTAATTAACCCAAGTTATATGGGGATGATTGCAAAAGAGGGTACTGTATTTAAAGTGATTTCCCCACAAATCTCAGCGGGTGGAATTGAAAACTTAGATAGCCTTTTACAGCCTTACATTGATATTGAGTTAGGCAAAGGTCCAGCAAAAACACAGTTTAATTTAGCGCAAACCGCACAACCTCGAAATAAATACAGCAATGGTGTGCCATTTATTTTGGAAACCAGTGATGCGATGAATTTAACGGAAGGATCACCAGTGCTTTATCGTGGTGTTGAAGTGGGAACCGTGCGTAAATTTGAATTGAATTCTTTAGGCGACCGTGTATTGGTACATATTGCGATCACACCGAAGTATCAGCATTTAGTACGTAAAAATACAGAGTTCTGGGTTTCATCAGGCTATGATTTCAACCTTGGTTGGAAAGGGGCCGAATTTAATACCGGTAGTGTACAACAATTGTTGAAAGGCGGTATTTCGTTCTCTACCCCATCGGGTACAATCGTTCAACCGCAAGCGACGGTAAATCAGCGCTTTATGTTACAAGTGAAGAAACCAGCTGAAGCACCGACTTGGAATTCAGGTGCATTACCAGCAAATCAATAAAACATAAAAAGAAATAACCGCACTTCTGAATAATCAAAGTGCGGTTATTTTTTTTAGTTATTTTGAATAGTGTTATAGGTGTTATTGTCCCATATTTTTGACTGATTTTAAAAAGCCTTTGGCTGAAGTATAGACTTCATCTTTGCCCTGAGCATGTAAAATCATATCAGACATTTCTCGGAAAGCGCCTTTCCCGCCTCCAAGTGCAAGCACATAATCCACGGCATTTTGTACATAAGGTGCAGAATCTGCTACGGCAAAAGAAAGGCCACAGGTGGCAAAAGCGGGGAGATCTACGCTGTCATCACCAATATAGGCTGTTTGTTCAGCAGTAACACCAGCTTGTTTCATAAGATCCAAACAAGCACTTTCTTTTTCAAGCTTACCTAAAAAGAACAATTTAATTCCGAGATCGCTAATTCGCTTACGCAGAATCGCCGAATCTCTGCCCGATAATACGGCTACTTGAATGCCTGCATCCATCAACATTTTGACACCAAGTCCATCGCGCACATGGAAACTTTTAATTGCTTCGCCATTTGCATCATAATGGAGTAGTCCGTCAGTTAATACGCCATCGACATCGGTGATGACCAATTTAATTTTCTTTAATTTTTCGTTAATCATTAGCTTGAGAACTCCACTAAGCCCACAACATTATTTTCATCATTGACCACAACAAGAGAGTGAATTTTCTTCTCTTTCATCAAGTCTTCCGCTTTCGCTAAGAATTCATTTTCATGAATAGTTTTTGGTGACGAGGTCATCAATTCTTTCGCGGTCTTATTAAGCGTGTCAGCACCGTTAGCCGTTAATGCTCGGCGAACATCACCATCGGTAATAATGCCTTTAAGTTGTTGGTTTTCCATGACTAATGCCACACCCATACGACCTTCATTCATAATAGTTAAGCAATCAGTGAAGCTGGTATCTGGTGTGGTAATCGGCAATCGAGTTTGCATTTGATCTTTCACTTTGCATAACAAACGACGACCAAGGCTTCCACCCGGATGGAATTTCGCAAAGTCAGCAGGTTGGAAATGACGCGCAGTAATCAATGAAACCGCAAGAGCATCGCCTAAAGCTAAAGTCACTAACGCAGAAGTGGTTGGTGCGAGATTGTTTGGGCAGACTTCACGCTCTACCGTGATATCTAAAACATAATCCGCATGGCGAGCAAGTGTTGAGTTTTTATTGCTGGTTAAAGCAATAATTTTATTACCAAAGTTTTTCAAACTTGGAATGAGTTTATTTACATCATCGGTTTCACCGCTATAAGAAATCAGCATCACAATGTCGATCGGTTTTAACATACCTAAATCGCCATGAAAGGCTTCGGTCGGGTGAAGGAAGAAACTTGGTGTTCCTGTAGAAGCAAAAGTCGCCACCATTTTTTTGCCGATTAGCCCCGATTTACCGATACCACCAATGACTAAACGCCCTTCGCAAGCAAGGATAAGATCCACAACTTGAGAAAACTCATCATCCAAGCGTTGGCTTAGTTGTGCGAGCGCTTGGCTTTCAACAGAAAGCGTTTCTCGTGCGATTTGTAAATAATTCATAGGAAATCCTTATGATAAAAGTGCGGTTGAAAATAACCGTGTTTTGTAGGGCTATTCTAACGGAAGTTATTAAAAATAAGAATGAAAATTTGACCGCTCTTTGAATTCCCCCTATACTACGCCGCGAGTTGGTTAGACAATCGCTGGTTTATTGAAGCCCTTAACCGTGTTCGCACGACCTAGTGGGACAAGTAAACGAGAGGAAAGTCCGAGCTACAAAGGGCAGAGTGCCGGATAACGTCCGGGCGGCGTGAGCCGACGACCAGTGCAACAGAGAGTAGACCGCCGTGAAAACGGTAAGGGTGAAAGGGTGTGGTAAGAGCACACCGTGCCGTTGGTAACAACGTGCAGCAAGGTAAACTCCACTCGTAGCAAGACCAAATAGGAACTCAATGGGTGGCCCGTCCAGAGTTCGGGTAGGTTGCTTGAGCGGCAGAGTAATTTGTCGCCTAGAGGAATGATTGTCCACGACAGAACTCGGCTTATCGACCAACTCAACAAATTCATCAAAAAATGACCGCACTTTTGTTTTTTCATTATCCTACTCGGGATGGAATGAATAAAAGTTCGGTCATTTTCTTTTGTGTTTTACCACAAGCTCATTTGTTCTAAATGGCTTTCTTCCGGTAAATTCACGTGTAATCCCACGAGACGAATGGATTTTCCGTGGCTACGCTGCCAAATTTGTTCCAGTAATTGCTGAAAGCTTTCTAACGATAAAGTTAAGCCTGTTTTTTCTAAGGTCGTCACCTGAAAATCTTCAAACTTTAATTTCACCCCAATTTTGCGAAAAGCGGTTAAAGGGATATTCGGTGCACTTCGTTCAATGCGACGAATAAGTTCGGCATAGAGATTATCTAACAATGCTATACCTTGTTCGAGATGGCTAATATTTTCGGATAAGGTGCGTTCTACACCGATAGATTTTCGTTCTCGATGTGCTTGGATTTCACGATCATCAATGCCATGGCTAAAATCCCAAATTCGTTTGCCCATTTTACCGAAGATATTTAATAGAATAGATTGATCGAGTTTTTGCACATCTTCGCAAGTTTCTAGGCCCATTTTCAATAAACGTTCAGAAGTGACTTTGCCCACACCAGGGATTTTTTTTAATGGCAGTGTTTTTACAAACTGCTCAACTTCATGAGGTTGAATCACAAATTGTCCGTTCGGTTTATTCATATCGGAAGCAATTTTGGCGAGAAATTTAAGAGGCGCCACACCGGCAGAGGCAGTCAGTTTTAACTCATCAAAAATGGCTTGGCGAATTTCTTGTGCGATCCAAGTGGCAGATCCTGAACATTGTGTACAATCTGTAACATCTAAATAAGCTTCATCTAAGGAAAGTGGCTCAATGATAGAAGTATAGCGTTGGAAGATCTGATGAATTTGTGCGGATACCTGTTTATAAAGCGGCATATTGACTGGCACTAAAATCAGATTAGGGCATTTTTTGATAGCTTGTGCTGTCGGCATTGCACTGTGCAGTCCAAATTTTCGAGCTTCGTAATTACAGGTAGTGAGTACACCACGTTGTCGAGAACTTCCCCCCACGGCGACAGGTTTTCCCTGTAGCGTTGGATTTTCACGGATTTCAACAGAGGCATAAAAGCAATCCATATCAATGTGAATAATTTTTCGGGTGGAGTTCATGCTATAAGTGCGGTCAAAATTAGGCGTGTTTTTAGTATATCGAAAAGAAAATAACTGTTCAAGCATACAGTTATTTAAAAGCCCACGTTGTGTGGGCTAGAGAAGAGAATTAACGATCAGAAAGAACAGTTTTGTCACCAAGCTGGATAACGCGTTCAATAGGATAAACATCAATTTTTTCTTGTTGGTTCATAAAGACTTTGCGTGCGTCTTCAGCCAATTGAACAAACGGAATTTGTAAATTAATATTGATGGATTTGCCTGGTTGTAATGGAGTTTCTAAATTGATTTGCATATCTTGACTATAAATAACTTTGCGGTTATTCACATACACGCCCACCCATTGAATATTTTTAATTGGTTTTTGACCAATGTTAGTGATTTCATGTTTGAAGGCACTTAATGCTTGGCCATTTTCGTCAACCACCATTTCACGATTACCAATATTGATGGCAAGGTATTTGTCGATATTATCACTCGCTTTTGCCACTTGTTGAGTTGCTTGTGATGCTTTTGCAGGCGTTGTTTCTTTTGCAATAACTTGTGTGTTAAATGCTAAACATAATGCACCTAATGAAAGTGCGGTCAGAGATTTTAATGTTTTCATTATTCGATTCCTTATAAAAAAGTGGCAAAATTTTACCCTAACTTCTCTGGTTAATAAATAGCTTCTTTTCCTTTCTTAGATTTTTTGATAAACTGCCGAACGATTTTGGGGCTGATTCTGGATTCGACGGGATTAGCGAAGCCCAAGGTGCACGTCGAGGTGCGGTAGGCCTCGTAAATAAACCGCAAAAAAATAGTCGCAAACGACGAACAATACGCTTTAGCAGCTTAATAACCTGCTCATAGCCTTCGCTCCCTAGCTTCCGCTCGTAAGACGGGGATAAAGCGGAGTCAAACCAAAACGAGATCGTGTGGAAGCCACCGTTTGAGGATCGAAGCACTAAATTGAATCAAACTAGCTTAAGTTTAGCGTGTCTGTCCGCATGCTTAAGTGAAATTAAAGACGAGACTAAACGTGTAGTACTGAAGGTAGAGTAATTTCGGACGCGGGTTCAACTCCCGCCAGCTCCACCACAAAATAAACCTATCAAGTCCTATGAAAGACTTTAAAGCCTTGAAAATAATGACTTCAAGGCTTTTTTATTGCGCTTTTAACTTCTATCAAACTCTCGAATTTGAGTAGTACGTTTAATAGTTGGCGCTTATTGATTGGTTAAATTGTTGCATTAGTAAAGTGCTTAGTAATCGGTAAATTATCAGCTAAAGGAGAAAAAATGAATATTTTATTACTAGACGGTGGTAAAGATTTCGGACATTCACATGGTGAGTTAAATCACACACTTCACAAAAAAGCGAAAGAAGTTTTGACCGCACTTGGACACAATGTACAAGAAACTGTGATTGATGCCTGCTATGATGTTGAAGCAGAAATCGAAAAATTCTTGTGGATGGATGCCGTGATTTGGCAGATGCCAGGTTGGTGGATGCACGAACCTTGGACAGTGAAAAAATACATAGACGAAGTATTAACCGCTGGACACGGCAAGCTTTACCACAGTGATGGCCGCCATCGTGTAAATCCAACCGAAGGCTACGGCACAGGTGGCTTGTTGCAAGGCAAAAAACACATGCTTTCGCTTACGTGGAATGCGCCGATTGAAGCGTTCACCCGTGAAGGCGATTTCTTCGAAGGCAAAGGCGTAGATGCTGTGTACATGCCTTTCCACAAACTCAACGAGTTCATCGGCTTGACCCGTCTGCCAACATTCTTATGTAACGATGTGATTAAAAATCCACAAGTAGAACAATACTTAGCAGACTACCAAGCACACTTGGAAAAAGTGTTCGGCTAATTACAAAATGTGAGTTTAGAAGGTGAGTATTTTATCTCACCTTTTTTATTTCAAACGCTTATCAAACTTTTTGATAGGGAGGGGAAGAGGAATAGACTGAGTTTAGATCAAACAAGCGGTTTTAATTTTAAATTGAATTTGCAAAAACATCTAAAAATCTGACCGCACTTTAAAATAAAAAGATCTAAACATCCTCAATTTGAAACTGCTTACGCCAGCGATTCGGTGAAATTTTATGTTTTTTCAAGAAGTGCTGACGCAAGGCGGTATCGCTATGAAATCCACTTTGTTCTGCAATATCTGTAATAGATAAATCTGTGCTTTCCAAAAGCTCTCTTGCTCGTTGTAGCCTTGCTTCAATTAACCATTGATTTAATGACATTCCGGTTGCTTTACGAAAATGTCGGGTGAAAGTGCTACGGCTCATTGACAAACGTTCTGCAAGGCTATCAGTCGAATGAAGTGCGGTCAGATTTTCATTTAAATAAGCAAGCAACGCATTGATATTATGATTAGGTGTGGAACGAGAAATAGGGCGTTCGATAAATTGTGCTTGTCCGCCTTCACGATGAGGAGGGATAACCAGTATTCGGGCAATATGATTGGCAATTTTCACACCATATAATTTACGAACAATAGAAAGACAACAATCCATGGAAGCGGCTGTTCCTGCGGAGGTAATCAGTCGATCTTGTTCTAAATAAATAGGATTTAAATCCCATTTCACCTGTGGAAAGCGACAAGTAAAATCACTATCTCCTAGCCAATGTGTGGTTGCTTTTTTGCCGTTAAGTAGACCACTGCACGCTAACACATAGGCACCATAACATAAACCCACCACTGTCGCACCACGTTGATATGCTTGCCGTAATGCTGTTAATAAAGCCTCACTCGGCATTACTTGAGTATCATGCCATCCAGTCATCACAACAATATCGGCATTATCCAACCATTCTAAACCTCCATCTAAATGTATGTGAAATAGCGAGTTTGTCAGGTTGTCCGAATCGCTAACGATTTTACAGTCAAATAACGGCTTGCCGTTTAAATCCGACATAGAAAAAACGGAATATGCCATCGCAAAATGAATGGGCATCATTTGTTCATACACAATCAAAGCAACTGTGGGTGTATTCATTTTATTCTCCTACTTTGATATGAGCATAACACAGAAATGACCCGATTATTACGTTTATTGATTTATTATCCATTTTTGCGCAATTTTGTTCTCACTATAATATGTTTATTCATTCAATAACGTATAGAAAAGGAAAAACAATGAACTTAAAAACCTTAATTAGCACTACAGCATTGGCTATTAGCGCAAATACTTTCGCTGTAGATCTTGCTTCTAAAAACACTGATAGCTACCAACATATCCGCAATGCTACTGGTCGCCTGAACTATGCAGGGAAAACTTTTTTAATTGACCCGATGCTTGCTGAAAAAGGACGTTATGCAGGCTTTGAAGGGACATTAAATAGCCATTTGCGTAATCCACTTGTGGAATTGCCGATGAAAGCAGAAGATACTTTCAAAGATGTTGATGCCATTATTTTGACTCATACACATGAAGATCATTGGGATGAAGTTGCACAAAAAATTTTACCTAAATCCATCAAAATTTTTGTGCAGCATGAACGGGATGGCGACTTACTCAAAGCGCAAGGTTTTACTAACATAACCAGTTTATCGCTAGAAAAATCGGTGGAGTTTGAAGGTATTATTTTAAATAAAACCGGCGGTTCTCACGGCACAACGGAAATGTACGCTGTACCACAATTAGCTGAGATTTTAGATGAGGCGATGGGCGTAACATTCCAAGCGAAAGACCATCCAACTGTTTACTTGGTTGGTGACACAATTTGGACTGCCGAAGTAAACAAAGCCATTAATCGTTATAAACCTGATGTAATGATTATGAACACCGGTGATGCACGTACTTTAGCTTTTCCGAATGACGGCATTATTATGGGGTTACAAGATGTTGCTCATGCTCGTCAAATGCTACCGAATACAAAACTTATCACAGTGCACATGGATGCAGTAAACCATATGTCTGTTTACCGTAAGGATTTACGCCAATTTGTCCAAGCAAACAAGCTTGAAAATGTAGCAATTCCAGAAGATGGTGAAACAGTGAAGTTTTAAAAACAAGCGGTCAAGTTTTTAGGATAATTCACAAAAAACACCTAAAAGTTTGACCGCACTTTGTTATAAAAAAGCCGTCTGAAATTTCAGATGGCCTTCTTCCCATTGATCCTTTCCACTTTATCATCGGCATCATCACAGATATCATATCAAACCAATTGCCATGATTTATTTGATTACTTATACAACTACTTTATCAGTTAAAGGTAAAGTATATTCATTGAACCTTTTTATTTACGCACACCTTATTGCCTGGTAGCATTGTATATTCTGTAATTATTATCAAAGGTAGATATATGGGCTTATCATTAAAAATGTAAATAATTTAGATATCTATGTAAAAACGGAGAGAATTGTTTTGAATTTAACGATTAGGAACCTAGAAAAATTTAAATGGTTGGTAATATGGAATATATGATATTAAGTCTTCAGGTGCTTTGGGAGGAAATTGGCAAATACGCATTCTTTTTGATTGTCAATGCCTACTGCATTATCAGAATGTATCAAAACCGTCATTGGAAATATTGTGCAGTTGTTTTCATTCTGCTCAATGTCTGGGTAATTTACGGATACTGGATTGATATCATTAATTCGTATCTTTATTGGAATCAATAAGATAGTCAAAAGGCCGTCTGAATGAAACACAAGAAAACAAATATCCTTTTGGGAATAGTAGCAGCAGGTTACCTCAGCATTGTATTGGCAAACATAGGATTAAATAGAATGATTGAAGGCAACGGCAATCCCGAACAGGGAAAAGGCATGGTTTGGGGTGTTAAGATGGCGGAGGCTATATTGGTTAACGCCACACCGGAAAATTCTTCATATTTGACGTTGGGAGCATATGCGGTAGACGTATCTAATAAGTACAGTTCTGATTTTTATTTGCAGAACGGAACGGTCTTGCGAAACTTCTTTGGTACAGGCTCTATCTGGGGTCGAGGAGGATACTTAGGAAGAACGGCAGAGTTTGATTTACTTCCCGAAAGGTTAACTTTTACCTATTTATCCCAGTTTGAAAATAAATTTTATCAGCTGGACGAAGCTCTTCCTACAGACAAGATACGTCCTATGATGGCAAAAAGTTACAGGGTATTTAATAATGCAGTAGAGGATACTGAAACTCCGCGATATGAATCTCCCAATAATTTTGAATTAGCTGTTGCTCCTGGTGGTTGGGTTACGTTGAATTTGACCAGCACTTTTATCCATAAGGAATTAATGTCCTGGCAAGCAAGAGAGATTGTACCTTCTTTGGAAGAGGCTGCTAAACACCACTTTAATGAAATGTGGTATTACGATGTTGAGTTTTATCATGACCCTAAAAGAAGGGCTGAATATTTAGATAGAGTACGTAAAGAACACCCCGATTTCTATCACACTTATATAGCTGGATCCAAAAAGGTCAGTGCAGAATGGTATAAACAAATGCAAACAAAATATCCATGGAATTTGGAAGTTGAAGTGGATGGAGGAGAATGGAATGGCGAATATTATATGGAATTCGCCAATACAGAGCGCTGGACAGCCATAGGTAAGGAGAGAATCGAAGAAGAGAAGAATACAATGAAGGCAATTCCGACTTACATCAGGCTATGGTTAATAGATAAGGAAACAGGTAATCGGTGGGGTATTAGATTGCATCCATTTAAGACTGAAGAACAAGAACAGAATGATTATAAAATCATATACGATGATGCTCGACTAAACGGGTTATACAAGATATTTCAACAGGCGTTCCCCGGAAGGAACCAAGCGCACAATATCAGTACGCCTTCAATAAATCAGTTTGCCACGTTGAAATTGAAATTTGATGATCATTTTGAATTAACCGAAGCATATCTTCAAAAAGATGGACAAAAATTTGTATTGCCAGATGCTAAGCTCCATCAACGTTATGAAATCAACAATACTGCTTATTACTAATATTATTAGGAAAATACGGCTTTGATAACTTTATCGGTCATGAAAACCAATCAGTCGAGGAGAACTTCTGCCTGCCGAACAGGTCAGTGCCAAGAGGGATGATAACGGCAATCCCATTTTTCGGGAAGATACTGTTTGGCGGCCACTCAAGTGTGAAGATAAAGGTCAAGTCCGCTTTAGTGAAAAAGAATTGGAAGAGCTTCAAAAGTAAAATATAAACGAAACGATAAAAAGGTCGTCTGAAATCATATCGGGTTTTCTGTTTCAGGAAAACCGCCTGCCGGAAAACTTGACCGCGATGCAGAATATCGCTATTTTTATGGACAAACCCGATGAAGGCGAAATCATCGCGCTGGCGGCGAAAGTCGGGCTGACTGCGGGCGATTTGAACAAATATCCGACCGAATTGTCCGGCGGCATGGCGAAACGGGTAGCATTTTTGCGCCTGCTGCTGTGCGGCTGCGACCTTGCCTTGCTGGACGAGCCGTTCGTCGGTTTGGACCGCGATTTGCGCGATATTTTGGTCGCCATGCTGGTGGAAAAAATCGAGTGGCAGGGCATGGCGTGTATGCTGGTAACGCACGACCGCTTCGAAGCCGCACGCCTGAGCCATGAAATCATGCTGCTTTCCACTAAGGGCATGAACGTGCAAAACGTGATTACCCTGCCTACGCCGCTGTCCGAACGCGATTCGGCTTTTGAAGAAGCCGTGGTGGCAAGAGAGTTTCAGGGGATTCATTATTATGAGTGATAGGAATTTAAATTTCTGACAAACCTTGCGGTTCGTTGCCCTCTCCCTAGCCCTCTCCCACGGGGAAAGGGGATCAGGTTTCTCAAAATCAGAGAGCCGTAGAATTGGGAATCAGATGTCAGGTAAACCTGAAAATGTTCAGGCTCGACAGCCCAATTCCCTCTCCCCGTGGGAGAGGGCTAGGGAGAGGGTAAGCAAGCCGCAGGCTTGCCTCTTTAGCGAAAGATACGAATCTGTTATCCGAACGCGATTCGGTTTTTGAAAAAGCCGTGGTGCCAAGGGGGCAGGGGATTCATTATGAGGTGCTTTATGTTTTCGACTGTGATTACTGCTGCTGTTTTATATATTGCTACAGCAGTAGATTTGTTGGTAATACTATTAATATTTTTTGCTAGAGCAAATACTAGAAAAGAATATCGAGATATTTATATCGGACAATATTTAGGTTCTGTAATTTTAATATTAGTTAGTTTATTTCTAGCTTTTGTTTTGAATTATGTTCCGGAAAAATGGGTGTTGGGTTTATTAGGTTTAATACCGATTTACTTAGGTATTAAAGTTGCTATTTACGACGATTGTGAGGGCGAAAAAAGAGCTAAAAAAGAATTGGATGAAAAAGGGTTGTCAAAATTAGTCGGTATTGTTGCTTTGGTTACAGTTGCTAGTTGTGGTGCAGATAATATTGGACTTTTTGTTCCTTACTTTGTGACTTTAGATCTTGTCGACTTATTAGTTACTCTTCTTGTATTTTTAATATTGATTTTTGTTTTAGTATATACAGCACAAAGATTGGCTAATATTTCAGGTATTGGTGAAATTGTAGAGAAGTTTAGTCGTTGGATAATGGCTGTTATTTATATTGGTTTAGGGTTATTTATTATTATTGAAAATAATACAATTCAAACAATAATATCAATAATATGAATGATACGGGCATTTGAGTATCTGACAAACCTTCGGCTTGCTTCTTCAATACAAGATACAACCCTGTCCGCCCAATAAATCCATATCCGAAAGCATCTTCATGCAGAATTAAGCCAAACCATGAATAAGTTTTTCACCCATCCCATGCGGCCGTTTTTCGTCGGTGCGGCGGTGCTTGCCATACTCGGCGCGTTGGTGTTTTTCATCAGCTCCGGTGCCGTCATTTTGAAATGAAACCAAATCAAAGCCGATTGAACCATCGTCCACTTGGGTACGACCATCACGTCCGCCGGTTGCTGTTGCTGATGTTTTGTAGAAAATTTTCATAATGTTTTCCTCATTTAATGTTGGTTAATATGGTTTGGCGTACCGCCGTTAAAAGTGAGTTCATTATATTGAACGGCAATATTAAGTGTTATATGATTTATCCAAATTACTTGCCTATTCCTACAAAATTATGTTCTCAACTGAAATGATAGAACGATTATTAAAGGTTATTCCACATAACGAACTCTATTCATCATCGATTAAAGGCTTATTTCTTCGCCATTCAGATCAACCATTTTGTTACGAAGGTATTATTCAAGAGCCGAGCATTTGCATCGTGTTAAGCGGAGAACGTGAAGTGCAGCTAGGCTAACAATGCTACCGATTTGATGATCAACATTTTATGTTTTGCCCAGTAAACATACCGATGCGTGGCGAGATTAAATATGCAGAGCCGCAAAAGCCGTTTTTAGTGATGTCGATGAAAATTGATATTGAAAGCGTTAGCAAGATTTTATTAGCAAATCCAAACCTTGCAGATGATGTCCAACAGGGCGACGAGGGTTTTGCACAATGGCATTTGGATGAATCTCTCAAAAATGCTGTTGAACGCTTATTACTCTTGCACGAAAATCCAAAAGATATTGGGTTTCTTGCACCGCTTATCCAACAAGAAATATATTATCGACTCCTTACAGGCGAACAAGGTGGCAAATTTAAAGCCATGGTAAGCAATGGATCGCACACCAAAAAAATCGCCCAAGCCACCCATTATCTGCAACAACATTTTAGTGAAACCATCACTGTGGAAACCTTGGCAAATCTAAGTGGCATGTCATTATCTGGATTTCATAGTCATTTCAAGAAGATAACCAGCCTTTCACCGCTACAATATCAAAAATCATTACGTTTGATGGAAGCCAGACGACTGATCGCACAAGAAGGGCGAGGCATTACCAAAACTGCTTACCAAGTTGGCTACGAGTCACCTAGCCAATTCAGCCGTGAATACAAACGGTATTTCAGGCATGCGCCCAAGGGGGATATTAAATAGATGGGGCTTAAAGATAGGTTTAAAAACACCTAAAAATTTGACCGCACTTTATGATAAAAAAAATCTGAAACGTTAATTTCAGACGTTTTTTATTTAACCAAGATTTTGTGAAAAACATTAAAAATGAGATAATTCTCAGACCTTTTAAGAGGTGTTATTTATAAAAATATTTGGAGAAAGCATGGAACACAAACTTGAGGATATCATTGCGATTTTTAATCAATGTTTTGAAGAAGAATATAATACGCGATTGGTTAAAGGTGGGGATGAGCCGATTTACATCCCTGCAAATGATGAGGTGCCTTATAACGCCATTTACTTTGCGAGAGGCTTTTACAGCAGTGCATTACATGAAATTGCCCATTGGTTAGTGGCGGGGAAAGAACGCCGTAAATTAGAAGATTTTGGCTATTGGTATGAGCCGGATGGCCGTTCAGAAGATCGTCAGCGTGATTTTGAAAAGGTTGAAGTGAAGCCTCAAGCATTGGAATGGATTTTAGCCACTGCAGCGGGATTTCGTTATTTTGCCAGTGCGGATAATTTGAATGGCAATCCAGGCGATACGCAACCATTTAAGCAAGCGGTATATGAACAAGTAAAAACCTATGCAGAAAAAGGCTTACCAAAACGCGCAGAAACCTTGCGTCATGCATTGGCTCAATTTTATGGCACTGAAGATCGAATTGATTTAGCGAAATTTGATGTGACTCGCATCTAAAGTGCGGTCATTTTTAGGCAGATTTTGCGTCTGTCAATTTTCCTTAAAATCGGCTAAAATAGGCCGATTTTATTTTTGGCTTTAACTTTATAAAAATATGAAAGATTCTATTATTGCAAAACTTGAAAGTTTAAAAGAACGTTATGAAGAATTAGAGGCATTGCTAGGCGATGCGTCGGTGATTTCGGATCAGGATAAATTCCGTGCGTATTCTAAAGAATATTCACAACTTGAAGATGTAGTGAAATGTTTTAATCGTTGGAATCAGCTTAACGCTAACATTGCTGAAGCAGAATTGATGTTAGATGATCCTGAAATGAAAGAAATGGCAGAAATGGAAATTGAAGAATCCAAAGCCGAAATTGAAGAAGTGGAGCAACAACTTCAAATTCTTTTATTACCGAAAGATCCAAATGATGAATATAACTGCTATTTAGAAATTCGTGCCGGTACAGGTGGTGATGAAGCGGGTATCTTTGCCGGCGATTTATTCCGTATGTACAGCCGTTATGCAGAAAGTAAACGCTGGCGTGTTGAAATGCTCAGCGCAAATGAAAGCGAGCAGGGCGGTTATAAAGAAGTGATCGTGAAAGTAAGCGGTGATGGCGTGTATGGTCAGTTAAAATTTGAATCAGGCGGCCATCGTGTACAGCGCGTACCAAAAACGGAAAGCCAAGGTCGTATTCATACTTCAGCTTGTACTGTTGCGGTTATGCCTGAATTACCTGAATCTGAAATGCCGGAAATCAATCCAGCAGATTTACGTATTGATACCTACCGTTCGTCTGGTGCGGGTGGTCAGCACGTTAATACAACAGACTCTGCGGTACGTATTACCCACATTCCAACGGGTATTGTGGTGGAATGTCAGGATGAGCGTTCACAACATAAAAACAAAGCAAAAGCGATGTCTGTATTGGCTTCACGTATTGTTCAAGCGGAGCAAGAACGCCAAGCTGCAGAGCAAGCGGATACTCGCCGTAATTTATTAGGTTCAGGCGACCGTTCTGACAAAATCCGTACTTATAACTACCCACAAGGTCGTGTAACAGATCACCGTATCAACTTAACGCTCTATCGCTTAGATGAAGTGATGAACGGCAAAATTGACGAGCTTATTCAACCGATTATTACTGAATATCAGGCAGATCAATTAGCGGCGTTATCTGAGAGTAATTAATGACCTATCAACAATGGCTTGCCGATGCTGCGCAAGCCTTAAATCAGGTAAATCTGACAGAGAATGGCAAAGTTGATGCGTTAGTGCTACTGCAACACGCAACGGGCAAATCAAGAACGCAAATTTTAGCTTTCGATGAAACGGAAATTGATGAAAAAGTGCGGTTAAAATTGACCGCACTTTTAGATCGTCGTTTAAAAGGCGAACCTATCGCTTATATCCTCGGTGAAAAAGAATTCTGGTCCTTGCCTTTAAATGTATCTGAAGGAACATTAATTCCTCGCCCCGATACCGAAATTCTCGTAGAAAAAGCATTGCAAATTGCGTTAGAAAAACTGGAAGAAAATCCACCGCACTTTCGTATTCTCGATCTTGGAACCGGCACGGGTGCCATTGCGTTGGCGTTGGCTTCTGAGCTTTTTCCTATTTGTCAAAAAAAGGCTATTCAATTGGATGTTATTGGTGTTGATTTAATGCCAGATGTCGTCAAATTAGCGCAATCCAATGCCGAAAAAAATCAGCTCAAGGTACAATTTTTGCAGAGTCTTTGGTTTGAACATGTTGAAGGGCAGTTTGATATTATCGTCAGTAATCCGCCTTATATTGATGAAACCGATGAGCATCTTTCTCAAGGTGATGTGCGTTTCGAGCCTCGTTCGGCGTTGGTGGCGGGTGAAAATGGTTTAGCTGATTTACGTCATCTTATTGAGTGCGTACCAGTACATTTAAAAGATAACGGCTATTTATTGTTAGAGCATGGCTGGAAACAGGGAGAAGAAGTGCGGTCAATTTTCTGGCAAAATCATTGGCAAGGGGTTGCAACCATACGGGATTATGGCGACAATGAGCGTGTAACGTTGGGATATTGGAAGTGGTAATGAAATACGATCAAAAAGCCTTGTATGCTGAACTGACTCATTTTTATCTGAGCATTTGTGAGAAAGAGCAACTTGATGAGCCTCGTTTAAGAGGGCTTGTGGGAAACTTAGTGCGTAAAGCTCGCCAAGCTATTCCAGAAGAATGGGATGATAAAGCTAAAATTCATCAATTATTACAGCTATTTTATGGTGATTGGGGATTTCATTGCGATGCGGACAATTATTTCTATGCTCGCAATTTATACCTTCCGTATATTTTAGAAGAACATGAAGGCATGCCGGTGAGTCTTGGTGCCTTAATCCTTTATTTGGCTGCAAGTTTAAAATTGCCGATTTATCCCGTAAATTTTCCGACCCAACTCATTTTACGTGCAGAAGTAGAGGGTGAAGTAGCATTTATTGATCCTTGGAGCGGAAAATACATTTCAGTGGATGAATTGAAAAAACTCTATGAAGGCGCCTTTGGTTTTGGGGCTCAGATTCAACCTGAGGATTTAGCCCGAGCAGATATTCCGATGCTGACAGCACGTTTCCGTCAGCTTGCTAAAAATGCCTTAATTCGTGAAGAACAAAACGATTTGGCTTTTAATTATATCCAATTCTTGTTAGCGGGAAGAAAAGATCCTTATGATATTCGCGATCGTGGCTTAGTGTTGGCGCAAATGGGTGCTTATCCTTCAGCCATTGAGGATTTAGAATATTTTGTGGATCAATGTCCAAATGATCCCACTTCTTCGCTGTTAAAAACTCAACTTTTAGAACTGAAAGGCGAAGCATTGAAAGATGCCAATGCCATCCATTAAAAAGGAAATATTATGCAAAATAAAATTGTAAAAATTGGCAATATTGATGTCGCAAATGACAAACCTTTTGTACTTTTCGGCGGAATGAACGTGCTTGAAAGTCGCGATATGGCAATGCAAGTTTGTGAAGCTTACGTGAAAGTAACTGAAAAGTTGGGCGTTCCTTATGTTTTTAAGGCATCTTTCGATAAAGCTAACCGTTCTTCAATTCATTCTTACCGTGGTCCAGGCATGGAAGAAGGTTTAAAAATTTTCCAAGAGTTAAAAGAAACCTTCGGCGTGAAAGTGATTACCGATGTGCACGAAATCTATCAATGTCAGCCTGTTGCAGATGTGGTAGATGTGATTCAGTTACCGGCATTCTTAGCTCGTCAAACTGATTTAGTCGAAGCCATGGCAAAAACCGGTGCGGTAATTAACGTGAAAAAACCACAATTCTTAAGCCCAGGTCAAATGGGCAATATCGTCGATAAGTTTGAAGAATGTGGTAACGATAAAATTATCCTTTGTGATCGTGGTTCAAACTTTGGCTACGATAATTTAGTGGTGGATATGTTAGGCTTTGGTGTAATGAAAAAAGTGTCTAAAGGTAGCCCTGTCATTTTTGACGTGACTCATTCATTACAATGTCGTGATCCGTTTGGAGCTGCTTCAGGCGGCCGTCGTGAACAAGTGACTGAATTAGCCCGTTCTGGTTTAGCAATTGGCATTGCAGGCTTATTCTTAGAAGCTCACCCAAATCCAAATCAGGCAAAATGTGATGGCCCTTCTGCATTGCCACTTTCAGCATTAGAAGGTTTTGTCTCACAGATGAAAGCCATTGATGATTTAGTGAAGTCTTTCCCTGAATTAGATACGTCTATTTAATAGAGAAGTGCGATTGAAAACAGCGTTGTTTTTGACCGCACTTTTGTTCTATTAAAAGGAGAAAATAATGAATATCGTATTTTTAGACAGCACCGCAATTCCAAAACATATTCCTATTCCTCGTCCAAGCTTTCCGCATAACTGGGTAGAGTATGAATATACTTCTGCGGAACAAACTATTGATCGAGCAAAAGACGCAGATATTATTATCACCAGTAAAGTGATTTTAAGCCGAGAGGTCTTGCAACAATTACCTAAATTAAAACTCATTGCTATCACTGCAACAGGCACCAATAACGTGGATTTAGACGCGGCAAAAGAATTGGGTGTGACGGTTAAAAATGTGACGGGTTATTCTGCCACGACCGTACCTGAGCATGTGTTGGGGATGATTTTTGCGTTAAAACATAGCTTGGCTGGCTGGCAGCGAGATCAAATCACTGGAAAATGGACTGAGAGTAAACAGTTCTGCTACTTTGATTATCCCATTACGGATGTGAAAGGTTCAACGTTAGGTGTGTTTGGAAAAGGCTGTTTAGGTACAGAAGTGGGGCGTTTAGCCGAGCTTTTAGGCATGAAAGTGCTTTATGCTGAACATCGAAATGCCACAACGTGCCGTGAAGGTTACACGCCTTTTGAAGAGGTGCTAAAACAGGCCGATATTCTGACATTGCATTGTGCATTGACTGAAACAACTAAAAATTTAATCAATCAAGAAACCTTGTCACTTTGTAAGAAAGGTGCATATTTAATCAATACTGGTCGTGGTCCATTGATTGACGAGCAAGCAGTTTGTGACGCATTAAAATCAGGGCAATTAGGTGGTGCTGCATTAGATGTGTTAGTGAAAGAACCACCAGAGAAAAACAATCCTCTGATTGAATTAGCGAAAACGATGCCGAATTTAATTATCACACCTCATATTGCTTGGGCGAGTGATAGCGCGGTAACCACGCTAACGAAAAAAGTGGCGCAAAATATTGAAGATTTCGTTCAACAATTAAATCAAAAATAATGAATTTACCTATTTCTTTATACGTCGCTCTACGATATTGGCGTGCAAAAAGCGCTGATCGTTTTGGGCGACTTGTTGCTAATTTGGCAAGCTTTGGCATCGTACTGGGTGTGATGGCATTGATTATTGTGCTTTCTGTCATGAATGGACTGGAAGACTATCAAAAACAACAGGTGCTTTCGAGCATTCCACACGCGATTGTTAGCCAAGAAGCGCCTATTTCGGCAGAAAAAACGCTTGAAAATACACCGCACTTTGTGCAAAAAGCAGTGCCGATTAATACGACGAATGTCGTGTTTCAAACAGCAAAAGGCGTAAGCGCGGGACAAGTGATTGGTATTCAGTCTTTTTCAGATGATCCTTTATTAGAAGATATCGATCCTAGTCAGTTTAACCAACTTTTACCGCAAGGTGAGTTTAAGTTAGTTATGGGCGATAAGTTAGCGCAAAAATTAGGCTTAGCAGTGGGTGATAAGGTTCGTTTAATGATTACGGAAAACAGCCAATACACCCCGTTTGGTCGCGTGCCAATGCAGCGTTTATTTACGGTGAGCGAGCTTTACTATGATTATGGCGAAGCGTCAGGTTACGAGGTTTTTGCTAATTTAGCGGATATTGGCCGCCTAATGCGTATTCAACCAGGTGAGGCGCAAGGCTATCGTTTATTCCTAGATGATCCTTTCCAAATCACAGAATTACCAACCTATTTCAAAGAGAGTCATATCAGCGATTGGCGTGTCCAAAAAGGGGAGTTTTTCCAAGCGGTTCGTATGGAAAAAAATATGATGGGCTTGTTGATTAGCTTAATTATTGTTGTGGCGATTTCCAATATAGTGACCTCATTAAGTTTAATGGTGGTGGATAAACAAGGGGAAATCGCCATTTTGCAAACGCAAGGTGTGACTAAATCACAAGTGCGTTCGATCTTTATTTATCAAGGTTTATTGGTGGGGCTAGTGGGCACATTGATTGGTGCCGTACTGGGCGTATTAATCACTTTAAACCTTGGGGCAATTTTAAGTGCGGTCAATCCGAACGGTGTTTTCTTGCCAACATCCATTGAGCCTGTGCAAGTCATTATTGTGATTGCCTTTTCTTTATTGTTATCTTTATTATCAACCATTTATCCAGCTTATCGTGCGGCGAAAACTGAGCCGGCGGAAGCATTACGTTATGAGTAAAATATGAATAACTACTTATTAGAATGCCAAAATATTAATAAATTTTACCAAGAAGGCGAGAACCAAACACAAGTATTAAAAGGCGTAAGCTTTGCTATGAAACCACAAGAATTAGTGGCGATTGTGGGGAGTTCAGGTTCAGGAAAAAGTACTTTATTGCACACTTTGGGTGGTTTAGATCAGCCAAGTAGTGGGGAAGTCTTTATTAAAGGGCAATCTTTGCAAAAAGCGTCTGAAAGTGAATTGGCTAAATTACGTAACCAAAATCTAGGTTTCGTGTATCAATTTCACCATTTAATGGCGGATTTTACCGCATTGGAAAATGTGATGATGCCGATGTTAATTGGTCGCCAGAATAAAACAGAAGCAAAAGATCGTGCTGAAAAAATATTAGGCGCAGTAGGCTTAAGTCATCGCATTACTCATCGTCCATCTGCACTTTCGGGCGGTGAACGTCAACGTGTAGCGATTGCTCGTGCATTGGTGAATAACCCCGCTCTTGTCTTGGCTGATGAACCAACTGGTAACTTGGATCATAAAACCACAGAAAGTATTTTTGAGCTAATTCAAACCTTGAATGCGGAACAAAACATTGCGTTTTTATTGGTTACACATGATATGTCATTAGCGCAAAAATTGTCTCGTTGCTTAACCATGCAAGACGGCATTTTGAAGGAAGGTGCATAATGAATACGCCTTTTTTCATTAGTTGGCGTTATCAACGGGGTAAGCAAAAGAATCCGTTGGTAGCGTTAATTTCAAAATTCTCTGCTATCGGTATCGCCCTTGGCGTAGCGGTATTGATTGTCGGATTAAGTGCCATGAATGGTTTCGAGCGTGAATTAAACTCGCGCATTTTGGCTGTCGTGCCACATGTGGAAATTACAGTAAATCCACAGGGTAATGAAGCCACATTAAATCATTGGCAGAAGTTAGCAGATCGTTTAAAAACGAACAAAAAAATTACCGCACTTTCACCTTTTGTGAGTTTTACTGCCTTAGTTGAAAATGGCAATAAACTTAAAGTTGTGCAAGTGAAAGGAGTTGATAAACAAGCTGAAGATCAAGTGAGTTCTCTTGGTAAGTTTGTGGAAGGTGATGGCTGGCAGAAATTTGCAGAAGAAGGTGGATTGGTGCTGGGCTCTGGTATTGCCAAAGAGTTAGATGTTAAAGCAGGCGATTGGGTGTCATTATTGATTTCTCAACCTAATGGTGAAGATCAAATGGCTCAGCCTAATCGTGAGCGTGTTCAAGTGACCGCTATTTTACGTTTAGATGGTCAATTAGACCACAGTTATGCCTTGCTGGCATTACCTCAAGCACAAGAATTAATGGGGTATCGCGAAGATCAAATTACCGGTGTTGAATTGAAAATTGATGATCCATTTAAAGTACAAGAAATGGATTATTCGATGCTGAATGATTATCCGCTGCTGCTTTATATTCAAAACTGGGTGGCAAAATTTGGCTATATGTATCGTGATATTCAGCTTATCCGCACAGTGATGTATATCGCTATGGTGCTTGTAATTGGGGTGGCGTGTTTTAATATCGTTTCAACCTTAATTATGGCGGTAAAAGATAAGCAAGGTGATATTGCGATTATGCGAACCCTAGGGGCGAATAATGGATTTATTAAACAAATCTTTATTTGGTATGGTTTACTTGCAGGGATGAAAGGATGTTTGATTGGTATTGTGTTAGGTGTTGTACTTGCACTGAATCTTACGCCGATTATTCAAGGCATTGAGACATTACTCGGTAAAAAACTGTTATCAGATGGCATCTATTTCGTTGATTTCTTACCAAGCGAATTGCATTGGTTCGATGTTGTGCTGGTTTTAGTGGCAGCATTGGTATTGAGTTTACTCGCGAGTCTTTATCCAGCCAGTCGAGCCGCGAAGTTACAACCGGCTCAAGTATTGAGTAATCACTAATAAAAAATCAGGGATTAAGTATTTAATCCCTGATTTTTTTATTATTCAACCGTTAATTATTATTGGTTTTCTTTATCTGTTTTTAATAAACCAGATGAACCTTCGGAATAATCACGAGGCGGCTCTTCAGATTTACTTTCTGATGAGGCGGTCACCAATTGTTGAGTGAATAAACCTTTGTTAGCGGGTTTATTACCAAGCAAGGTTTCAGATGAAACTGCATAGTGACGATAGAGTTTTTGATAATCACCAATTAAAGTTTTAAATAATTCGGCACTTTCAGCAAAATGTTTTTCAAGTTGTGCTTGTTGATCGCTTAACTGTGTTTTCACTTCTTTTAGCTCAGCTTCTGTCTGAACTTGTTTTTTAACTGAGCCTTTCGTTAAACGTAATAATAAATAGCCTAAGATTACGCCAACCACAAGCCCAATTACAGCGGCTTGCCATATTTCTGGTATCCATGATTGCATACATTACTCCTTCTTTTGAATTCAGTGTTTAGTGTAAAGGAAAAACAAAAAAGTTTCTTTGCGGTTGATCACATTTTGAAAAAGCTGTACTTACACGGATGCAATAATCACGATCTCAACTTTCCAATCAGGATCTGCAAGTTTTGCTTCCACGGTTGCTCGGCTTGGTGGATTTTGACTATCAACCCATTCATCCCATGCTTGGTTGAGTTGAGCATAATCCGCCATATCAGCAAGGAAGATTTGCGAGGTAAGAATTTTACTTTTTTCAGAACCAATTTCTGCCAATAATTTATCGATCAGTGAAAGGACTTCTTTGGTTTGCTCGTAAGCATTTTGCTTAACGGTTTTTTCCGGTACTTGGCCTGCAAAATAGGCAGTATTGTTATGAATGACCACTTCAGAAAAGCGTTTGCTTGGTTGAATGCGTTGAATCGACATAATGGCTCCTTTTTGATGAAGATAATTCCATTCTAAAGGTGGTTTTAGACTTTGTAAATCAAGAAATTGTGAGATAAAATAATTGAGAATTTTTATCAACTAAAGGAAACTATGAAACTCCTGATTTCAAATCAATATGGCGCCATAGTGATGGCATTATTGCCTTTTGTTTACGGTATGTTATTAGCTTCACCTGTTTGGGCGCATTTCTTTTTGCTTTTAGCTTGGTTCACGATGTATTTGCTGAGTTACCCAATGCTGAGTCTCTTTAAAGGCAAAAATATGGCGGAATATAAAAAGTGGACAATCATCTATGGTGTCTCAGCTTTTTTATTTGCGCTTCCTGCCATTTTTTATAACTGGCAAATTCTTTTCTTTATTGCAGCCATGTTTCCTTTTGTGTTGGTGAGTATCTATTACACCAAGAAAAAAGATGAACGCAATCTTCTCAATGATTTAGCGGGTATTGCGATTTTTGCTCTTGCAGGTATGGGATCCTATTATTTTTCTGACCGCTCTTTTGATGAAAAAATCTGGTGGGTAGCACTGTATCCAAGCTTATTTTTTATTGGCACGACGCTTTACGTCAAATCAATGATGCGTGAACGTAAAAATCCGCTTTATCTCAAAGCCTCTATTATTTTCCATGTGTTTTGCGTGCTCGGTTGTTTATTTACCCAACAATATGTCTTATCACTTGCTTTTGTGCCGGCGTTAATTCGTGCCATTTATTTACCCACCAAGAAACTTTCGGTTAAGCAAGTCGGTCTAATAGAATTCGGAACATCCGCCATTTTTTTGATTATTTTATTGATAGCGACATTATAAGATGAAGACATTAGCCAAACTTTTACTCCTCACCACGCTCACCTTAAGCAGTTCAGCATTTGCGATGAAAACCATTGATTTGGTCGATAAAGCGCAAATGACAGAGCAGCAAAAAATGGATCTGGCGCAAAAACTGGCTGAGAAACAAGATTGGAAAGCCGTTTTTGAAATTATGTATCCTCTAGCTTTGGAAGGTAATTTACAAGCACAAAGCAATTTAGGGATGCTTTATAATTTGGGCCGTGGAGTGGATGAAAATAAAGAGTTGGCTTATTGGTGGTTTAGCGAAGCTGCTGAGCGAGGTAGTATTAAAGCTATCAATAATTTGGCGGTTATGTATTTCAACGGCAACAACTATGTAAAACAAGATACCGCTCAAGCGATTAAATTATTTGAAACCAGTGCGACAAAAGATCCTGATGCCATGCTTACATTAGGGGAAATTTATACCAATCAGAAAGAATTTACCAAAGCCTTTGAATGGTTCCAAAAAGCGGCGAATGCGGGCAGCAATGAGGGGCGATTCCGTTTGGCTCGTTTGTATGAAGAAGGGATTGGGACACAAGTTAATATTGGTTTGGCCAAATTGCTTTATTTGGAAATTATGAATACGGCGAAAAAGGATGAAATCAAAGAAATCGCCAGACAGCGATTACAACGTTTAAGCTTGTATTAAAAAAGTGCGGTTGATTTTAACCGCACTTTTTTATTTCACTTCCGCCCCTTTCAACCTGCGTCTGACCCAACTGCGGTTTGGCATTAAGTTATGAATCAGATCTTCACTCATCGGTAAGGGTTCACCATAAATTAAGGAAGCCAGTGTTTCACCCAAAAATGGCGCAGAAGTTAATCCTCTAGAGCCTAATGCGCCGATTAAGTAGAGATTAGGGTAGTTTTCAGCTTGTTCTATTGGCTGTTTACGGCGGCGTAAATTAAACAAATTCTGATATTGTGTTTGCTGAGCAGAAAAATGAGGAACAGCGCCCATCATTGGCGTAAGATCACGTACCGAACAACGTACACCGATTCGAGCAAGATTACCCGATGTATCCACTTCTTTTGTCCAATTTTCAGGAATATTTTGCTGAATTTTTTGTTGGTTTTCTTGTTGTTCGGTTAGGCTAAATTCACGAGTCGCATTATCACGAACATGACTGGCACCAATACAATGACTGGTTTTCGCTTGATCGACTGGCGTCAGGTAGCCGTCATAGCACAACACGGTTTTGAGTTTAAGTAACTTTTCCGATGTCGGAATTTGGCTCACTTGTCCTCGAACAGGATAGAGTGGGAGTTTTTGTGTTTGCTCAAACTCAGTGAGTTTATGTCCGTTTGCTAAAATAACCACTTCATGGCAGAAAGTTTCATTTTCAGCAGTGGTGATTTGCCAACCATTTTCTGTTTGAGAAAGTGCGGTTGCTTTTTGTGATGTTTTAATCTGGACACCTTGTTTTTCTAAAAAGGCAAAAGTGTGTTGAACTAACTGACGAGGTGCAAGCCAAGCGCCTTGAGGGATAAAAGCGCCACCAAAAGGTAACGGTAAGCCCACTTTTTCACTTAATTCAGATTGGCTTAATGACTGATATAAATCAGAAGGCAAATTCAGCTTAGCGATTTTATTTAATTTACTTTCAGCTTTCTCATTGTAAGCACAAAGTGCGACACCACAGAACTCATGTTCAAATTCAATTTGTTGTTGAATTGCCCATTGTAGAAATTGATGGCCATAGGCGAAAGCATGAATATAAAAACGAATATTACGCTCGTTATCATCGCTCAGTTGCGGATAAAAGGCACCCTGTTTATTGCCAGATGCATTGAGGGCAGTTTGCTCATCTTCGCAATAAATTGTGATTTTAGCCCCACGTTTAACCAATGAAATGGCTGTACAAAGCGAGGCAACCCCACCACCAATAATGGCAATATCTTGTTCTTTGAGATTGGCTGGCTGACTATGAAACCAGGATGTAGAAAGTGCGGTCAGTTTTTCCTGCGTTTTTTGACCAGAAAGACATTCCCGTTTTTTACCAAAGCCTTTGCGTTTCTTAATATTAAAGCCCGCATTTTCTAAGCCTTTTCTAACCGCACTTGCCGCAGTAAAGGTCGCAAAGGTGCCTTGTGGCTTGGTAAAACGAAACATTTGCTGATAAAGCTGCTCATTCCACATGTCGGGGTTTTTACTCGGTGCAAAACCATCTAAAAACCAGGCATCAATTTTACCATTCATATAATCGCCCAGTTGTGGCAGATTTTCAGCGACATCGCCAAACCAAAGATCTAACGTGGTTTCATCAAAATGAAAACGATAGCAACCTTGAATGGGATTAAGCCAATTCTGTTGTAAATGCTGAGCAAGATGAGAAAATTGCGGATAAGCTAAATGGGCTTGTTGTAATGCATCAAGTAGCAAAGGGTATTTTTCAAAAGAGATAAAATAAAGGCGTTTTAAAGGCGAATCAGGGTGTTTTTGACGAAATTCACGGAATAGCGTAGTCACCGCAAAGAAATTTAATCCTGTGCCAAATCCCGTTTCAGCAATCACAAAGTGGGCTTTTTGGTAATGAATCCAACGTTCCCACAACTGATTGCCTTCTAAAAACACATAATGGGTTTCTGCTAAACCATCTTGATTAGAAAAATATACGTCATCGAATTTATCCGAAACAGGGGTATTCTCTTCGTTAAAATGAATTTTTGCGTGCTGAATGGTGAACATGTGTTAGCCCTTTTTTGCCTTATCAAATTCTTTTATAATAGCACGGAAATTTTGAGTCGGTTAAAACTTAACTGGTCGAACAAATGAATTATTGCTTGCAATATTTTCATTTCATAGTAAATTGCGTTCAGCTAACAACTGTAAGTTGAATTAAATTTCCCCTAACTCATAAGGAATAAAGAATGAAAAGAGCTGTAATTACTGGTTTTGGTATTATTTCAAGTATCGGTAACAACAAAGAAGAAGTTTTGGCTTCATTAAAAGCAGGTAAATCTGGTATTGAAGTCGTGCCTGAGTTTATTGAAATGAAAATGCGTAGCCATGTTGCCGGTACAATCAAACTTGATCCAAGCGAGCATATCGATCGTAAAGTGTATCGTTTTATGGGTGATGCGGCAGCTTATGCATACCTTTCTATGCGTGAAGCGATTGAAGATTCAGGTTTAACAGAAGATCAAGTTTCAAATGACCGTACAGGTCTGGTAATCGGTGCAGGTACTGGTTCAGCTCACAACCAATTAGTGGCTTGTGATGCAGTGCGTGGTCCACGCGGTGTGAAAGCAATTGGTCCTTATGCGGTAACTAAAACGATGGCATCAAGTGTGTCAGCTTGTTTAGCAACCCCTTACAAAATCCGCGGTGTGAACTACTCAATCAGCTCTGCTTGTGCAACGTCTGCACACTGTATCGGTCACGCAGTTGAATTAATCCAATTAGGTAAACAAGATGTGGTTTTCGCGGGTGGTGCGGAAGAATTATCTTGGGAATGTGCAACTGAATTCGATGCAATGGGTGCGGTTTCAACTAAATACAATGATACCCCAGAAAAAGCGTCTCGTGCTTACGATGCAGACCGTGATGGTTTCGTTATCGCTGGTGGTGGTGCAGTTGTAGTGGTTGAAGAATTAGAACACGCATTAGCACGTGGCGCAAAAATCTACGCAGAAATCGTGGGCTACGGTGCAACCTCTGATGGTTATGACATGGTAGCGCCAAGTGGTGAAGGTGCAGAGCGTTGTATGAAACAAGCAATGGCAACGGTAGATACCCCAATTGATTACATCAACGTACACGGTACATCAACACCAGTTGGTGACGTGAAAGAATTAGGTGCGATCAAAAATGTATTTGGTGACAAAATTCCAGCGATTTCCTCAACCAAATCAATGACTGGTCACTCTCTAGGGGCAGCAGGTGCGCACGAAGCAATCTATACCTTATTAATGTTACACAATGACTTCATTGCACCAAGCATTAATATCGAAACATTAGACGAAGCGGCAGAAGGCTGCAATATCGTGACTGAAACAAAAGAAAATGCAGGCTTACAAACTGTCATGTCAAACAGCTTTGGTTTCGGTGGTACAAACGCGACTTTAGTGTTCAAACGCTATAACGGCTAATTAAAAACCTCTTAAAATCTAACCGCACTTTGGCTCTTCCAAGTGCGGTTTTTTCTTATAATCTCTCCCTTTCTCCTTAATCGTCATAGAAATTGACGCTTAAAATGTGATCCAGTTCAAAATTTTGAACAAAAGAATAAAAAATTTTTATTTTTATAAAACTCCATATAAAACTACAATTTTCTGCTTTTTATATTAATTATCTTTATTTAAATCTTAATATTTGTATTTTGTTAGTTTTTAATGCTTTTTAATTCGTCTTTTTAGACTTTTATCATGCTGGACAAGCCATTTTCTTTCGGTATGATGTTTCTATTGTTTTGACACGAATCGTAACAAATAAAAGTGCGGTCAGTTTTAGGAGTAAAATATGAAGAAATTATCCGGTGCGGAAATGGTGGTTCAGTCTTTGCGTGACGAAGGCGTTGAGTATTTATTTGGTTATCCGGGCGGTGCCGTATTGGATATTTATGATGCAATTCATACTCTTGGTGGGATTGAACATATTTTAGTCCGTCATGAGCAAGCAGCGGTGCATATGGCTGATGGTTACGCACGTGCGACCGGTAAAGTGGGGTGTGTGTTAGTCACATCAGGACCTGGTGCAACCAATGCGATTACGGGGATTTTGACCGCTTATACAGATTCGGTACCAATGGTGATCATTTCAGGTCAGGTAATGAGTAGCTTAATCGGTCGTGATGCGTTCCAAGAATGTGATATGGTGGGGATTTCTCGTCCGGTGGTTAAACACAGCTTTATCGTTAAAAAAGCAGAAGACATTCCAGGTATCTTGAAAAAAGCTTTTTACATTGCTTCAACAGGCCGTCCTGGTCCCGTTGTTGTTGATATTCCAAAAGATACCGTAAACCCAACTTTAAAATATCCTTACGAATATCCAAAATCTGTTGAGCTTCGTTCTTATAATCCAACGGTAAATGGTCACAAAGGTCAAATTAAGAAAGCGTTAAAAGCATTATTAGTGGCTAAAAAACCGGTTTTATTCGTCGGTGGTGGTGCTATTGCAGCAGGCTGTCATGAGGAATTAACGCAATTTGCACAACGTTTAAATTTACCGGTAACTTCATCGTTAATGGGTTTAGGTGTGTATCCAAGTACCGATAAACAATTCTTAGGTATGCTTGGGATGCACGGAACTTACGAAGCCAATACAGCCATGCATGAAAGTGATTTAATCCTTGGTGTTGGAGTTCGTTTTGATGACCGTACCACTAACAACTTAGATAAATATTGCCCGAATGCAAAAGTGATTCAGATTGATATTGACCCAACCTCTATTTCTAAAAACGTCCCTGTTGCGATTCCAATTGTAGGTAACGCGAAAAATGTATTGGATGAGTTCTTAAGCTTATTAGGTGAAGAAATTGGTTCGCGTCCTCAAAACCAATTAGAAGATTGGTGGAAACAAATTGATGAATGGAAAGCGAAAAAATGCTTGGATTTCGACCGCACTTCAGGCGTAATTAAACCGCAGCAAGTGATGGAAGCCGTATATCGTATTACAAAAGGCCAAGCTTATGTGGCATCGGATGTAGGTCAACACCAAATGTTTGCCGCATTACATTATCCGTTTGATTTACCGCGTCGTTGGATCAACTCAGGCGGTGCAGGTACGATGGGCTTCGGTTTACCGGCTGCATTAGGGGTGAAACTTGCGCATCCTGAAGCAACAGTGGTTTGTGTAACGGGTGATGGCAGTATTCAAATGAATATCCAAGAGCTTTCAACAGCAACGCAATATGGTATTCCTGTTGTGGTAATTTGTTTGAACAACCACTTCTTAGGCATGGTAAAACAATGGCAGGATTTGATTTACTCTGGCCGCCATTCTCAAACTTATATGAATTCTTTACCGGATTTCGTGAAGTTAGCCGAATCTTATGGTCATGTGGGAATTCAAATTTCTACACCAGATGAATTAGAAAGCAAATTAAAAGAAGCCTTCAGTATTAAAAATAAATTGGTCTTTGTTGATATTAACGTTGATGAAACCGAACACGTTTACCCAATGCAAGTTCGCGGCGGGGCGATGAATGAGATGATTTTAAGCAAACCACAAGAGGAGAAAGAATAATGCGTAGAATTTTATCTGTTTTATTAGAAAATGAATCCGGTGCATTATCTCGTGTGGTCGGCTTATTTTCCCAACGTGCATTTAACATTGAAAGCTTAACTGTGGCACCAACCGATGATCCAACGCTTTCTCGTATGACGATTGAAGCGGTGGGAGATGAGCAAGTACTCGAACAAATCGAAAAACAACTTCACAAATTAGTGGATGTGTTTAAAGTTATTAACTTGAGTGAACATGAGCATGTTGAGCGTGAAGTGTTGTTAGTGAAAGTTCGTGCAACGGGTTCATCGCGTGATGAGTTAAAACGTTTAGCCGACATTTTCCGCGGTCAGATTGTAGATGTAACAACAAAATCCTACACGATTCAATTAACTGGTACAAAAGATAAATTAGATGCTTTTGTTGAGGCTGTGAAGGAAGAAAGTACATTACTTGAGATTGTTCGTTCAGGCTTAATTAGCCTTTCCCGTGGTGAGAAAAATATTCTCTAATGATATGGAAAGTGTGGTTAAAAATGACCGCACTTTTGCAAATGAAAAAAGGAAGTCATGATTGACTTCCTTTTTGTTTATTCTGAATGAATATTAAGCTTCCGATTTATTAGTTAATGCGATATATAAACAAACTGCAAAACCGGCAAGTAAAACATAAGGCGTAAAGGTTGGAACGCCAGTAGGAGCGGCTGCGAAACCAAAGTTATGTGCCGCTGCTGCACCCAGTAGCATACCGAGCACAAATAATGCTGAGTCATTATTTCCTTCACCAATATTGACTAATTGTTTGCCTGGGCAACCACCGCCTAATGCAAAGCAAAGACCGCAAAGTGCCATAGAAAGGAAATTGTAGAGATAGTCATTATGTGCGATAGGTTGTTTTTCAAAGCCTAAATGGAATTGACCTAATAAGGCATTGGTTATTGCTGCAAAGACAATCAGTGCAATCACACCATTTAATAAATGTGCATCACGGAAGAGGACAAAGTTTCGGAATGCCCCAATTGTACAAAAACGTGATTTTTGCATCAGCACACCAAGAAGTAATCCGCCAGCAAGTGACATCCAAATAGCCGCATGTTGTGCACCAGGGCCTTTTTCAGAGGTGTAAATCGCTAGATTTTCACCAAATTTAAATTGGGTTAAGGCTAAAACAAGCAAAATCACGGCAAAGATTGGACCGATTAATCCAGAAGATTGGCTTTGTTCCTTAGATTTACCTAATGAGAATCCTCGATTAGCAAAGAAAATGCCACCTAATACACCGGCAAATAATCCTACGATACCTGCAATTGCAGTGAGATCTCCGCCACCTAATCGTAAATAAGCACGCCATGGACAACCTAAGAAAATGAGCGCACCAAGCATCGCAAAAAAGCCTAAGCTAATACGAGCAAGTGGGGCAGAGCCACCACGAGGTTTAAATTCCTTAGATAAGAATGCACTGGCGAGTGCACCTAAAACTAATCCAATGAGTTCTGGGCGAAGGTATTGTAATGGGGCAGCGTGGTGTAATCCAAGCGATCCGGCTGTATCGCGTAAGAAACAAGCCGCACAAAATCCCATATTACCAGGATTGCCATTGTAAGTGAGAAGTGGCGCAACGATACCAAGTGCAGCACCTGCAACCACAGGCCAAGTTAAAATTTTCATAATTAGACCCTTGTGATATCTGAAGTTAAATTGAATTGTGTGTTTTTAATAATAAAAACAAAGGTATTGTAGAAAGAGTTGAAAAATAAAGAAAGTTTATTTTTTTGAAATTGTGAGCAGGATCAATAAATTGATATTAATAACCTTTAAAGCCATCTTCCTAAATGCAATTCCACAATATCGACTAAATGTCGAAGAAATGTGGTGTCTTGGTCGTTGTGGAAACGGTCTGTGTCTCGAGATTTGAAGAGTAAAAGTGCGGTTGGTTTTTGAGGTGTTCCACCTAAGCGGCAAATCGCCACAGAACCGATAGGGAGTTCTTCAGGAAGGAACATGAGGGCTTTTTCTTTATTGGAGAGATCGCCTAAATAGAATTGGCGTAAGCCCATGCGCTCTAGGCGAATGAGTTCAAAGGCTTTTCGGTCTAACCAATGTTGTTCAGGAATGGTGCTATTTTTTTGCCAGCAGTCAGTGAAAAGTAAGATTTTGGCACCTTCTAGTTCATAGCCTTTTGCCCAGTCATCAAGTTTTTCATTGATGGCAATAAAGTCTTCTGTTTGAAATAGTTTTTTCTGCAAAGGCAAAAGAGCAAAGAAGATATCTGCTTCTTGATGAGCAAGCTGATGAAATTTTTCGAGGAGTTGAGTAAGCGTTTTGATTTGTTCTCGTTGCTGAGCAAGCTGTGCTTCGACTAAGGAAATCGTCCCTTCTTCATGGCTATGCGGAATACTAAGCAGTTGAAGTAGTTCAGGACGATGGGTAAAAAAATCAGGGTGATTTTTTAGGTAGTCAGCAATATCTTGTTCAGTCATCAAAAACTCCTTAAAAAAATAACCGCACTTGGTTGTGCCAAAGTGCGGTTTATTTTTATGCTGTTTTAGGCCGCAAATGGATCGCGTAAAATCATTGTTTGAACACGATCTGGACCTGTTGAAAGGATAGCTACTGGCACACCAGTTACTTCTTCGATACGTTTGATGTAATCACGGCAAGTTTGCGGTAGTTTATTTACATCAGTCACACCGAAAGTGTTTTCTTTCCAACCAGGTAAGGTTTCGTAAATTGGCTCTACACCTTCCCAATCTTTCGCTGCTAATGGTGCATATTCAACGATTTCACCATTTGGCATTTTGTAAGCAGTACAGATTTTCACTTCATCGAAACCATCTAATACGTCTAATTTGGTCATACAGAAGCCAGAAATAGAGTTAAGTTGAATCGCACGGCGAATGGCTACGGCATCAAACCAACCACAACGACGAGGACGACCAGTTACTGCACCAAATTCATTACCTTTACGAGCAATTTCAGCACCAGTTTCATCGAATAATTCTGTGGTGAATGGACCGCCACCAACACGTGTACAGTATGCTTTGATGATACCTAACACATAATCAAGGTTACGAGGACCGAAACCAGAACCAGTTGCTACGCCACCTGCAGTGGTATTAGAACTGGTTACATACGGATAGGTTCCGTGGTCGATATCAAGCATGGTACCTTGTGCACCTTCGAATAAAATGTTGTCACCATTTTTGCGAGCGGTATCTAAGATGGTTGTCACATCTGCCACCATACCGGTGATGATATCAGCTACCGCGAAGACATCGTCTAATGTTTTTTGATAGTCAACAGGTTCTACTTTGTAGTAGTTCACCAATTGGAAATTATAGTATTCAAGGATATTTTTTAATTTTTCAGCAAAGGCTTCGCGATTGAATAAATCGCCCACGCGTAAACCACGACGAGCGACTTTATCTTCATAAGCTGGACCGATACCACGACCGGTTGTACCAATAGCTTTTTTACCTAATGCGGCTTCACGCGCGTGATCCATTGCAACGTGATAAGGTAGGATTAAAGGGCAAGCTTCTGAAATTAATAAACGTTCACGTACTTTTACGCCACGGCTTTCTAATTCGCCCATTTCTTGCATTAATGCGGCAGGAGAAAGCACCACGCCGTTACCGATTAAACAGGTCACGTTATCACGTAAAATACCAGATGGAATTAAGCGCAATACGGTTTTTTCACCATTAATAATTAACGTGTGACCTGCGTTATGACCACCTTGGTAACGCACCACATATTTGACTCGATCCGTTAATAAATCAACGATCTTGCCTTTCCCTTCATCGCCCCATTGAGCGCCAAGAACAACAACACTTTTTCCCATAATTTCCGCCTTAAGTTTGCGTAAGTTTATAAATCAGACAAACGATTACTTTACTCTTTTTTTGCCTTAATCTCAAATTTAAAACGTAAAAAAGTGCGGTTATTTTTAACCGCACTTTTCTTAAATTTATTATTCAAACAACGATTTATGTAATGAACGTACTACATCATCCGCTTTGTCACTATGCGCTAGCATACAAATATTATTCGTGCTTGCTCCATAGCTAATCATGCGAATGTTATAACCTTCGAGCGTGTCGAAAATACGTTTTGCTACACCAGAAGCGAGGTGTAAGTCATTTCCAATTAATGCGACAAGTGATAAGCCTGTATCGACTTTCACGGTGCAATATTGACTTAATTCTTCTAATAATTCTGGTGAAAGTAATTCAACACCAGATGAAGCAGAACCTGTTTTATCTAAAGTTAATGCAATACTCACTTCAGAAGTGGTAATCGTGTCCACCGAAATTTTATATTTGGCTAAGATATTGAATACATTCGCAAGGAATCCTTGGGCGTGTAACATGCTTAAGCTTGAAAGCGTCAATAAAGTTTGATCACGGCGAACTGCAATTGCACGGAATGTCGGACGTGGTTGTGGATCGCGTGTTACCCAAGTACCACCAGCATCAGGCGCTTTACTTGAACCTACATAAACGGGAATATTACTGCGTACAGCTGGAAGTAATGTTGCTGGGTGTAATACTTTAGCGCCAAAAGTTGCCATTTCAGCCGCTTCAGCAAAGCTCATGGTATCAATACGTTTAGCTTCAGGGACGACACGAGGGTCTGTGGTATAAATTCCCGCCACATCCGTCCAAATTAATACATCTTTTGCGTTTAATACTTCAGCTAAAAGTGCCGCAGAGTAGTCACTACCACCACGACCTAAAGTAGTTGTTTTACCGCCCGGTTCACGGCCGATAAAACCTTGGGTGATGACTAATTCACCTCGGTCGATTAGTGGTTTCAATAAATTATCGCAATTTGTTTGGGTTTGAGCATCATCTGGTGCCGCTTTACCAAAGTTATCATTGGTTGCGACTAAAGTACGCACATCGACCCAAGTAGCTGAGGTTTGTAATTCTCTTAATACTTCAATGAAAATTTGTGTCGACATCATTTCACCTTGACTGATGATTTCATCAGTTAAAGCTTTTGATGTCGCAAGGCTTGCCGCTTCAGAAAGTGCGGTAATATTTTCTAAGTATTTTTCGATGACAGGGCGTACACGGCTATCATCTTGTAATTCATTTAAAATATTTTCTTGAATTTGACGGACTTCACCAATTAATTTTGCACGTTCTTCTGCTTCTACACCATTGGCTAGGGCAACTAATAAGTTTGTTACACCGGCTGATGCGGAAAGTACCACAACGCGAGTATTAGGATCTGCAATGATGATTTTGGCACAAGCCTGCATAGCCGAATAGTTTGCAACGGATGTACCACCAAATTTTGCTACCGATAAATGAGACATAAGATAATCCTCTAAAATGAAAAGTAAGATGTTGTGTTTTGTGATGGGTATTAGAAATAGCGATTTCATCAAAAATTGTCAAATAAATACTCCAAAAAAATAGAGTAAAAAACCAATTATTTAGATATTTTTTGATTTAATAGGGTAAAAATTAAAGAATCATTAACTATTCGGCAGGAATTGGCAGAGGTTCTGGTGCACCGAGGAAATAAGGTTTTACACCGATGATTAAGTCTAACACGGCTTTTACGCGAGCAAACATTTCGCGAACACGTGTCCCGAAATACACGTCAGGTTGTTTCGCAGTAAAGCAAATTGCATCAATATCATAGTGTTTAGCAATCAACAGCGCGCGTTCACAATGGAATTTTTGGCTGATAATAGTAAAAGAGGGCACTTGGAAAACTTTACTTGCGCGCACAACAGAGTCTAAGGTGCGGAATCCCGCAAAATCTTTAAACATCACACTTTCAGATACACCCATTTTACGTAGATCCAAAAACATGGTGCGTGGTTCGTTATATTGAAGCGTGCGATTATCGCCACTTAGTAGTAAATAATCGACTTTATCTTGCTCGACCAAGAGTTTTGATGCTTCTAAGCGGTAATCATAATATTTATTGGTTTTGCCTTTAGCCACATATTTGGATGTGCCGAGTACCAATGCATAATGGCGATGCGGGAGCGTTTCGAGATCTTCATACACGCGGTCTTGTACATAAAAGCTCACGGCACGATCAATGGTGAAGCAACCAATCAAAACAAGCAAAAAGAACCCCAGGGCGTAACCGAGGAGTTTTTTTAGCGGAAGGCACAAGAGCCAGGAAAGTGCGGTCATTTTTGACAGCGTTTTGGATAGTTGCATTTTGCTAACATACTGAAAAAACAATGTAAGTTCAAGTGTAATTTGTTTACTGAATTGATAAGAAAATATTTAGACGTCTAAACGTCTAAAATTTCTTGACAAAAAAAATGAGCTGTTGATAATTGGTAAACCATCAACGTAAAAGGTTATCATTTCAATGGCTGTGCAAAATGTCGTGCTTTTTCAAGACAATCCACTCCAATTAACATTGGGCGGACAGCTTTCGCCTATTAATGTCGCGTATCAAACTTACGGCACTTTAAATGCAGATAAAAGCAATGCTGTATTGATTTGTCACGCTTTAACGGGAGATGCAGAACCTTATTTTGATGAACCGAATAAAGATGGCTGGTGGCAAAACTTTATGGGAGAAGGTCTAGCTTTTGATACATCTAAATACTTTTTTATTTGCTCAAATGTATTAGGTGGTTGTAAAGGCACAACGGGCCCGAGTTCGATAAATCCAATTACTGAAAAGCCTTATGGTAGCCAGTTCCCAAATATCATCGTTCAAGATATTATCAAAGTGCAAAAAGCTTTGCTTGAGCATCTTGGTATCCCACATTTAAAAGCAATCGTGGGTGGCTCTTTTGGTGGTATGCAAGCTACACAATGGGCAATTGATTATCCAGATTTTATGGATAACATTGTCAATCTTTGTTCTTCTATCTTCTTTAGTGCGGAAGCCATAGGTTTTAACCATGTCATGCGTCAAGCGGTGATTAATGATCCGAATTTCAATAATGGTGACTATTATGATGGCACGCCACCTAATCAAGGCCTTTCCATTGCACGAATGTTAGGAATGTTAACGTATCGTACCGATGTGCAGTTGGCTAAGGCATTTGGTCGTGCAACTAAATCTGAAGGGCAATTTTGGGGCGACCACTTTCAAGTAGAATCCTATTTGAGTTATCAAGGCAAAAAATTCTTAGATCGTTTTGATGCCAACACTTATTTGCATTTATTACGTGCACTGGATTTATATGACCCAAGTGTTGGTTATGCGGATGTAAAAGAAGCTTTATCTCGAATTAAAGCACGTTATACGTTAGTATCCGTCACGACAGATCAACTATTTAAATCCATTGATTTACATAAAAGTAAACTGCTTTTAGAACAAGCGGGAGTCGATTTAAAATTTTACGAGTTTCCGTCGGATTATGGTCATGATGCCTTTTTAGTGGATTATACGGCGTTTGAACATAAAATTCGAAGCGGGATAGAAGGCGAGTTAGAATAAAATGAACAGAAAAGGCGGAAATTTCCGCCTTTTTTGATTTTTATAAATGGCTCACGAAACGTGATAAATCTTTTGGTTTACACTCTTTTTCTAATTTTTCAGCTGCTGTACCAATTTGTAATAAGGCAACAATCTTATCATTTTTACCACAGCCAAATGCTTCACGTAATTCACGTCCTTCAATAAGTGGACCCGTTGCCCAAAAACTATCAAAGCCTAGCGCATTACCAGCAAGTTGAAGAGCATAAGTTGCTGCACCTGCAGTAAGCATTTGTTCCCAACCAGGAACTTTGGCGACTTCATGATTAATTTTAGCAATGACGGCAATAACCATCGGTGCGCGTCGTGCAAAATTCTCTGCTTTTTTTAGTCGCTCTTCACCTAAATTAAATTCAGTTACAGCTGCTTTGAGTAAGTTCTCTAATTTACTTAAACCAGTGCCTTGCATCACGACAAAATGATAAGGTTCGAGTTTACCATGATCGGGTGCACGTAAAGCAGCTTGAAACATTTGTTCTAATTGCACTTGGCTAGGTGCTGGCGCCGTTAATTTTTTATTGGATTTGCGTTGTGTTAAAAGAGTTAATGCGTCCATAGTGTTTTTCCCTTTTTTAGTTTTAAGTGCGGTTAATTATAACATAGTTTTTCACTAAACTTTATGATAGGCTACGCACAATTTTTATTTCTGTTTTTAAAGGTTTAATTTCACATGAATAACATCTTAAGCGTATTGAAATTTTGTTGTAAAGCGCTCAATTTTATCCGAAATCTTGTGATGAATTTTGTGTTTTTATTATTTGTTTTAGCGTTGATTTTTCTTGTCGGCCTTTTTGGGGATGGTAAGAAAAGCCAAGTCTTATCAGGTGATCAAGGTGCATTATATTTAAATTTAACGGGCTATCTTGCGGATAACACGGAAGATATGTTGAGTTGGGAAAAGGAACTCCAACGTTTAAATAATGAAAAAGTCTCTTATAAATATTCAACCTTTGATGTGGTGCAAAGTATTTTATCTGCGAAAGATGATGAACGAATTCGTGGTTTAGTGTTGAATTTAAATGACTTTGAAGGGGGGGATCTTCCATCATTAGAGTATGTAGGAAAGGCCATTCAAAGTTTTAAAGAATCACAAAAGCCAGTTATTGCTTATGCTGACAATTACACACAATCACAATATTTTCTTGCGAGTTTTGCGGATGAAATTTATCTCAATCCGATTGGACAAGTCAGCATTCAAGGTTTGCGTCAGGAAAATCTTTACTTTAAATCCATGCTCGAAAAACTTGAAATTACGCCGCATATTTTCCGAGTGGGGACATATAAGTCCGCGGTAGAGCCTTTCTTGCGTGATGATATGTCGCCAGAAGCAAAAGCGAATATGCAAAAATGGCTTGGGGGCATGTGGCAAAACTATATGCAAACGTTAATGGTTAATCGTCATATTACCGCTAATGATGTATTACCGAATGCACAAAAATATATTAGTGATTTAAAAGCGTTAAAGGGTGATGAAACGGCTTATGTGAAAAAACGTCAGTTAGTGACACATTTTGCGACAAGATTGGATTTAGATAAAAAATTGACCGCATTTTTTGGTCAAGATACAGAGGGAAATACTAAATTATTAGATTTTGAAGATTATCTACCTCATTTAGAGGACCGTTTTGCATCTGCACCAGATGAACCAAATATTGTGGCTGTTGTGAATGTGGAAGGTGAAATTATTGATGGAGAAAGTGATGAAGAGTCTGCTGGTGGTGATACCATTGCGAGATTATTAAGACAGGCTCACGATAATGAGAAAGTGAAGGCAGTTGTTCTCCGTGTTAATTCTCCGGGCGGTAGCGCTTTTGCATCAGAAATTATTCGTCAGGAAACTGAAAATCTTCAAAAAGCAGGTAAGCCTGTTGTGGTATCTATGGGCGGTATGGCTGCATCTGGTGGTTATTGGATTTCATCTACTGCAGATTATATTGTGGCAGATAAAAATACGATTACGGGTTCCATTGGGATCTTTACATTATTCCCAACCTTTGAAAACACGATTAAAAAAATGGGAATGAGTACCGATGGGGTAGCGACAACAGATCTCGCGGAAACATCAGCTTTAAGCCCTCTGAATAAAAATACTCAAGATATCTATCAACTTGGTATTGAAAATGGTTATGACCGCTTCTTAGATGTCGTAAGCCGTGGGCGTCAATTATCAAAAGATAAAGTAGATAAAATTGCTCAAGGCCAAATTTGGTTAGGACAAGATGCACAGAAAAACGGCTTAGTTGACGAATTAGGTGATATTGATATAGCCATTGATAAAGTGGTCGCGCTAGTCAATCAACATCCGGATAAATATATGGATAATTTTAGTGTGCAATGGTTGGTTGATGAAGATAATAGCTTCTTAGCTCAATTAGATCGTAAACTTAAACAAAAAGGCCAAGCGTTACTGACAAATTGGTTAGGATTACCACAGGAAGTGCATCAAGTGAAAAAACAACTGAATGTGTTAACCAAATTTAATGATCCAAAAGGGCAGTATTTGTATTGTTTAAATTGTGGTTCGGTTAAGTAAAACAGTAAAATGTAAAAAGGGCGGAATGTAAGTTCCGCCCTTATTTTTTTACCCAAATCGCTTATTTTTCATTTTTGATATTAGAGAAAATGTTCGCCAAAATTGGACCCGATACATTGTGCCAGAAACTAAATAAAGCACTTGGCACCGCCGCAATCGGGTTGAAATGAGCGGCAGCCAGTGCTGCACCTAAAGCAGAGTTTTGCATGCCCACTTCAATTGCCACCGCTTTACTATCCGCTGTATTAAGTTTAAATGATTTTGCCGCAAAGTACCCAATTAAATAACCTAAGCAGTTATGTAAAACTACTACGCTGAAAATTAATAGACCTGATTCTATGATTTTGTCTTTGCTTACTGCCACTACCGCTGCCAAGATTAAGACGATAGAAATAACAGAGACTAATGGCATAGTTTGGCTTGCTTGTTCTACTTGTTTTTTGAAGAGTGCATGAACGACTAAACCTAAGAAAATTGGGAACAATACCATTTGTAATATAGACATAAACATCGCGCCTGCATTAATATCTAACCATTGGCTTGCTAATACATAGAAAATAGCAGGGGTTAATATTGGTGAAAGTAAGGTTGAGATTGTGGTACAAGTAACAGAAAGTGCGGTGTTACCTTTCGCTAAATAAGTCATTACGTTTGATGAAGTACCACCCGGGCAAGAACCCACCAGAATCACACCAACCGCTAAATCAGCTGGCAAATCAAAGGCTTTTGCTAACCCGAATGCGATAGCAGGCATAATGATAAATTGACCTGCTACACCAATGAATACAGATTTAGGATGTTTAGCCACTTCACTGAAATCAGCAAAGGTGGGCGATTGTTTTTGCTCTTCTCGCCTTTCTCTTCCCGGCACAATTTAAAATTTTTGCGCCATACATTCCTTACCTTTTAGGTTTAGTGATGTTCGGTATGGGGATTACCCCCATAATGCGAAAGTTTTGCTCACAAAGTTAGTGAGTTTTAATAATGCTTGCATAGTTGCTTTCCTATTTTGTTAAAAAGAATGAAAAGAGCGGTCAATTTTAAAGACGTTTTTTTAAGATGTCTATGCCTAACTTGAATTTACAGATGATTAGGAAGTAGTTGTTTGCCAAGCATTTTCATCGAGTAATTGACCAAAATGACTTTCCACAAGAAGGCGGGTAATATTGTTTTGCGGATTGGTGAAGATCTCTCTTGGTGTACCTGATTCGATAATTTCACCTTCATCCATAACTAGCACTTGATCCGCAATATGTTTGATAATCCCTAAATTTTGTCCAACATAAATATAGGAAATGCCTAAGTGTTCTTGTAAATCTAAAATTAGATTAAGCAATTGAACACGAACGGAGGCATCTAATGTACCAAGTGCGTCATCGATAATAATCACTTCAGGCTGAAGAATGAGTGCACGAGCCAAAGCGATCCGCTGTTTTTGACTAACAGAGAGATGTTTAATTTTAAGATTAGTGTAATCAGGGTAAAGCCCTACTAACGAAAGGGTTTCAAAGATCTTTTGATTGCGAGTTTCTTCATCCCAATCGGTAATTAATCGCAGCGGTGCATCTAAGGCTTGGCCAATATTCAACCGAGGATTAAACGCTGAATTTGCATCTTGGAAAACCATTCGGATATGTTGTGCACGATAGTGAAAATCTTCAAATTGGAGCGGTAAATCATTAAATAAGATTTTCCCCGAAGTCGGGGGCGTAATCCCGGCAATCATTTTCACTAAGGTCGATTTCCCTGAACCATTTTTACCAATAATCGCAAGTGTTTCTTTCCGACTAAGCGAAAAGCTGACGTCCTTTACCGCATAAAACTGCTCAGAGCCAAAAAGTTTGGCTGGACCATCAAAGGTTTTACTGAGATTTTCCACTTTCAATAATGGCATTATTCGTTTCCTTTTGATTCTGTGTTGAGCGTAAGCGGTGAAGCGGCCACTTTATCTTTAAACTGCCGTTCTCGAAGATTAATCGGATGATGGCAGGAGAACTCATGCTGTTTAATACGATAGCGGCTTGGTTTTTGAATACATTCACGTTGAGCGAAAGGACAACGAGGCCCTAAACGACAACCAATAGGCATTTGTTCCAAAATCGGTATGGTGCCTTCTAGTGTCCCTAATTTGCTTTTAAAGCTTAAAGGGCGACTAAAATCCGGCACAGAGTAAAGTAATGCCTGCGTATAAGGATGGTGAGGCATTTCTAATATTTGGTCGGTTGGCCCAGACTCTGTATTTTGCCCACAATAAAGGACGGAAATACTATCACACCATTCGCTGATACTTTTAAGATCGTTACTTGCTAATAAAATCGTTGTGCCTTGGTTTTGATTCATGCTCGAAAGCAAACGGAAAATTTGCAAGGCCGTAATAGATTCCAAAGAATTCGTGGGTTCGTCCGCAATTAATAGACGAGGTTGATTCGCCACTGCTACGGCGATCATCACTTTTTGGCCTTCACCTTCAGTGAGGTCATCTGGATAACTTGCCATAATGTCTTGGTGATCTTTAATACCTACACGGTGTAGCAATTCAATTGCGCGACGTTTTTTCCAACCAAACCATTGCCACCAACGGCCTTTAAAGGTCCAATTGGGAATACTTTGGATAAGCTGTTTGCCGATTTTTCGACTTGGGTCTAGGCAGCTTAATGGATTTTGAAAGATCATTGAAATTTCTTTTCCAACGATTTTTCGACGTTGATTAGGTGTTAGTTTAAGTAATTCAGCATCATTAAAACGAAAACGGTCAGCGGTGACAATCCAGTTGTCTTTAATAGAATTACTGATTACTTTAGCAATTAAACTTTTACCTGAACCTGACTCACCGACAAGTCCTAGAATTTCACCTTCATTAAGCGAAAGATTGACGCCGTCCACAATTTTTATGCGGCCGTTTGGTGTTTGAATTTCAATATTAAGATTGCGAATATCTAACAGCGCCATGGGTTACTCGTAATATTTATTGATTGCTTGACACAATCCGTTAGTAAAAATAATGCTTAATAAAATGGTAAAAATAATAGCAAAACCAGGTAATAATACTGTCCAAGGCGCAAGATAAATCAGCTCTAGCGAGTCTTTGATCATCGCACCCCATTCTGACATTGGTCGTTGCGCACCAAGAGAAATAAAGCTTAATGCTGTAATATCTAAAATAGCGACCACAAATGCGCGAGCAATTTCTTGCGTATAGATAGCACTAATATTAGGCAAGATTGTAGTTTTTAGTAGCTCCCAATTTGAAATCCCATCTAATCTTAGTAAGAGAACATAGTCTTTCTTCAGCTCTTGTTGAATCGCTTGATAAATGGCATGCACAAAATACGGCAAAATAGCTAATAGGGTAGCAAACATGGCATTCATTAAGCTTGGTTCCATTAACGTGGAAATGATAATGGCAATCAGCAAAATAGGAATCGATAAAAAAGCATCAAAAAAATGACCTAAAAAACGCGCTTTAATCCCGTCAGACATACCCGCAAGAATACCTAGTGCGCCCCCAATAATTGCCACAGCGATAACCACCAAAAGGGATGAACCAAGAGTGTATTGTGTCCCCATTATTAATCGACTGAGTACATCTCGGCCAAGATCGTCCGTGCCAAAGAAAAAGGCGATACGACCTTTTTCTACCCAAGATGGCGGCATCAATTCTTCTCCCACAAACTCCATGCTTTCGCTATAAGGCATGATGAGTTTCGGGAAAATAGCGACCAAAATCAGGATAAAAAATAAGTAGAAACTAAATAATGCCACACGATTTTGGCGGAAAAGCAACCAAATTTGAAAGAAGGAGGTGCTTTCGCGAAATTCATCAGGTTCTCTATCTTGCATACCAGCCCTTCTTATTAAATGGATCTAACATAAACATCAGCGACTTGGCTAAGGTATCAATAATGATGATGCAAACACCGATCACTACGACACCGGCAGAAATACTGTTGTAATCTTGTTGGGTTACGGCATCAATCAGCCAACGCCCGATTCCTGGCCAACCTAAAACGTTTTCTACCAACATACATTGTGTTAATACTAAGGTAAATACGCGAGTAAGCTGTGGAATCAATAATGGAAATGTATTACGAAAAACGTAACGTTTTAAAATCGTCCATTTCGACCATCCACGTGTTACAGCCGCTTTGGCATATTCTTGTTGAAGTAAATAATCAGCCCGTTGCTGAATGATTCGGATAAACTCCATTGTTGGCAGAATACAAAGCACTAATGTCGGTAAGGCTAAATGCTGTAAAACATTTTGTACGATTTTGGTTCGGTAAGGGACATCAACAAACCACATATCAATGGTAGGGAAACCTGTGATAGGTTTGATTTCATAGAGTAAATTATACTGCCCGATGGCTGCAATCTCCCAGCTTTGAATCGCTGCTACATAGAGTAAAATCGGGGCAAACCAGAAAATAGGAATAGACAAACCAATATTAGAGATACTTTGCAATGCGCGTGCACAAGGACGCTGATTATAGACCGCACTTAATACGCCGAGAGGAATACCTAAGATGCAAGCCAATAAGAGTGCGGTAAAACAGAGCTCTAATGTGGGTGGTAATACAGTAAAAATTAAATCTTTTAACGATTCTCCGCCGTTATAGGTAATCCCTAAATCGCCCTGTAACAATGATGTAAGGTAATGATAATAAGCACTATAAATGTTATTTGTGACAAGATCGGCATTGAGTGGATCTCGCATTAAAATCACAAAACTTAATACGGATAAAATCAATAATAAAATGCTTACCCAAATGACATAACGAATTGCTGAAAAGAGCATTATTTTTTCTCCTTATTTTTCATGAAATACAAGGTAGAAAAATTGATGCTACCAAATGGGGTCATTTCAATTCCTTTTACATTACCACGTGCGACTAAAAGTCGTTTTACGTTTGCAATTGGCACAATAGGTAATTCGTTTAAAATGAGCTCTTGCGCATTGTTATACGCTTTAGACCGTTCATATAAATGATTGGTGGATAGTGCACGATCCATCATCTTATCGAATTCAGGGTTACACCAATTGGATAGATTAGTGATTTCCTTTTGTGTATCACAACTTAAAATCGGGCGCATAAAACCGTCAGGATCAAGGTTTCCAGCAAGCCAACCCGTTAAGATTAAATCGTAATCTTCTGTGCCTTTTCGCAATTGTTCGATTAAATATGTACGTGTGACTGACCGCACTTTAACCTCCACTCCCGCTTTGGCTAAATCCCATTTGATGAGCTCTGCCATTTTAATTGGTGCAGGGTTATATACTTGCTCTTCGTTTATTACCCACATCTTTAACGCGAGTTTTTTATCGCGTAACGTTTTTTCCGCTTCAGAGGGTTGATAATCATAAGAAAAATCAGGCGTATTAATCGCAGAAGCCCAAGAAATATCAGGGATAATGTTATTCGCTACGGTTGCTGTATTGTGGTAAATATTTCGCACAATTCTAAAACGGTTTAAACTTTGCGAAATAGCTTGACGAATAGTTTTATCTTGCATTAATGGCTTTTGGAAATTGAAAGCCAAATAGGCCAGGTTCATTCCATCTGTAGATTGCAGATAATAACGGTCGTCCTTTTCACTTAACAAGCCGAGTTGGCTGACTTCGGGATAAGAAGCGATTTGACATTCATTATTAAAGAATTTAATTAAACGCCCTGTACGATCCGCCGAAAGATCCACAATAATATTTTCAATTTTGGCTTTCTTTTCCCAATAAGCTTCATTGCGTATCAAGCGAACATATTGGTTATAAACGTAATCTTTTACTTGATAAGGACCCGTGCCAACAGGGTGTGTGTCCAATTGGGTGAGATTATCATCGGCACTTAATTGATACGCATATTCTTGAGAGAAAATAATAGAATATTGACTGGCAAGATGCGACAGAATTGACGCATCGGGTTCAAACAGTTCAATTTTGACCTGATAAGGATTCGTTGCTGTGATGCTTTTAATTTTTTGATTCAGCTTAATACTTTCAAAATACGGAAAGTGTACCTTTTTGGCTTGCTCATGGAAGATTCTATATTGTGGATTTTTATAAGTTACTTCATCATCTGAAAAGGTAGGCAAGTAAGTATCATGCCCTAAAACACGATTAATCGAAAAGACTACATCTTCGGCATTAAAGTCACGAGTTGGCGTAAACCAAGGAGTACGATGGAATTTCACCCCTTTACGAAGATTAATGAGAATTTGTTTGCCATCAGATGAAATTGAATAGGATTGTGCTAATACTGGAATGAGTGCTGCACTATGATCTTTAATATCAAACAGTTTGTTATAAATTTGCTCCGTCACCACATTCATACTGGTACCAGCGTCTGCAGTTTGTGGGTTAAAGGAAAAACCCGATGCATTTGTGCAGTATGTTAAGCCGTTTTCTGTCAGTATTTTGGGTATGCTTGGGGCGGCTTGTGCCAAATTAATTTGGCTCAACCCATACAATAAAAAACAAAAAGTGACATTTCGACGTAACATAGCTTTATTATTAAAGACCGTTTTGTGGTAAATTGAGTGAATTGTAAAATATCTTGGCAAAAATGGCTAGTTATTGGATTTTTAGGATATGTTTAAATCAATTAATCGGGAAATTAATCAAATAATCAATCGTGGATTTGACCGCACTTTACGTTTGGCTGTGACAGGGCTAAGTCGAAGCGGTAAAACAGCCTTTATTACGAGTTTGATTAATCAATTGTTACATATTAATCAAGAGGGAAATGCACATCTTCCTTTATTTGAGGCTGCTCGAAATCAATCTATTTTAGCGGTAAAACGTGTTCCTCAGCAGGATTTAAGTATTCCACGTTTTGATTATGAAGCGAATCTCAATGATTTAATGAATAATCCACCACAATGGTGTCAATCTACTCGAGGCGTGAGTGAAACACGCCTTGCTATTCGTTTTGAACGCCAATCAGGCTTACTTCGCCATTTTAAAGAACGTGGCACATTATACTTGGATATTTTTGATTACCCTGGTGAATGGCTATTGGATTTACCTTTGCTGAATTTAGATTTTCAACAATGGTCACTTGAACAAGCCAAAATTACATCAGGTATTCGCCAGCAGTTTGCTCAAGATTGGTTGGATAAACTGAAAAAACTCGACCTAAGTGCGGTCGTCAATGAAGATGTTTTAGCACAGATTGCAAAATCTTATACCGATTATTTGCTTGCCTGCAAAGCAGAAGGAATGCAATTTATTCAACCAGGCCGATTCGTCTTGCCTGGAGAATTAGAAGGTGCACCTGTATTGCAATTTTTTCCGTTATTGCATTTGTCGGAAGAACAATGGCAAAAACTGAAAAGAGAAGCGAAATCTAATAGCTATTTTGCCGTGTTGAATAAGCGATATGATTATTATCGTAATAAGGTGGTGAAAGGCTTTTATGAAAATTATTTTTCTACTTTTGATCGCCAAGTGATTTTAGCCGATTGCTTAACGCCACTAAATCATAGCCAACAAGCTTTTATCGATATGCAAACAGGGCTTAATCAGCTTTTCAAAAATTTCCATTATGGGAAACGCAATTTACTTAATCGTTTGTTTTCCCCAAATATTGATAAGCTCATGTTTGTGGCAACAAAAGCCGATCATATCACGACAGATCAAATTCAAAACTTAATCAGCCTGATGCGCCAATTGGTGCAAGAGGGTGGCCGTCATGTAGAATTTGAAGGGATTGATACAGAATATACGGCAATTGCTGCGATTCGAGCGACAAAACAAGTTTTAGTTAATCAAAACGGTAAACAAATTAAAGCTATTCAAGGTGTGCGTTCTGTAGATAAGCAACTTATTACGCTTTATCCAGGTTCTGTTCCAAGTAAACTACCTAATGCAGAGTTCTGGTCAAAACAATCTTTTGATTTTGATTTCTTTGAACCTCAAGTTTTACAACAAGGTGAAAGCATTCCGCATTTAAGAATGGATGCAGTTTTACAGTTTTTATTGGCGGATAGGTTTGATTGATAGAAAAGTCAAATCAATTTAATTGTCAAATATTTAATATAAACCACTATTTTTTTATTGGTATTTAGGTAGAATTAATTTGAGTCTTTCTAAAGTAAAGGAGCTTATAATGAAAATGAAAACTCTCTTAGCATTAGCAATCAGCGGAATTTGTGCTGCTGGCGTGGCAAATGCACATGACCATATGGCAAAACCAGCAGGTCCTTCAATCGAAGTAAAAGTACAACAATTAGATCCTGCAAATGGTAACAAGGATGTAGGGACTGTAACTATTACTGAATCAAATTATGGTTTAGTATTTACACCAAATCTACAAGGTTTAGCTGAAGGTTTACATGGCTTCCACATTCATGAAAATCCAAGCTGTGATCCAAAAGAAAAAGACGGTAAATTAACTGCAGGTTTAGCGGCTGGCGGTCACTGGGATCCTAAAGGCGCAAAACAACACGGTTACCCATGGCAAGATGATGCTCACTTAGGTGACTTACCGGCTTTAACAGTATTACATGATGGTACAGCAACTAACCCTGTTTTAGCTCCACGTCTTAAAAAATTAGATGAAGTTCGTGGTCATTCTATTATGATTCACGCAGGTGGTGACAACCACTCAGATCATCCAGCTCCACTTGGCGGTGGCGGTCCACGTATGGCATGTGGCGTGATTAAATAAGTCTTTTCTTAAAGATAAAAAAGTGCGGTCAATTTTGACCGCACTTTATTTTTTAGAGTCTTACTTAACCACTTCCGCCGTATATTCCAATTTATGAATCGCATTAATCAATTGTTCATCGGAAACTTTTGGATCTTCGACAACAGTCACGGTTCTATCTTTAATGGAGGCTTTAGTGGAAATCACACCATCAATATTTCGTAATTCTTTATTCACTAAATAAGCACAAAGCTGGCAGTTCATTTCATTCACTTTTAACACAACTTGCTTTGTTTCTTCCGCCTGAGCGATAGAGAAAGTGAATAATGAAAGCAAAAGTGCGGTCGTTAATTTCTTCATTTTTTGTTCCTAATTAGAAAGCTCTAAAATCCACGGTAAAATGGTTGGATAAGTTAAGAAAAAGAGCATGACGATAAATACAATCCAATACAAAACAATGAGCTTTTTACGGGAAATGTATTTGCTGCAAATGATTTTTTTGGAAAACATTAGCAACCAAAAGCCGTAGGCAAAGGCGCATAATGAAACGATAAGCATAGGAATGCGTAAATAATCATATTCGCCTAAGCCAATTAACCATGTGGATGACACGCCAAATACTAAATAGATTAAAGGCGCAATACAGCACAAGGTTGATGCCACCGCAGCACTTAGCGCGGTGGCAATCGCAACCCAAAAAGATTTATTAGAGCTTTTTAGAGACGTAGTCATATTTAAATTCTTTTGGATCAAATGAATTTAACGGGTCACCACCGATTTCGGCATACGGATAGCCAAAGTTATTGAGTGGGGCAAGTTCTGGTTGCGGATATAAATCGAAGTCACGCGCATGGTTAAAGCCAACCCAGTTTGCTTCCCAGTTACCGAATAAGTATTTGACAACGGCTTGTGTATCCTTATCGTCAACAGATTTTTTCTCTGCTAAACGCATTTTTGCTACGTCTGCAGAATCAACAGGTACCCAGCCGAATCCTGCAAGATAGAATTCAGCACGACAATGCTGACCACCGCTTACGTTTGCTACGCCATGTTCGTCCGCACTACCGAATGCACCTTTGGAATATTTGCCCATTTTATCCGCTGCACCTAAACGAATACCAAAAATTTCACGAGCAGGAATGCCGCTGGCACGAGCTAATGCTACAAAAACAGAGTTAATATCAGTACATTTACCTTTTAATACACCGGTGGTCAGAATTTTTTCTACATCACCATCGCCACAGCCTAAAACAGAATTATCACGTTCCATATTGTTGACAATCCATTGGTGAATCAATTCAGCTTTTTTCAATGGATTAGTTTCAGTGCCTACAATCTTATCGGCGAACTGTTTCACGATACCATCTGTTTTAATATGTTGAGTCGGTTTTAAATATTCTTGTACATCAACAGAATAGTGAACATCTTTTGGTGGCTTGTAATTCGTCAACGCACCTTTACCCATTGGTTCGCGATCTTTGGTTTCAATCACCATTGTGATTTTTAAATCGCGTTTTTGTGCATCTTTATCCCAAGTTGCAAAGAGGGTTTTCGCACCATATTTGTTGTTTTCCGTTACATAGGCATCCAAATAGTTACCTTCAAAATGGATAGATTTTACCTGTTGATACTCGCCATTAAACGGTAAAGGCACCCACAGATTCGCTTGACCTTGTGAACCTTTTGGCGCAACTAAGTCATAAGTTTGAGTGAATTCATACAGATGAGAATCGGTATTGTAGTTTGGAATGTCGGTATTGGCGTAAGCCATAGAACATGCGGAGAGCACCGCAGTGGCGATAAGTTTCTTCATAAAAAGATCCTTCTAGTTAGTTAACAGTTAAAACTTAACACATTAGATAAACTAATTGTGGACTATGGCTATAGTATCTCATTTTATTTTCTAGTCAATATTGCTTTTTTATTTCAGCCATTTAAGATTTACTAAAGAAATTCGAAGTAAAATACCGTTTCTATTTTTATTGGAAAGAATAATGAAAAAACAAATTTTCACACAATCTCAACAACCCGAAGAGGAAGAAATTCTGCCTAAGCAAGAATTTCATAATGTTGAAACCACCATTGATAACGAACCTTTAGAAGGGGAGTTGTTGGACGAGCAATTTGAGCAAATTGTGAAGCCTAAATCGAGTGGTTGGAAAACGGCTTTGAAATTGACCGCACTTTTATTTTTAGGGGCGACGGTTGCACAATCTGTTCAATGGATTTGGGATAGTTATCAAAATCAACAATGGATTTACCTTGCTTTTGCGTTAGTGAGTTTTGTCGTTGTGCTGTTTGGTTTATCTGAAATCATCGCAGAATGGCGACGTTTGGTGAAACTCAAAAAGCGTTTGAATCTACAAGAACAAAGTCAGCGATTAATTGGTGAAAGTGCGGTTAAAAATCATCAAGCTTTTTCTGAACAGGATGGTGAGAAAGGAAGAGCTTTGTGTTTATCGATTGCCGATACCTTAAAATTGGATTCGCAACATCCTGCAATTGTCCAATGGGAAAAGCAGCTTAATGAAAGTTATTCAGCTCGCGAAGTTACTCATTTATTTAGTCAAACGGTGTTGCAGTCTTTTGATAAAAAAGCAAAAAAACTGATTACTAAAATGGCAGCAGAATCCGCTGTGATTGTGGCAATCAGTCCTTTAGCCATTATTGATATGTTTTTTATTGCATGGCGCAATATTCGTTTAATCAATAAAATTGCAGCGATCTATGGGATTGAGCTTGGCTATTTTACCCGTCTTCGTTTGCTTAGAATGGTATTGGTAAATCTTGCTTTTGCTGGTGCAACGGAGATTGTGCAGGATTTAGGAATGGATTGGCTTTCACAAGATATTACCGCAAAACTTTCTGCACGAGCAGCGCAGGGGATTGGCGTGGGATTATTAACGGCTAGATTGGGCATTAAGGCTATGGAGTTTTGTCGCCCACTGGCATTTGAAAAGTCGGAAAAACCAAAACTTTCCCATGTACAGAAAGAATTGTTGACGGTGATGAAAGATACGGTACTTGGCAAGACGAAAGTGAAAGAAAAAGAAGAAGTGTAATAAAAAAGTGCGGTTAAAATTGACCGCACTTTTTTTGTATAAGAGATGATTAAAGTCCCGCTTTTAAGCTTGCTTCAATAAAGCGGTCAAGATCGCCATCTAGCACTGCTTGTGTATTACGATTTTCAACGCCTGTGCGGAGATCCTTAATACGTGCATCATCTAACACATAAGAACGAATTTGGCTGCCCCAACCAATATCAGATTTATTATCTTCCATCGCTTGTTTATCCGCATTTTTCTTTTGTAACTCAAGCTCATACAATTTCGCTTTTAACTGCTTCATGGCTTGATCTTTATTTTTGTGTTGAGAACGATCGTTTTGACATTGCACGACAATTCCACTTGGCATGTGAGTAATACGCACCGCACTTTCAGTTTTATTGACGTGCTGACCACCCGCACCAGATGCACGATAAACGTCAATACGTAAATCAGCCGGATTAATTTCAATATCAATATCGTCATCAATTTCAGGATAAACGAAAGCCGCTGCAAACGATGTATGACGTCGATTATTAGAGTCGAATGGGCTTTTGCGCACTAAACGATGAATACCGGTTTCCGTACGTAACCAACCAAAAGCGTATTCACCACTGACACGAATCGTCGCTGATTTTAAACCCGCAACATCGCCATCAGAGACTTCCATTAATTCAGTTTTAAAGCCTTTGCTTTCAGCCCAACGAAGGTACATGCGAAGTAACATTTCCGTCCAGTCTTGCGCTTCTGTTCCACCAGAACCAGCTTGTAAATCGACATAACAATCGCATGCATCATGTTCACCGCTAAACATGCGTCGGAATTCGAGTTTTGCAAGTTGTTGTTCAAGCTCATCTAATTCAGCAACGGCCTCATTGAAGGTCTCTTCATCTTCAGCTTCAATAGCTAACTCAAGCAGTCCTTCAACATCTTCTAAACCTTGTTCTAAATTCTTGATGGTATCAACCACTTGTTCAAGTGAAACGCGTTCTTTCCCAAGCGCTTGGGCTTTTTCAGGTTCGTTCCACACATCGGGTTGTTCTAATTCGGCATTAACTTCTTCTAAACGTTCAACTTTTGCGTCGAAGTCAAAGATACCCCCGAAGCACAGAAGTGCGCTCGGAAAGGTCGGTGATTTTGTTTTTGATTGGATTGATTTCAAACATAATAAATAAACCTCTATAAGCGGCAGAAGTATAAGTCATTTTCAGTTTTTTGGGTAGTTTGGCTTGCACAAATTATCGATCCATTTATAATTCTAATCTTCGTTGTTTAGATATATTTAGGAACAAAAATGAAGAAATTATTAACCGCACTTTTAATCTCTGCTTCAGCTACTGCTATGGCGAGTGATGCTGAGATTAAATCGAAGTTACAGGCATTAGGTGCAAAAAATATTGAAGTGAAAGATTCACCGGTAAAAGGCCTTAAAACAGCCGTGACTGATCAGGGCATTTTATACGTGAGCGAAAATGGTCAATATGTTTTGCAAGGCAAAATGTATGAATTAACAAATAAAGGCCCAGTTGATGTAGCGGGTAAATTTTTAGCCGATAAAGTGAATGCATTAAAAAGCGAAATGATCATTTATCCGGCAAAAAATGAAAAATATGTTGTGACTGTATTTATGGATATCACTTGTCATTATTGCCATATCCTTCATCAACAAGTGAAAGAATATAATGATTTAGGTATTACAGTTCGTTATCTTGCATTCCCGCGTGCTGGAATGAATGAAACCGCTCGCCAAATGGAAGCAATTTGGACATCGAAAGATCCTGTATTTGCATTGAACGAAGCAGAAAAAGGTAACTTGCCGAAAGAATTAAAAACACCTAATATTGTGAAAAGACACTATGATTTAGGTGTACAACTCGGTGTGCAAGGTACGCCAAGTATTGTGACTTCAACCGGTGAATTGATTGGGGGATATTTAAAACCCAAAGATTTATTAGCTGCCTTGAAGGAATCAGCACAATAATTTTTAGTAGTGAGGGCGTATTGTATACGCCCTTTAAATATTCATATCATCAAAGCACATATCAAATGTTCCTTTAGGTGATAATTTTAAATAAAAAAACACCGTGAAAAAACTCATCAAACGTCGTGAAATTCCTGCCGGAAATTCTGTTTCAGATAATGCATTACTCGATCGTCTCTATCGTTCTCGCCATATTAAAAATAGCCAAGAATTAGACCGCACTTTGCAATCAATGCTGAATCCCAATCAATTACACGGTATTCAACACGCCGTAGATTTACTGGTTGATGCTTATCAACAGCAACAAAAGATTGTTATCGTCGGTGATTTTGATGCAGATGGGGCAACCAGTACGGCGCTTTCAGTATTAGCTTTGCGTATGCTGGGCTTTACTGATGTGGAATACCTGGTGCCAAATCGTTTTGAGCAAGGCTATGGTTTGAGTGTACCTGTTGCTGAGATGGCAATGGAAAAAGGCGTGCAGTTATTGATGACGGTGGATAACGGGGTATCGTCTTTTGAGGGTGTGGCGTATTTAAAAGAGCAGGGCGTGAAGGTGTTAATTACCGATCATCACTTGCCACCAGAAATACTGCCGAATGCTGATGCTATTGTTAATCCAAATTTGCAACAATGTGATTTTCCCTCAAAATGTTTAGCCGGCGTAGGCGTAGCATTCTATTTAATGCTCGCTTTGCGTGCCAAATTTCGCGAGTTAGGTATTTTTACGGCTGAAACACAGCCTAATTTTACTGAATTACTGGATTTAGTCGCGCTCGGCACAATTGCGGATGTCGTTCCCCTTGATCAAAATAACCGTATTTTAGCCCATCAAGGGTTGATGCGAATTCGTGCGAAACGTTGTCGACCTGGAATTATTGCTCTCGCTGAAGTGGCTAATCGAGAAGTCGAAAAACTTTGTTCAGCTGATTTGGGCTTTGCGATTGCCCCACGTTTAAATGCAGCGGGTCGATTAGATAATATGTCTGTTGGTGTGGAGCTATTACTTGCAGAAAGCATGCAAGAGGCAAGAGCCCAAGCCTTGGATTTGGACAGTTTAAATCAGGCTCGAAAAGAAATTGAGCAAGGCATGAAGTTGGAAGCCTTAGAAATTTGCCGAAATCTCACCGCACTTTCTGATGAATTACCGATGGGGATCGCCTTATTCCAGCCAGATTGGCATCAAGGTGTATTAGGTATTGTGGCTTCTCGAATCAAAGATCAATACCATCGACCAGTCATTGCTTTTGCGCAAGATCAAGAAGGTATTTTAAAAGGCTCTGCGCGTTCAATTGAAGGCTTGCATATGCGAGATGTATTAGAGCGTATTCATTCCCAACATCCTGATATGATTTTAAAATTTGGCGGTCATGCCATGGCAGCAGGGTTAAGCATTAAAGAAAGCTTTTTCCCTGATTTTCAAAAGATTTTTAATCAAACGGTGCAAGATTGGTTAAATGAAGATCAATTACAAGGAGTGATTTGGACGGATGGCGAACTTCAAGAAAATGAATTTAGTATTGAAACTGCAGAAGTGATAAAATCTGGTGGACCTTGGGGACAAGCTTTTCCTGAGCCTCTTTTTGATGGTGAATTTAAAATTTTTGAGCAACGTGCTATCGGGCAAAATCAAAATCATTTAAAAATGCTTGTTGAGCCTAAAAATGGTGGTCCATTATTAGATGCCATTGCGTTTAATATCGATACTCGGTATTATCCCGATTTATCGATTAAGCAGGCAAAATTTGCTTATAAGTTAGAAATTAATGAGTTTCGTGGAAATCGAAACCTCCAATTATTAGTCGATTATATTGAACCAATTGGTTAATTTATGAAAAAAGTTTGGCAGAATAAATTATTAAAAGGATCCTTTGCAATGATATTGCTGAGTGTGACAAATGTCGCATTCAGTGAAGTCAATGCAAAGGATTTTTCTGCCAAAAATTCACCGCACTTACCACCAGCGAATGTGGCACAGTTTGAAGACGGTCGAGATTATTTTTCATACCAAGAACCCATTGAGCAAGCCAAAAGAAACGATCGTAAAATTCCTATCCAATTTTTCTTTGATTACGATTGCCGAGTTTGTTCTTCAGCTCAAGATATTTTGCAACTTTATAGCCAAATTCGACCTAATAAAGTGGCATTAGAAGAACATCCAGTTGCCACAAATGAAGCTAAGTTTTCAGCCACAATATTCTATACATTACAGCGTTTAAAAGTGGGTGAGTTATCAGATGTGCTGTTATTTGAAACCTCTGAAAAGGCACGCTATACCGAATTATCTACATTAGATAAGATGCGTGAATGGGTTGTCTCACAAGGGATTAGTAAAGCTGAATTTAATAAAGTCGTCCATTCCAAAGAAGTGAAAGAGGATGTGAGTAACGCCATTTATTTGACAGAAGAATATGGTGTCTTTACTTTCCCTTATGTGGTTGTGGGCGGAAAATATGTTCTCACCGCGAGTACGCTCTATAACGATGATTATGGCGTAGCAGTATTAGATTTCTTAGTGAATAAACTCGAACAAGAAAGGAAAAAATAATGAAAATCGGGATTGTTGGTGCAATGGCACAAGAAGTGGAAATTTTATCCCAATTAATGACAGATAAAAGAGAAACAAAAGTGGCAAGTGCGGTCATTTTTGAAGGCAAAATTAATGGCAAAGAGGTCGCATTATTGCAATCAGGGATTGGTAAAGTCGCCGCGGCTATTGGCACTACCGCTTTATTACAATTGGCTAAACCAGATGTGGTTTTAAATACCGGCTCAGCAGGTGGTGTGGCAAAAGGCTTAAAGGTAGGAGATATCGTTATTTCCGATGAAACCCGCTATCACGATGCCGATGTGACGGCATTTGGCTATGAAAAAGGTCAGTTACCTGCGAATCCAGCGGCTTTTCTTTCAGATAAAAAATTAGCCGATTTAGCCGATGAAATTGCACAGTCACAAGGACAAAATGTAAAACGTGGTTTAATTTGCTCGGGAGATAGCTTTATTAATAGCGAAGAAAAAATTGCTCAAATTAAAGCTGATTTCCCCAATGTGACAGCAGTAGAAATGGAAGCAACAGCAATTGCACAAGTTTGTCATGCCTTTAACGTACCATTTGTGGTTGTTCGAGCTATTTCTGATGCAGGCGATGGCGAAGCGAGTATGTCATTTGAAGAATTTCTCCCACTTGCAGCAAAACAATCCTCTGCATTAGTGTTGGGCATGATAGATAGATTATAAGAGGTAATTTATGGGTATGATTATCACCGTTGATGGTCCAAGTGGGGCTGGAAAAGGAACGCTTTGTTACGCATTGGCAGAAAAATTAGGTTTTACCTTATTAGATAGTGGCGCCATTTATCGCGTGATGGCATTAGCTGCGCTGAAACGTCATGCTGACTTAACTGATGAAGAAGGATTAGCGGAGTTAGCTCGTCATTTAGATATTCAGTTCATTCCAAAGAATGGAGAAGTCAATGTGCTTCTAGGAGGGATGGATGTAAGCCATTTAATCCGAACGCAAGAGGTGGCGGAAGCTGCGTCAAAAGTGGCGGTTTTTCCTAAAGTGCGGTCAGCTTTACTGCAACTTCAACAGGATTTTGGCAAAAATGACGGTCTGATTGCGGATGGGCGAGATATGGGAACCGTGGTTTTCCCAAATGCGCAAGTGAAACTGTTTTTAGACGCGAGTGCGGAAGAACGTGCAAAAAGACGCTATAAACAGTTGCAAAATAAGGGAATTAATGGTAACTTTGCACAGATTTTAGCCGAGATACAAGAACGCGATTTTCGCGATAGAAATCGTGAGGTTGCGCCATTGAAACCGGCTGATGATGCTTTATTGTTAGATAGTACAACATTGAGTATTGATGAAGTTATTGCTCAAGCGTTAGCTTATATTCAAGAAAAAGCGTCAATTTCGATTTAACTGTTTATTCAAGGAAGAATAGACATTTATCCTCAACCCCGCATTTTATGGATCTTAATGTGGATGTTATTAACTTAAATTAAGAAGATTATTTATATGTCAGAATCTTTTGCTCAACTCTTTGAAGAATCATTAAAAGGCCTTGAAACCCGTCAAGGTTCAATCGTTAGCGGTACTGTTGTTGCTATTCAAAAAGGCTTTGTACTTGTTGATGCAGGCTTAAAATCTGAATCTGCAATTCCTGTTGCTGAATTCCAAAACGCTCAAGGTGAACTTGAAGTTAAAGTTGGCGACACAGTAAACGTAGCTTTAGATGCAGTTGAAGATGGTTACGGCGAAACTAAACTTTCTCGTGAGAAAGCTGTTCGTCACGAATCTTGGATTGAATTAGAAAAAGCTTACGAAGAAAAAGCGACCGTTATCGGTTTAATCAACGGTAAAGTGAAAGGCGGTTTCACAGTTGAGTTAAACGGTGTTCGTGCATTCTTACCAGGTTCATTAGTTGACACACGTCCTGCACGTGAAGCTGATCACCTACTTGGTAAAGAATTAGAATTCAAAGTAATCAAATTAGATCAAAAACGTAACAACGTTGTTGTTTCTCGTCGTGCAGTGATCGAATCTGAAAACAGCCAAGAACGTGAACAAATCCTTGAGAACCTAGCTGAAGGTTCAGAAGTTAAAGGTATCGTTAAAAACTTAACTGACTACGGTGCATTCGTAGATTTAGGTGGCGTTGACGGTTTATTACACATCACTGATATGGCTTGGAAACGTGTTAAACATCCAAGCGAAATCGTGAATGTAGGCGACGAAGTAACTGTTAAAGTATTAAAATTTGACAAAGATCGTACTCGCGTATCTTTAGGCTTAAAACAATTAGGTCAAGATCCTTGGGTTGCTATCGCTGAAAACCACCCAGTAAACAGCAAATTAACTGGTAAAGTAACTAACTTAACTGACTACGGCTGTTTCGTTGAAATCTTAGATGGTGTTGAAGGTTTAGTTCACGTTTCTGAAATGGATTGGACTAACAAAAACATCCACCCATCTAAAGTTGTAAGCCTTGGCGATACAGTTGAAGTAATGGTGTTAGAAGTTGACGAAGAACGTCGTCGTATTTCTTTAGGTTTAAAACAATGCAAACCTAACCCATGGACTCAATTCGCTGAAACTCACAACAAAGGCGACAAAGTTACTGGTAAAATTAAATCAATCACTGATTTCGGTATCTTCATCGGTCTTGAAGGTGGTATCGACGGTTTAGTTCACTTATCTGACATTTCTTGGAATGTTGCAGGTGAAGAAGCAGTTCGTAACTACAAAAAAGGTGATGAAGTTTCTGCAGTAGTATTAGCAGTCGATGCAGTAAAAGAACGTATTTCTTTAGGTATCAAACAACTTGAAGATGATCCATTCAACAACTTCGTAGCTATCAACAAAAAAGGTGCAGTAATTTCTGCAACTGTTGTTGAAGCTGACGCTAAAGGTGCTAAAGTTGAATTAGCAGGTGGCGTTGAAGGTTATATCCGTGCAGCAGACTTAACAAACGAAGTTGCAGCAGGCGATGTAGTTGAAGCGAAATACACTGGTGTAGATCGTAAAGCACGTATCGTTCACTTATCTGTAAAAGCGAAAGATCAAGCTGAAGAAGCAGCTGCAGTTGCAAACGTGAATACCAAACAAGAAGATGTTGCTATTCCAAACGCAATGGCTGAAGCTTTCAAAGCAGCTAAAGGTGAATAATTAATTCACATAAATAAGGCTGGGTCATTGACTCAGCCTTATTACTACCAGCTATAATTAACAAGGATTTAGCGGTAATTTATTATGAACTAATGCATTACCTGTAAGTCTTAATAACAAGTTTAAGTACAAATTTAAAGGAGAGTTGACGATGACTAAATCTGAACTAATTGAAAATCTATCAACAAAGCACCCAACTTTATCTGCAAAAGAAGTAGAAGGTATTGTAAAGGATATTCTTGAACTCATTGCACAATCTTTAGAAGAGGGGAATCGTATTGAAGTGCGTGGTTTTGGTAGCTTCTCTTTACACCATCGTCAACCGCGAGTGGGCCGTAATCCTAAAACCGGTGATTCTGTAAAATTAGATGCTAAATCTGTACCGCACTTTAAAGCAGGTAAAGAATTAAAAGATCGCGTAAACGTTTTTGCTTAAACATTCAATCGATATCAATAAAACGACACTTAGGTGTCGTTTTTTATTACAAATTTTGGCATAATGAAACTATTCTTAACAAGGAGATAGTGATGATTAAATATATTCTCGGACTCATTATTGTGCTAGCTATCGTAATCGTTGCGGTAACTATAGGGGCGAATAATGATCAAGTAATCACCTTTAACTACATTGTTGCTGAAAGCCAATTCCAACTTTCAACGCTAGTCGCGATTTTATTTGGTTTTGGATTAATTTTAGGTTGGTTAATTACTGGATTCTTCTACTTAAAATTAAAATTCAAAAATATGTCGTTAGCGCGTCAAGTTAAACGTCAAACATTACAAATTAATGAATTAACGACTACTCGCGATAAGGCAGTATAATGCTTGAATTACTCTTTCTGCTTCTGCCAATAGCCGCCGCTTATGGTTGGTATATGGGGCATCGGAGTGCCAAGAAAGATCAGGAAGATATTAGTAATAAACTCTCCCGTGATTATGTCACGGGGGTCAATTTTTTGCTTTCCAATCAAACGGATAAAGCTGTTGATTTGTTTCTTGATATGTTGCAAAAACAAGAAACAGAAAATGAAATTGAAAGCAACTCACAATTTGAAGCTGAGCTAACGCTTGGTAATCTTTTCCGTTCTCGAGGCGAAGTGGATCGTGCTTTGCGGATCCATCAAGCACTCGATCGTAGTCCCAATTATTCTTTCGAACAAAAATTATTAGCTAAACAGCAATTAGCCAAAGATTTCATGACAGTCGGTTTTTATGACCGCGCTGAAGCGCTTTACACCATTATGGTGGATGAACCAGAGTTTGCTGAAAATGCACTGCAACAGCTTTTGGTGATTTATCAAAAAACAAAAGAATGGAAAAAAGCGGTTAATATCGCAGAGAAGCTTGCCAAGATCTCACCTAAAGAAAATAATGTGGAATTAGCACAATGTTATTGTGAATATGCCTTAAGCGGTGAACTTGAAAGTGCGGTTGAAAAACGCAGTATTTTACAAAAAGCGCTAAATGTATCTCCAACCAGTGTGAGAGCATCAATGCTGCTTGCTGATTTAGAAATGGCTAATAAAAACTATCGTCAAGCCATTCACTTTTTAGAGAATATTCTTGATCAAAATCCAATTTATATTGGTGAAGTGCTGAAAACGCTCAAATATTGTTATGATGAATTAGGAGAGAGAGATAACTTTGAGTTATTCTTGATTCGAGCAAGTCAGCAGATTAACAATACTAAAGTCGATTTAATGTTAGCAAGCGTTATTGAAGAGAAAGATGGCAAGAGTGCCGCACAATCAAAACTTTATCAACAACTTACTAAACATCCAAGTACATCTATTTTCCACCGCTTTATTCAATTCCAAATTGATGATGCAGAGGAAGGGCGAGGTAAAGAAAGCTTAATTTTGCTACATAAAATGGTCGGTGAGAGAATTAAGCAAAGCTTTGGTTATCGTTGCTCAAATTGCGGTTATCAAACCCATAAATTAATGTGGAATTGTCCTTCTTGCAAACAGTGGGAATCCATCAAACCAGAACATAATTAATTGACACAGTGAGGTAAAATTATGAATAGCAAAGTAATCGTTGCATTGGATTACGAAACGGAAGCACAAGCGCTATCCCTCGTGGATCAAATTGATCCAAGCTTATGCCGCTTAAAAGTGGGTAAAGAAATGTTTACCACACTGGGAACAAATTTCGTTAAGCAATTACACGAGCGTCAATTTGATGTTTTCCTCGATCTTAAATTTCATGATATTCCGAATACTGTGGCAAGAGCGGTGCGTTCGGCGGCTGATTTAGGGGTATGGATGGTTGATGTCCATGCTAGCGGTGGTCTGAAAATGATGGAAGAGGCGAAGAAAATTCTCGAGCCTTATGGAAAAGATGCGCCTTTATTAATCGCAGTAACCGTATTGACCAGTATGGAAGATTTGGATTTATTACAAATCGGTATTAACTCTTCACCACTTGAACATGTTTTACGTCTTGCACATTTAACACAGCGTGCGGGATTAGATGGCGTCGTTTGTTCACCACAGGAAGTGGAGATTTTACGTAATGCTTGTGGCCCTGATTTTAAATTAGTCACACCGGGGATTCGTCCAATTGGAAGTGATTTTGGCGATCAACGTCGCGTTATGACTCCTGCTGCGGCTATCCGTTCTGGTTCTGATTATTTGGTGATTGGTCGCCCAATTACTCAAGCTAAAAATCCAGCAGAAGTGCTTCGTTCAATTAATTCATCACTTTTGTAATATGACAGAGAGTACTTTAGTTTATTCTACCGAAGTTGGTCGAATTAAAGAGCAAAAGCAGCCGGTGCAACGCCCTAAAGGTGATGGTGTGGTTCGCATCCAAAAACAAACCAGTGGTAGAAAAGGCGCAGGTGTTTCAGTGATTACAGGGCTAGATTTAGCTGATGATGAATTGAAAAAATTAGCGGCTGAACTTAAAAAACGGTGTGGTTGTGGTGGTTCAGTTAAAGACGGCAATATTGAGATTCAAGGCGAAAAACGTGATTTACTAAAACAACTTTTAGAACAAAAAGGGTTTAAAGTAAAGTTAGCGGGCGGTTAAGATAAAACAAAAAATCCATCTTCAACTGAAGATGGATTTTTTTATGATTAACTTTCCATGAAGTCTGGTTGGTAAGCAAAGAAAATTGCCCCCAAGAAACTTAATACAGCAAATACCAGAAATGCATTATTTGGATTTGTAGCTTTGCGACTAAAATATTTAGCCGAGAAGAAGATATAAAGCACAATCATGATGATTTTCATGATGAGCCAGCTTTGTAACTGATAACCGACCAAGAAGAAAATCGTTAAGCCACTTGCAATTAAAAGTGTATCAACTAAGTGCGGTAAAATTTTTAGCAGTTTAATCGCTCGCCAATCTTTCCCAGTTAATTGCATTCCCCCACGGATAATTAATAATCCTAAACTTAAAAATGCACAAACAATGTGCAAATAAACTAACATAGTCACTCCAGATGTAAAAGGAAAGTGCGGTCAAAAGTGACCGCACTTTAATTTCTTATTTTGCAATACGCTTATATTTAATACGATGTGGTTGTGTTGCGGCTTCACCTAAGGTTTTCTTTTTCCACTCTTCGTAGTCAGAGAAGTTACCTTCGTAGAACGTCACTTTACCTTCATCACCGTAATCTAAAATATGAGTTGCAATACGGTCTAAGAACCAACGGTCATGGGAAATCACCATTGCACAACCAGGGAATTCTAAGATCGCATTTTCTAATGCACGTAAGGTTTCAACGTCTAAGTCATTGGTTGGTTCGTCCAATAACAGTACGTTACCACCACGTTGTAGAAGTTTAGCTAAGTGTAAACGACCACGTTCACCACCCGATAATTCGCCCACACGTTTTTGTTGATCTACGCCTTTGAAGTTGAAGCGTCCAACATACGCACGGCTTGGAATTTCAAAGTTACCAATAGTGAGGATATCTTGTCCGTTAGACACTTCTTCCCATACGGTTTTCTTATCATCCATTGAGTCACGGAACTGATCGACAGAGGCAAGTACCACAGTTTCACCCATTGTAATTGAGCCGCTATCTGGTTGTTCTTGACCTGAAAGCATACGGAATAGGGTAGATTTACCCGCACCATTCGCTCCGATAATACCCACGATAGCCCCTTTTGGAATGCTGAATGATAAATCGTCGATTAAAGTACGATCACCGTAAGATTTGGTGAGGTTTTGCACTTCGATCACTTTATCACCTAAACGTGGGCCAGGTGGAATAAAGAGTTCGTTTGTCTCGTTACGTTTTTGATATTCGCCAGAGTTTAATTCATCAAAGCGCGCCATACGTGCTTTGCTTTTCGCTTGGCGACCTTTAGGATTTTGACGAACCCATTCTAACTCTTTCGCAATTGATTTTTGACGCGCATTTTCAGTTGCTTGTTCTTGTTCTAAACGTTTCTCTTTTTGCTCTAACCAAGAAGAGTAGTTGCCTTCCCAAGGAATACCTTCACCACGGTCAAGCTCTAAGATCCAACCCGCAACGTTATCTAAGAAGTAACGGTCGTGGGTAATCGCTACAACAGTACCTTCGTAGTCATGTAAGAAGCGTTCTAACCATGCTACAGATTCTGCATCTAAGTGGTTGGTTGGCTCGTCTAATAAGAGCATGTCTGGTTTTTCGAGTAATAAGCGACAAAGTGCGACACGACGACGTTCGCCCCCAGATAAATGCTCAATTTTTGCATCCCAATCTGGTAAACGTAATGCATCTGCGGCACGTTCTAACTGGTTATCTAAATTATGTCCATCATGCGCTTGAATAATGGCTTCAAGGTTCGCTTGTTCAGCCGCTAATTTATCGAAATCCGCATCAGGATCAGCATAAAGTGCATAAACTTCATCTAAACGAGTCAGTGCATTTTTTACTTCAGAAACCGCTTCTTCTACCGCTTCACGTACAGTTTGTTGCGGATCAAGTTTTGGTTCTTGTGGAAGATAACCAATTTTGATACCCGGTTGTGGACGAGCTTCACCTTCGAACTCTTTATCCACGCCCGCCATAATGCGTAAGAGGGTTGATTTACCCGCACCATTTAAGCCCAGAACCCCGATTTTTGCGCCAGGGAAGAAGCTTAAAGAAATATCTTTCAAAATATGACGCTTCGGCGGCACCACTTTGCCGACACGGTGCATCGTATATACAAATTGCGTTGACATAATTTTCTCGATGTTATGAATAAAAGTGCGGTTATTTTACTTGATGTTTAGGGAATAAGCTATTTGAAAGGCAAAAAAAACCACCCATATAGGGTGGTAGGAAAGTAGTTTAGCTATATTTATGATTATTTTATTTAGGAACTTTATGAATATCAAGCAATCACTTGACGAGGCAAATAGTACATAAATTTCAGTTATAATGGAAATGCGAATGAATAATTTGTTGATACAAATCAAGAAAATCACAGGATTTTTTACGTTTAGATCGATTTTTATTCGATTTTGATTAGGAACTGCTTGTGATAAAATCTGTCTATTCAATTATTTAGCCTACTTTGTTTTTATTTATGTTTAAAAAATTACTCCTTGGATTATCGCTGATTTCTCCTTTTTCGGTTCTCGCACATCCTCATGCCTTTATTGATATGCAAACAAAACCCTTAGTGAAAGATAATCAACTTATTGGTTTTTCAACTCAATGGCTACTGGATGAAGCTAGCTCTTCAGCCGTATTGTATGATGTGATGCAGACGAAAGGTGATAAAGCTGCTCAACAGAAATTAGTTGATGAGGTAATGGCAAACGTTGTGAATGAACATTACTTTAGTTATGTCTTTGATAAAGAAAATCACAAAATTAAATATAAAAAACAGCCTGAAAATTATGGCATGCGTGTTAAAGGAAATGAGGTGGAGTATTATTTTGATTTTCTTTTAGCTCAGCCACAGACTTTGCAAAATAATGAATTTACGCTAATGACTTATGACAGCACCTATTATGTGGCAATGCGTTATGCTGAAATAGGTAAAAGAGCGGTTGATTTTTCAGCACTTCCTGCAAACTGCAAAGGGGAAGTGCTCGAACCTAATGTGGATGAAAAAATTAAATCCTACGCTTCATCATTGGATAAATCGCAAAAAAATGAAGATGATTCTCTTGGTGTATTGTTTGCGCAGAAAGTAAAAATTAAATGTGAATAAAAAAATGAAGTTAAAATTGACCGCACTCTTTATCGGCTTATTAGCGATTATTTTCGCCTTGCTACCTTGGCTTTTTGTGCAAGTCGCCGATTGGCAAAAAGCCTTTAATCAGCTGATTTCTGAAAATCTACACCAAATTCAAGCACATTCATCTACAGCAGGATTGTGGTTGATTTTTGCCGCCTTTTCTTATGGTGTATTACATGCATTAGGCCCTGGACATGGGAAATTTATTATTGCTGGTTATCTTTCTACTCACGAAAGCCAGCTTAAAACCAGCGTACGCTTAAGTTTACTTTCCTCTCTCATGCAAGGTTTTGTCGCAGTTGCAGCAACCTCCATTGTGGTGGTGATACTTAATCTTTCCTCTAAATATTTTAAACTTAGTCAGTTATGGCTGGAGCGTAGCGCACTCATTTTATTATTGTTACTAGGGTTTTATTGGATTGCTCAAGGTTTGAAAGGCTTGAAGAAAAAACAGTCTTTTCGTATCACATCGATTCAATCATTACCGAAACAGATTGGAGCAGCTTCGCCATTTCGATATGAGCAAGGAAAAGCAAGCCAAGCGCAGTGTAGTTGTGGACATCAACATCTACCCAATGATCAACAGCTTAAGCAATCGGGTGATTTAAAATCTCAACTCTTAGTGATTTTAACCATTGGTATGCGACCGTGTAGTGGCGCCATTTTTGTGCTTTTTCTCGCTTATATGCTGGATCTTTATTGGTGGGGAATTTTAGCTACTTTTGCCATGTCTTTGGGGACAGGATTAATGCTTTCGCTTTTTGCAGCGTTAGTACGCTATGCGAGAAATGTCGCGACTCGCTTAGGTCATTGGTATGGTTTAGCAGGTTCTAATCAAAAAGGCGAAGCTATGATCAAATGTATTGCGGGGGCAATGATGATCTTTTTTGCACTAAGCTTGTTATATGGCACGATGGGGGTTGTAACAGGTGGTGCAGCCTTATTCGGTGGATAAATAAATGGATTATTCAACCCAAGTGACGATTTCTTCAATTGGTCGACGAGATTTTTTCGTAATGTCTCTCGCACGATAACCAAATGTTGCTGCCACGGATACACCCCATTCACTTGGATCAAAGAGACCTTCAGCGGCTAAAACTTCATTCATTTTATCGTAGTTAAAGCCTTCAATAGGGCAAGAGTCTACACCGATAGCGGCAGCACCAGTTAGCATATTGGCTAATGCAATGTAGGTTTGTTTGCTTGTCCAATCAAATAATGCACGCTCGCTTTCTGCGGTTTTCATTTCAACTTCTTGTAAGCCTTTATATTTTTCTAAGGCTTTTTCTAATTGCTCGCCTTGTAAACCTCTACGCACCGCCACATCACGGAAGAAAGGCGTGTCATATCGAGCATTTTTCTTCGCAAGAATGATCACTAAATGACTACAATCATCTAATTGATATTGCATGCCCCAGCTAAAAGGTTTGAGCTTATCGCGTAATGCTTTATTTTGAATAACTAAGAACTTCCATGGCTCTGAACCGACTGAGCTTGGTGATAAACGAGCAAATTCTAAAATTGCCGCGAAATCTTCTTGGCTAATTTTTTTATTCGGATCGTAATAACGTGTTGAACAGCGATTTTCGAATACCTGAAGCATTTGTTCGCGTGTAATTTGACTCATGTTTTCTTCCTCTTAACATTATCTAATTTGTGATCTTTTGACCGCACTTTATCGCTCTTTCCAATATCCAATCCACTCTTTGAGTAATTGCATATTTTTAGTAATTGCGCCACCTTGCGGAATAAAATGCATCATATTGAGTCCGTAACTATCTGGCGTAATGCCTTCACCTACACTTGCAGGTAACACATCAAAGCCTTGTTGTTGGAATAATAATTTTGCACGTTGCATATGCCATTCATTAGTGACTAAAACAATCTTATGAACACCTTCTTTTTCCAATATTTGTTTGGTGAAAAGCGCATTTTCTTTAGTAGTAAGTGCTTTAGGTTCAATCCATTTGGTTGGCACATTAAAGAAGTTTTGGAGTTCTTCGGCGGCGATTTTTGCCTCAATGGCGCCAGTTGGACTTGCCCCTGTAATTAATAATGGCAAGTGCGTTTCTTTTTGCAAGAAAGCGGCATAACGCAAGCGCTCAAGTTGAATACCCGTTGAAGCTAATGGTGCGTAAAGTTCTTTGCTATCACGCAAACCACCGCCAAGTAAAACGATCGCTTGAGCTTGTTGGTAATCTTGCAGTGTTAAATGATCTTCAGTGATGAGACTATCTTTAAGTACTTGTGCAGTGTAAGGGATACTTAAAAGATAGAGTAGTGAGAAACCAAGTGCGGTTGAAATTCGACTTAATTTTTTGAAATTGAATTTAGCTAGAATAAGTGAAAGTCCCCATAAAATTAAAATATTAAATGGGGGGAGAATCATAGCGGTAATGAGTTTTTTCAATTCAAACATCATTTATCCAATTCAACAAAATCCAACTCTTTGGTCCACAGTTTCGCATAGCTGCTATTTTTACCATAAGAGTTATCGCAAACACGACTTGGGATTTCTAATAGGCAAGAGAAAATATGACCATGTAAGCGAGTAGTGATCACTTTGTCGTTTGCTAAGAATACTTGCGCAACACGTTTTACAATGCGTTGAGTATAGGCATACCAGAATTGATGGCAAAGATCTTTCAGCCAACCTAAGCCAAATTTGTTTGCCATTTTACTGATGCGCCAGCTTAATGCTAAAACCACATCATCTTCGGTTGAAAGAATGTCTTCCCAGTCTTTTACATTACTATTGGCAGGCAGTTGCGCTAAGATATTTTTTTCTACATCACTTGCTTCAATGTCTTTACGCAAGAAATAAAGTTGTTCACCCGTTGTGCCTTGCTTGGTTTCCATCGTGCCATAAAGCTGATGCGCCATATCGGGTGATAAATAAACATGATCAGAAAATTGTGCAAATAAATTCGCTGTTCTTTCGTCACGAGCCAGTAAATGGCAATCACTGTGGCTACGGAAAAGTGCGGCTGATTTTTGTAGATTTTCTTCGTGCTTAAAATAAGCGGTTTGTGGCAACACAATAATGCGATTATTCGGAAAATGAGTCACCATTTCTTCGCGGATTTTTTGATGCTGCGGATAAAGATCGCCAAAATTACCGCCACCATGTAAAAGGATGGTGGTGTTCGGTGTAATTTTTGCTTTGACTTCTTCAAGATCTAAATCATATTCGCAGCGTTTTAAGGTCACGTTAATGTGGTGATCTTTGAAAAATTGTTCTGTACCGTGATAAATCAATAAATCGCCCACGTTCAAATGAAGCGGGTAGTCAAAATAAAATACGTCGTTTTTATCTTTAATCAGTTCAACAATAGGATTCAGTTTATTTTTTAAATCAATAAGGAGTTGATTCATTTTTTTACTCTTTTCTTTAAATAGCTAAACAAGAAATTTTTTTCTGCTGTGTTTAATCCGAAGATTAAAATGACACAGATTAATACCATTTCTAAGATGATGGATTGTCCAATAAATTCCAATAAAGAATAACTGCGGGTGGTATCGGATATATAGATGATACCTAATAGCAGGCCAAACACCACGCCGACATTCACTAAATATGAGACAAATTCTTTGTGGTTAAATTTAATTTTTTTATTAATAAAATATAATCGATAGATTTGTGAGATGACCATCGTACTAAATTTACCCACAAAGGCAAATACTGGATTATAACCTAGTGTGAACAAATAATAAGCCAATGGCACCGTGCAAAGATCGATTAACGCCACGATGATATTGTATTGTTTTACAGTGGATGTGCCAATGGCTAATGCACTCATCCAAAATGCCCCAGCCATCGCACTGATTAATAAGCAAGCAATAATAGCTTGTACAAGCTGTTCAGTATATTGCGGAAGATGATCGCCTAACCAAAATGTCAGTAAGGTATGGGTGAAATACAATACAGGCGCAGAGAGAATCGCCATTAAATAAAGTGAATATTTTGAAATACCAAGAATTAATTGGCGATTGCGATCGTAATCTTTTGCTGCATAAGACTGAACCAACTGCGGATTAGCTGCCATTTGGAAATTATTTACAAAGCTGTAAACGGCACCTTCTACTTGTGTTGCAATCGCAACAGCGGCATTGACTGCCACACCAAAGAATAAGTTAGACACCATATTCAAGCCTTGTGTTGAACCCACATAAGCGACTTGCCCCATAAGCATCCAACCGGAAAAACTCACCATTTCTTTGGTTTTACTTAAATCTTTATATAAGCGGAAACGCGCAGCCTCTTTAAAATAATATTTAGTGAATAACACATAAAGAGAGAGCACAATTAAGCTGACTGAAAGCAATAAGCAGCCATAAGTAATCAACTTATCATAATGTGTGATATGACTTAAGATAAAGACAGAGGTCAGTTTTAAGATGGTTTCCCCTAATCCCAACCAAGCATAGAATCCCATTTTCTCGTGTGCAACAATCATGGCATTGAATGGCACTTTGATGATTTCAACGAGGGCAATAATTAATGCCAATTGGTAAACGATATTTGCAGCTTGCAAGCGTTCAGCGGGGATTACCAATTTGTGATTTAAAAACCATAAACCAGCGGTTTCAGCTAACACTAATACGATAAAAATAATGAGTAGGTGATTTAAGATACTAATATTAAAGACTTTATTGACACGTTGAATGTCATTTGAGGCTTTTTCTACGTTAATAAAACGCTGAGTGGTGGCGGTCATTGTGCCATTAAAAAAGGAAAATAAGACCACCACACCCATCACAATGTTATAGATACCAAAATCTTCCACACCCAATACTTGCAATACCACACGAGAGATATACAGCATCGCTCCCATATTAAAGAGCATTCGGATGTAAAGAAATAGCGTATTTTTAGCAATGGTTTTATTTGACATTGTGAAAATGAAATTAGAAAAATTGGGGGAATTATAGGGGGGATTGGGGTGTGTAGCAAGCATTGTGCAAGTTCTAAGCAATTGTACGGGCGTAGTAAAAAGAAAAGGCTAAATATAATTTAGCCTTTTGTTATTTAGACGATGCAGACTGCCAAATCCAATTGTTTGTTATGGAATTGATGCAATGTGCCACGATGGCCAACACTTAAAATGATCATATTCGGTAAGCGCTCTTTAATTGTTTTATAAAGCAGATACTCTGTTGGCTCATCAAGTGCTGATGTGGTTTCATCTAAAAAGACCACTTCAGGCTTCGTCAGTAAAATCCGAATAAATGCCACACGCTGTAATTCACCTGGTGACAAAATTGCTTGCCAATCGTTATCTATATCAAGACTATGAAGGTATTTATCCAAACAGCAATCCGCGAGTGTTTTTTCCAATTCAGGATGATAAGGATCAATATCAGGATAGCAAATTGCTTCACGTAGTGTGCCTTGTGGCATATAAGGACGTTGCGGTAAGAATAAACTGGTCACACAAGGATGTTCCACCTGCCCTACTGTCTCAAAAGGATAAATCCCCGCCATCGCTTTTAATAGAGATGTTTTCCCTGTGCCAGATGGACCTTGAATTAATAAAGCATCACCATTTTTTAATTCAATATTTAAGTTATTAAGTAATAATCTGCCTTGCTCATCTTTAATACCAAAATTTGATAACGCAACACGGTTAGAACATTTCATGGGTTGATGAACCTCTGAATGATCTAATTCATCTAACTTAGTCATAAAACCATAAAGACGATTTAAACGCGCTTGATAAAGCGTAAATTCTTCATAGAACAAACGGAAGAAAGAAAGTGCGGTCATTAATCGGTTAAATGCTTGCACAGTTTGGTGCATATCGCCCAGTTTGATTTGTCCAGTGAAAAAACGAGGCGCTTGCAGCATTAATGGTAAGAGTTTTGCAACGCGCGTGACACTTCCATTAAAGCCGTCTAATCCCAGCATTCTCAACACAATTGCCCAACGGTTATGAATGATTTCGGCAAATTTATTTTTCAGTAAATGCTGTTCTTGCTGTTCACCTTGATAGAATGCAATACTTTCCGCATTATCTCGCACTCGAATTAAAGAATAACGGTAGTCACCATTGAGTTTTTCTTTATTGAAGTTCAGCTTGATTAAAGGATGACCAATCCAAACGGACATTAACGTTGCGAGGATAATAAAGGCATAAATAAAGAAAACGACGCCTTTTTCGATATTCAAGCCAAAAAGACTTAATATTCCAGAAAGTGACCAAAGAATGATAGTGAATTCAATGGTAGTCAGGATCGAATTAATCATGCCCCGCACAATTTTTACAGTGCTACTGATAAATTCACGTGCATCTTGTTCAATACGTTGATCAATATTATCGGGCAGATCTTTTTCGTATTTGAGACGATAGTATTTTTTATTTTCTAACCATCGTTTAACAAGGACTTTATTCAAGCTTTCCAACCAACGGATTTCAAATACTTGTTGCAAGAAATAGTCGGCGATGGAGTGGATAACTTGTACCAATACTAAGAGGGCATTTAGTTTTGCAAAGAACCAAAACTTATCCGCATCTAATTCCTGCATTGAGCTATAAAGTCCATTATAGAAAAAAGAGTTGAGTACGCTGAAGCGGACTTCTAACAAAATCATGGTAAACAACACCAGTAGCATAACGATGATTTTGATGCTGTTACGGCGATTAATCGAAGGGGATGCAATATGCCAAAACTTCTGACCGAATGAGGTTTGTTTGAGTGCCAGTGTCGTCACGCTAAAGCACACAATCACCCAGAAAAGTGCGGTCAAAATCCAGCTTAAACTTGAGTTAAGTTCAGTTTGCCAATTCATTGATTATCCATTAAGTAAAAAACGAAAAAAGGGCGAAATATTCGCCCTCGTATTGTGCGCTCAATTAAAACTCAACTTTCGTGTTGAAGATAAATTCACGTCCATAACCTAATGCAACTGGGATCAATGTATTTGTTGCGTTACCAGAAGTGGATGGATAGTAAGTTTTATCTGCTAAGTTTTTACCGTTAAGTTGGAAAGAGACTTTCTTGCCAGAGATTTTGGTATCGTAAGCAATAAAGGCATCATATACCACGGCATGAGGTAATTTGTATGCTTTTGTGTAATCACTGTTATAAGCATGCCAAGAACCTAAATAACGAGCACCACCACCAACGCGGATGTTACCAAAATCAAATTCACCTACGTTATAAGCTAGGAATAGGGAAGCTTGATGTTTTGGTACACCAGAAAGTTGTTGATTTACCGCATCAGGATAAAGCTCATTTTCAAGTGATTTTACTTTGGTGTATGTATAGTTAGCCGCTACGCTTAGACTATCCGTAATTTGACCATTAAGATCAAATTCCACACCACGAGAACGTTGTTTGCCGACGATATTCAATTGCGCATTTGAACCAGAACCAACGGATTCAGCCACATTACGTTTGCTGATATTGAATAATGCAAGTGTCGCATTAAAGCCTGAGTTTTCGTATTTTGCACCAATTTCAAAAGATTTACCTTGTTCTGGTTTTAAATCTCCGCTAACAGGTGTTGCCACACTCATTTGTGGACGGAAAGATTCCGAGTAGTTTGTAAAGGTCGCAATATGTGGCGTAAATTTATATACGGCACCTAATTGATACAATAATTTACCATCGTGCTGATCGGTATTTCCGGTTTTTATTAGATTTTGACCTTTTTTACAGTTTGCCGCATTTAAGCAATGACGTCCTGCAAATTGATCAAAGTACTCATAACGTAAACCGCCCGTCATAATAAAGTTATCTGTAAAATAGGCGGTATCTTGAATATAAACACCAACAGTTTTGAGATAGTTATATTGGTAGGCGTTGCCATTACCATTTTTATGTGCTGCAACAGGGCTGGTATAGTTTGGATTATCAATATTAATATCTGAATTTGTAATACCTTTGTTATAAATCGGTCCAAGATCACGAATATTACGCATTGCATCAATACCGGCTACAAAGCGGTTAGCAATATCACCAATACCAAATTCACCGACAATATTTAATGTGCCACTATGAACACGCTGGTCACCTTGTTGCTGTTCAATCTCTCGGCGTACATGACGTGCACTTAATTCAGGAGAGGTAATCTCGCCCTTTTTATTTTTAACTGCAGGGATAGCAACATCTGTGACGTTAATATTTGTAATACGAGCTTGATCGTAGAAATATTTGTAACGCGCATAGCTATAACCCGCATTTAATTTCCAACCATCACTTAATTTGTGTTCAATTTTAAAATCAATGTTATCGGTTTTTGCGGTTGTTTCATTATTTGGTTCATCTAAACGACGCGATACTGGAATATCCGGTAAGGCATTGGTCGCGGTTAAAAGATTAGTACCACGATCAAATGGCTCAAGAATATCTTTATGTTCATAAGAAAGAAGCACTTTAGTTTTATCATTTTCCCAAGAAAGTGATGGTGCGTAAGTGGTATTTTTCACTTTGCCAAAATTACGCCAGTAGTCTTTTTCTTGTTTATCATAGATAAAGCGGTAAGCGAAACCATTTCCTAAGCCACCAGTAAAATCTAATTGCGTTCCCCACAGGCTATGATTACCTAAGGTTCCACCAACAACATAACGTGGCGTTTGTTGCGGTTTTTTAGTAATGATATTAACCACACCACCTGGATCTTGAATACCATAAAGTACAGATGCAGGTCCTTTTAAAACTTCAACGGTTTCAGTTGTCGCACTAAAGTTTTTAGCTGGGCCAGCTTGTAAACCGTTACGCATAATTGAGTTGTCACGGTTTCCACCAAAACCACGTTTTTGAATAGAGTCAAACATACCACCTAACGTATTCGCTTGACTTACACCACTGACGTTATAAAGTGCATCAATGAGTGATTCAGGTTTGCGATCTTCTAGCAGTTTAGTTGAAAGAATATTTACTGTGTTTGGCGTGTCGAATACTGGCACTTCAGCTTTTGATACGACTGATGTCCCTGTCGTTTGATAACCATTTTGTTTGATCCCCGTATCTTGAACGTTAATTTGCTCAAGCGTCTCGGTGTTTGTATCTACGGTTTGCTCAGTTTCTGCAAACGTAGAAATGGAAAAACTGGTTAAAAGTGCGGTTGAAATAAGGCTTAATTTAAAATTCATAATCGCTTCCCAATAGATACTAAAGAGCCAAGAGTATAGCAAAAACGTTTTCGTTAATCAATGCAAATTATTTTCATTTGTATGTATGCTTTATTCAGAAAAGATTCATTCAAATTAAGCGGGGGGAAAAAAGAAAAATCCCAAGCTAAAAAGCTTGGGATTGTAATATGGTGCGACTAGCTGGACTCGAACCAGTGACCCCCACCATGTCAAGGTGGTGCTCTAACCAACTGAGCTATAGTCGCGTAAAAGATGTGGCAGATGATAAACAGTTTTAATGATGAAAACAAGGGGATTTGTTTTAAGTTAAATTTAGCTGCTAAAAAAATAACCAAAATTTGTTGCAAAAACTCTCAGTGCTTGTTTTGATTTTGCAGTGGTTTAAGCGTATAATGCGCGACGGTTTTTATCTCGGATGAGCCGAAATTAAAAAAGCTTTTTTAAATTGTAACTATTTGTGGAGTTTAGATAATGTCTAGAAAATTAAGAAGAACGAAGATTGTATGTACAATGGGTCCAGCTACAGACCGCGATAACAATCTTGAAAAAATTATCGCAGCAGGCGCTAATGTTGTACGTATGAACTTTTCTCACGGTACACCAGATGATCATATTGAGCGTGCTGAGCGTGTTCGTTCGATCGCGAAAAAATTAGGTAAAACCGTGGCAATTTTAGGTGACTTACAAGGTCCTAAAATTCGTGTTTCTACTTTTAAAGACGGCAAAATTTTCTTAAATGTTGGCGATAAATTTATTCTTGATGCGGAATTACCAAAAGGTGAGGGTAATCAAGAAGCTGTTGGTTTAGACTATAAAACTCTTCCACAAGATGTTGTTCCTGGTGATATTCTTTTATTGGATGACGGCCGTGTTCAATTAAAAGTACTTTCTACAGAAGGTGCAAAAGTATTTACTGAAGTGACAGTTGGTGGTCCATTATCAAACAATAAAGGGATCAACAAATTAGGCGGTGGTTTATCTGCAGATGCATTAACTGAAAAAGATAAAGCAGATATCATCACAGCTGCACGTATCGGTGTAGATTACTTAGCTGTATCTTTCCCTCGTTCAAGTGCAGATTTAAACTATGCGCGTGAATTAGCAAAACAAGCAGGTTTAGACGCGAAAATCGTTGCTAAAGTTGAACGTGCTGAAACTGTTGTTGATGAAGCAGCAATGGATGATATCATCCTTGCTTCTGATGTCATCATGGTTGCGCGTGGTGACTTAGGTGTTGAGATTGGTGACCCAGAATTAGTTGGCGTACAGAAAAAATTAATTCGTCGTTCACGTCAATTAAACCGTGCGGTTATTACTGCAACTCAAATGATGGAGTCAATGATCAGCAACCCAATGCCTACTCGTGCAGAAGTTATGGACGTGGCAAATGCGGTATTGGATGGTACTGACGCGGTAATGCTTTCAGCAGAAACTGCTGCAGGGCAATATCCAGCTGAGACTGTGGCGACAATGGCTCGCGTATGTTTAGGTGCAGAAAAAATGCCAAGCATCAATATTTCTAAACACCGTTTAGATCGTGAGTTCAGAGATATTGAAGAATCTGTCGCGATGTCAGCAATGTACGCAGCAAACCACTTAAACGGTATCGCTGCAATCATTACATTAAGCCACTCTGGTCGTACACCATTATTAATGTCACGTATCAGCTCAGGTTTACCAATCTTTGCACTTTCTCGTGTTCAAGAAACATTAAACCGTTGTGCATTATACCGCGGTGTGACACCAGTTCATTTTGATGGTGAATCTCGTAGCTCTGCGGGTGCAAAAGCAGCGATTAACCTATTAAAAGAAAAAGGTTATTTAGTTTCAGGTGATGTTGTTTTATTAACACAAGGTGATGAATCAGAAGGTACAACTAACGTTTGTCGTACTTTAACTGTTGAATAATCAACATTCATGAATAAAAAAGAGCGGTGGATTTTTCTACCGTTTTTTTATATCTAAAATATTGAAAATATTGACCGCACTTTTTTCTTAAAACCACCTCGTATTTGCGGTATCATAAGCACAGTTTTTTAGTTTAAATTGAAATCCTTATGGCATCACAAAGACAAATCCAATCTCCTGATCAGAAAACTGAACAAGTTAGCATCCCGCCTCATTCCACTGAAGCTGAACAAGCCGTACTTGGCGGCATCATGTTGAGTAATCAACATTGGGACGGTATTGCAGAAAGAGTGATCGCTGAGGATTTTTATACTTTTGCACATAAAGCAATCTTCCAAACCATGGAAGAATTAATGCGTAACCAAACACCGATTGATTTAATCACCCTTGATCAAGCCCTTAAAGCAAAAGGCATTAGCGATTCTGTAGGCGGTTTTGCTTATCTCGCTGATCTTTCTAATAACACGCCAAATGCCATTAATATTTTGGCTTATGCTGAAATCGTGCGTGAAAAAGCGATTTTACGTGAGCTTATTGCAGTGGGAAATCGTATCGCAGAAAACAGCTATTCTCCGAAAGGCAAAGACATCAAAATGGTGTTGGATGAAGCTGAAAGAGAAGTGTTTGCTATCGCTGAAAAACGCAGTTCTTCAACTGAAGGGCCACAAAATGTGATCAGCGTGTTGGAAAGTACTATTGCTCGAATTGATACCTTAAGTAAGCTTGAAAATCATAGCGGTGTGACAGGTGTCACAACGGGCTTTGTTGACTTAGATAAGAAAACAGCAGGTTTACAGCCTTCAGACCTCATCATTGTTGCGGCACGTCCTTCTATGGGTAAAACCACGTTTGCGATGAACCTTTGTGAAAATGCCGCCATGGCAAGTGATAAGCCTGTGTTGGTATTCAGTTTAGAGATGCCTGCGGAACAAATCATGATGCGTATGATTGCCTCTCTTGCTCGCGTGGACCAAACCAAAATTCGTACTGGTCAAAATTTGGATGAAACGGAATGGAGCAAAATTGCCAGCGTGTTTGGGATGTTTAAACAAAAAAATAATCTTTATATTGATGATTCATCAGGTTTAACTCCAACAGAATTGCGCTCTCGAGCACGTCGTGTGTACCGCGAAAACAATGGTTTGAGCATGATTATGGTGGATTACCTTCAGTTAATGCGTGCACCGGCATTCTCAGACAACCGAACCTTAGAGATTGCTGAGATTTCCCGTTCGTTAAAAGCATTAGCGAAAGAATTAGAAGTCCCCGTTGTAGCTCTTTCCCAGCTTAACCGTACGTTGGAACAACGTGCAGATAAACGTCCAGTAAACTCAGACTTGCGTGAATCAGGCTCTATTGAGCAGGATGCTGACTTGATTATGTTCATTTATCGTGACGAAGTGTATAACGATAATTCTGAAGATAAAGGGGTTGCTGAAATCATTATCGGTAAACAACGTAACGGTCCGATTGGTCGTGTACGTTTAGCATTTAACGGTCAATTCTCACGCTTTGATAACCTTGCCGAACAGCGTGAATACAGAGATGATTATTAGGCAAGAGATAACGGATTAGAAAAATGAACGTAAAACCGGCAACAGCGAAAATCAGTTCGCTTGCCCTAAAACATAATTTACAAGTTATTAAAGAAAAAGCACCACACAGCAAAATTATTGCCGTGGTAAAAGCAAACGCATATGGTCACGGTGTGGTATTTGTCTCATCCGCTTTAGAAAGCATGGTGGATTGTTTTGCTGTAGCACGTTTGGAAGAGGCGTTATCTTTACGCTCTAACGGTATTATTAAACCGATCTTATTGCTAGAAGGCTTTTTTGATGAAAAAGATCTGCCTATTATTGCAGTAAATAATATTGAGACGGTGGTACATAACCGCGAACAGCTTGAAGCATTAAAACGAGCCGTGGTACCAAGTCCAATCAAAGTTTGGTTGAAGATTGATACCGGTATGCACCGTTTAGGTGTGTCACTTGATGAAGTGGATTATTTTTATCAAGAGCTGAAAAAACTTCCTCAAATTCAACCGCACTTAGGTTTTGTCAGTCATTTTAGCCGTGCTGATGAGTTAGATTCCGATTATACTCAAGTTCAGCTCGCTCGTTTCCTTCAAGCCACAAAAAATAAAGAGGGAGAGCGAACCATTGCTGCATCAGGTGGAATCCTATTCTGGCCAGAAGCGCATCTAGATTGTATTCGTCCAGGGATTATTATGTATGGTATTTCACCAACAGATACTGTAGGTGCTGAATTTGGTTTAACTCCTGTGATGAATTTAACGTCATCTTTGCTTTCTGTACGTGAGCATAAAAAAGGGGAGCCTGTTGGCTATGGCGGTATTTGGACGAGTCCGAAAGATACTAAAATTGGTGTCGTCGCTATTGGTTACGGTGATGGATATCCGCGTGATGTGCCAGAAGGTACGCCAGTTTATCTAAATGGTCGTATTGTTCCTATTGTTGGTCGTGTCTCAATGGATATGCTAACGGTGGATTTAGGTGCAGATAGCCAAGATAAAGTCGGTGATGAAGTGATTTTATGGGGTAAGGAATTACCAATTGAAACGGTAGCTAAATACAGTGGTATTTTAAGCTATGAATTGATTACAAAATTAACCCCTCGTGTTATAACAGAATATGTCGATTAATTGTTTTTGTAAGAAAGCAAAAATGTAAAGAATTCAATTTTTAAAAGGAAATATTCATGAAAAACATCAACCCAACCAATACACAAGCTTGGAAAGCACTTGAAGCTCATCAATCTCAGCTGGCTAATACCACGATTGCTGATTTGTTCAAACAAGAACAAAATCGTTTTAACGATTATTCTTTAAGTTTTGAAAATCAAATCTTAGTGGATTTTTCAAAAAATAAAATTAACCAAGAAACCCTCAAATTGCTTCGTCAATTAGCCAAAGAGTCTGCATTAGATGAAGCGATTAATGCTATGTTTACAGGCGAGAAAATTAATCGCACAGAAAATCGAGCTGTATTACATACCGCACTTCGTAACCGTTCAAATACACCTGTCTATGTAGATGGTAAGGATGTGATGCCGGAAGTAAATGCTGTATTAGCGAAAATGAGCGCGTTCTGTGATCGTGTGATTTCAGGTGAGTGGAAAGGTTATACCGGAAAAGCAATTACTGATGTGGTGAATATCGGTATCGGTGGTTCGGACTTAGGCCCTTATATGGTGACCGAAGCGCTTCGTCCTTATAAAAACCACTTGAATATGCACTTTGTTTCAAACGTAGATGGTACACATATCGCTGAAACATTGAAAAAAGTAAATCCTGAAACCACACTTTTCTTAGTCGCATCTAAAACCTTTACCACACAAGAAACTATGACCAATGCGAATTCTGCGCGTGATTGGTTATTAGCTGCAGCGAAAGATAACAGCGCAGTGGCAAAACACTTCGCCGCACTTTCAACCAATGGTAAAGCCGTAGCAGAATTTGGAATTGATACAAACAATATGTTTGAGTTCTGGGATTGGGTTGGTGGCCGTTATTCTTTATGGTCTGCAATCGGTCTTTCAATCGCACTTTCAATTGGCTTTGATAATTTTGAAGCACTATTAAGTGGTGCGCATGAAATGGATAAACATTTCCGTACTGCACCATTAGAAAAAAATATCCCAGCGACATTAGCGTTAGTAGGCTTATGGAATACTAACTTCCTTGGTGCACAAACTGAGGCAATTTTACCTTATGACCAATATTTACACCGTTTTGCGGCTTATTTCCAACAAGGCAATATGGAATCAAACGGTAAATATGTCGATCGTAATGGCAATGTTATCCGTGATTATCAAACTGGCCCAATTATTTGGGGGGAACCGGGTACAAATGGTCAGCATGCGTTCTATCAATTGATTCATCAAGGTACGATGTTAATCCCGTGTGACTTTATCGCGCCAGCACAAAGTCATAATCCATTAGGTGACCATCACAGCAAATTGTTATCCAACTTCTTTGCACAAACTGAAGCACTTGCTTTCGGTAAAACCAAAGAAGAAGTTGAAGCAGAGTTTGTGAAAGCCGGTAAATCGTTGGATGAGGTAAAAGACATTGTGCCATTTAAAGTCTTTACCGGTAACAAACCGACCAACTCTATTTTAGTGCAAAAAATGACACCATTTGTTCTTGGTGCATTAATTGCGATGTATGAACACAAAATTTTTGCGCAAGGTGTGATTTTCAATATCTTTAGCTTTGACCAATGGGGCGTGGAATTAGGTAAACAACTAGCGAATCGAATTCTTCCTGAATTGGCAGACAAAGAGAAAGTGACAAGCCATGATAGCTCAACCAATGGATTGATTAATCAATTCAAAGCGTGGCGTTAAGATAATGTAAAGTAAAAGAGCGGTCAAAATTGACTGCTCTTTTTCATTTTCACTAAACCGATTTGACTTTCCACATACAGCCTACGCTGATAAAAATTAGTGCCACAGCGATATAAAAAACAGAGTTGTAATGCCAAATTTCCGCAATAATACCCGCAATAGGTCCTCCGATAATCCAACTGCTTTTTGCTGCATTACTAAATAAGGTGGTGGCAGTGCCCATTTTAGTCGGCATTAAGTCTTGGAAATACACCATGCCAATCGTAGCGGTAATACCGATAAAAATTGCGTTAAGCATTTGTAATCCGATAAGCTGCCAAGTTTGCTCTGCGAATAATAAACTTGAATAGAAGGCGAGGCCTGAAATTAAAGCAATCATCATCAAGCGCTTTTTACTGAAATATTTGGTGAGATAGCCCGCAAAAATCATCACAGGAATTTCCAATCCCGCAGCTGTTCCCATTAATGTTCCCGCCAGTTCTTTGTTTAAATGTAATTCATTAATCACAAATAATGGCATATTAATGAGATACATGCTGTTACAGGTCCAAAGCAATAGATTAGCGATGAACAAGTAAATCACACTTTTTCTTGGTGGCGTATTGTCTAAAACCGCTTGATTTTTAACCGCACTTTGACGAGGAATTTTCGGCAATAATTTGCTGACGCCTGCACATAGTAAAAAGGCAGAACCTGCCACCAAATACATGTAATCAAAGCCCCAGTTTAACGCAATGAAAAAAGAAAGCGGTGGCCCAACAATCCAAGCCAATGAGATTTGAGTTCGCATAATTGTGGTGAACATCACCGCTTCACGATGACTACTTTCAGCATATTCTCGCGCTAAAGCAAAAGATTGCGGATTGGCAGATGAACCTAGTCCTAATAGCGTTGTGCCGATAATAATCAACACATAATAATTTCGGCTATAAGCAAAAATCAGACAGCCAAGCACAGCAATCAAACAGCAAACAATCATCACTTTGCGACGGTCATCTTGCTTATCAGAATATTTTGCGAGAATTTGGCTCAAGATAATGCCAATAATGGCATTGACTGAATAGAACAAGCCCACAAAAAAAGGTGAAACTTGAATCTCTTGAGAGAGATATAAACTCAGGGTCGGTGTTTGAAACGCAGATGCAATTCCCGTTAAAAAGGCAATCAATAGAAAATTGAACGCCACAATATTGGATGGCGTTGCGTTTTGTTGTTGAACAAACATAGTCATTAATTTTAATAAAAGAGCGTAGTTGGAAATAAAAGTGCGGTTAATTTTAACCGCACTTTCATGTTTTATTTTGTTGCGTTAGAACGTTTATCTAATTCAGCTTTGATCTTAGCCATATTTTCTTGCGTGAAGAAATTATCAATATTTTTCCAAACAGAATGATAGCCGTAAGGGCCTTGTTGCATTTCACGTTTGGCTTCATTGAGATCCCAATTTTGATAAATCACACGGTAGCTTGCAACAATTAAGCCAGTTCTGTCAGCGCCATGATAACAATGCACTAAAACCGCACCATTTTTTTGGTGTTGTTTGATTTGCCACAGAATATCAGCCACTTCATCTTGACTGATCGACCAAGTTAGTAATGGGGTATTAATCAAGTTGATCTTAGTATGACCAAATGCTTGTTTATCATCATTACGGTCAAAAAAGCGTAAATTCACAATTGTGTGAATATTCAACTTATTTAATAATGTTTCAGATTGCGGCTCTAATTGCTCACTACGGTAAAATTTATCATCAATCTGATATAAATTTTCTTGTTCGCTGATTAGCGTTGCCCAATGTTCTGTATTTTTTGGCGGTTCACTTGGTGTTGTCGTACAGGCGACCAATGAAAAAGCCGTTAAAGCAAAAAGGACATTTTTGCTCATCTTGTATAAATTGAAATGAGTTTGTTTCATAAAAACCTTTTAAATATATTGAATAGCCGGTAAATAACCGATCATTAAATCTAACGGACGATTGCTGGCTATTGTATTCTCTCTGTTCTCAATGAAAAATCTTGATGTCATGGCTTTTTCACCATGATTCAAGAAAATTTCAATAATCGAGCGATCAAAGAAGATCTCAACAGTCTGCAGATTTTCAATTTCGCAGAAACGTTTTGTATCGAATTTCTCCATTAATTCCGTTTGTTCGCTTTGACTGCGATCTAAGCAGATCAAGCCATTTTCGTAAGATAGATGCAGTGATTGTCCTTTTTCATTTTGGAAGAAGGTTAAGTCAAAGGCTTGGTTATTTACCTCAAATTTAAGATACGCACGATCTAAATTAGCAATATCCGCTTTTCCATTGAGATGAAACGCTGAAAGTGCGGTCAGATTTTCGTCTATTTTAGCAATCGGACGTTGATAAATTTTTGTCCCTTCTAAGCGCAATTCTCTTGGCAAGGTTAAAGCAGAATGCCATTTAAATTTATCTGTCGGATAGGTTAAATCTGGTAAACCAATCCAACCGAAAAGCACAGCATAAGTTTGATTATCTAAGCCACCAAACGTTTGTGGTGCGTAGAAATCAAAGCCTTGATCTAATTCGCCGATATATTCTGCTTCAAAGGTTAAATCCGTTAATTTGCCCACTGCATAAGTTGCATGATAATTATTTTGGAATTGATGAGCTTCTCGATCTTTACCTTGTGGCGACCAAATAAAGACATCTTTATCACCGATCTTCAATAGGTCAGGGCATTCCCACATAAACACGTTTTTATTGTCAAAAGCAGGCAAGGAAAGTTCGCCTAATAAACGAGGCGTATCTTCAAGATTGTCCATTTCAAAAATAATGGCTGTTCCTGTGAGGTTTTCTCGCTGTGCACCACAGATAAAACGGATTTTCCCGTCTTCAGTAAAATACGGTTTAGGATCACGAACATGTTCTGTATAACCTTCAGGCGCATTTTCAATTAACGGACGTTTGCTAAGCAATTTCCCATTAAGATTGAAAATTGCTAAATTTTGATAAGGTACGCGTTGATTATTACTTGGTCGACGAGTATTGCCGGTATAGAACATGGCCAATTTGTCACCAACTTTCAAAGCGCCACCAGAATAACAGCCGTGAGACTCAAAAAGCTCACAAGGAATCAGATCATCTGCTGATTGGTAATGTTGGAAGTCTTTCGTTATTAAATGCTTCCAATGTTTCATCCCGTGAATTGAATCGAATGGAAACCATTGGTAGAACAGATGATACTTTTCACCATCAAAGATCAAACCATTCGGATCATTCATTAAGCCAGTTGGTGGGGCAATATGAAAGTGCGGTCGAAAATCTTTGTCTTTTTGCACGGTTTCAGCAATTTCTGCGAGCTCGCCTTTTTCTGCGGCTAGGATGCTTTTGTATTTGCCATTATTGAAAATAATCATCGTGATCGTGCCTCGTTAATGTGATCGGGTATCAAAGGTGCAATAAATAATTTGCACCTTTAATCCTTAGTTGGCTAGGAACGCTGCTAATTGTGCTTTATTGGGTAGCGCAGACATCGCCCCTTTTGCTGTTGTAGCAAGGGCGCCACAAGCATTGGCTTGACGGATAATTTGCACAAGTACATCATTTTCTTTCCAGTTTGGATGCTGTGAAAGCCCCGCAAGCAGACCACCAACGAAGGCATCACCTGCGCCTGTTGTATCAACCGGTTGTAAGGCTTTTCCGGCAATTACATCTTTTTTACCTTCTAAGTGATAGAGTGCACCATCTTTGCCTAAGGTCACGATAATTAGTTTTTCAGGATAAAGTGCGGTCACCTTTTCAAAGGCTTTTTCAAGGCTATCAGTATTGGTTAAAAGCGTTAATTCTTCTTCAGAGAATTTCAATACATCAGCCAATGCAACGGCTTCCATTACCACGGTTTTCATTTCTTCTAGGCTAGACCAAAGTGATTCACGTAGATTTGGATCAAAAGAGAAGAAACCACCAGCAGCTTTAATACGACGAATTGCTTCAAAGGTGGCTTCGCGAGATGGATTATTAATCAGCGCAATAGAGCAGCAATGTAGCCATTCACCTTGTTGGAAAGGCGGTAAATCGCTTGCTTGTAAGAACTGATCCGCACTTGGGTTTACCATAAAGGTAAAGCTGCGTTCGCCATTATCTAAGCCGACTACAACCGTAGAGGTTCGATGTTGCGGATCTAAAATCATATGTTGTGTATTCACATTTTCCGCATTTAAGGTGTCTTGCATAAATTGGCCAAGGGGATCGTTACCTACGCGACCAATAAAGGCACTCGGGCTGCCTAATCGTGCCACTCCAACAGCCACATTTGCAGGGGCGCCACCGGCACAACGTAAATAATGATTTTCACCGTCAGGAATAAGATCGACAACCGCATCGCCTGTTACCCAGATTTTTTGGCTCATATTATTTTCCTTCTATTGTGGATATCAGTTAAAAAATAACCGCACTTAAAAAGAGCGGTCATTTTCATAGGTGTTTTATGCGATGGTCACGCGTGCAAACTTACGTTTACCGACTTGGTAAACATTCGTGCCTTTTGGTGCATTGGCTTTCATGTCTTCGACTTTTTCGCCATTGATTTTCACACCACCTTGCTTCGCTGAGCGAATCGCTTCAGAAGTAGAAGGAACCAGTCCTGCTTCTTTTAATAAGGTTGCTAAACCAATTTCGCCTTCAAAGGTGAATTCAGGCATTTCATCCGGCATCGCACCTTTTTGGAAACGGTTAATAAATTCTTGTTCAGCCGCCTCTGCCGCTGCTTCATCATGGAAACGTGCAATGATTTCTTTGGCTAGTAAAATCTTCACATCACGTGGGTTTTTACCATTTGCTACTTCTGCTTTTAATTCAGCAATCTCAGTGAGTGGACGGAAAGAAAGTAAGTTGTACCAATCCCACATTAAGTCATCCGAGATCGACATGATTTTACCGAACATATCGCTTGGTGCATCTGTCACGCCGATATAGTTGCCTAATGATTTAGACATTTTCTTCTCACCGTCTAAACCAACAAGTAATGGAAGTGTAATCGCTACCTGTGGTTTCTGACCGGCTGATTTTTGTAACTCGCGACCAACCAGTAAGTTAAATTTTTGGTCTGTACCACCAAGTTCCACGTCAGCTTCTAAAGCAACAGAGTCATGGCCTTGTAATAAAGGATAAATAAATTCGTGAATTGCGATAGGTTGGTTGTTACCAAAACGTTTTTTGAAGTCATCACGTTCTAGCATACGCGCTACGGTGTAGTTACTTGCTAAACGGATCATTCCTTCAGTACCCAATTTACCCAACCATTCAGAGTTGAATACGATTTTTGTTTTTTGAGGGTCTAGAATTTTGTAAATCTGTTCTTTATAGGTTTCCGCATTGCGAAGCACATCTTCGCGGCTAAGCGGTGGACGAGTGGTATTTTTACCAGATGGGTCACCGACCATACCCGTGAAATCACCGATTAAGAAATAGACTTCGTGACCTAATTGTTGGAATTGACGAAGTTTGTTTAATACCACGGTATGCCCTAAGTGAATATCCGGAGCAGTAGGGTCTGCACCAAGTTTAATTTTAAGAGGGCGATTTTCTTTCAGTTTTTCGATTAAATCCGCTTCAGAAAGAATCTCATCAGTACCGCGTTTTAGTTCTGCGAGAACGGTATTAATATCAGTCATTCTATTTCCTAATGTTATTTTAATATTAAAGGCTACATTATAGAGAATATGGCTGAAATGAAAAGATTGAGATGAAAAAAAACGCCTATTTGTGGGGAAATAGGCGTGAAGTTGGAGTGATTATCTGTTTGTTTTTGGAATGGCTAGATGATAACTATTATCAAAAACATTGTCAATAATAAAATGCAAATAATTCTCAATTATTTTTTAATCGATGTAAGGTACGCTTTCTGTGAGAGAAAGTGCGGTCGGAATTCCATCTGAGATTTCAAATTTTCCCGCATAAGCATAAGCTTCAACGCCCTGAGATTTGGCGTCTTTTAAAAGGCGATCATATTCAGGATCTACAAACTCAGCGATTTTAAAACGATCGAAACCATCATGTAATCCAGCAAAGAGGACAACCGCTCGATGTCCTTGTTTTTTCATCGCTAGAAGCTCACGAACATGTTTTTGACCACGAGTAGTCACCGCATCGGGAAACATTCCTAATGTACCTTTTACGAAGGTGATTGATTTCACTTCAACATAACAATCTGGCAATCCTTCACCTTTAAGTAAGAAGTCGATACGGCTATTTTCTTCACCATATTTCACTTCAGGATAAATTTCATCATACATAGCCAGTTCCTTGATTTGTTTATTTTGCAAGGCTTCAAAGACTAGCTGGTTGGATCTGTGCGTGTTAATACAAACAAGTTGGCCATTTTCTAGTTGTGTTAATTCCCAACTATGCGGATATTTGCGCGTTTGGCTATCAGAATGAGAGTACCAAACGGTATCACCCTTTTCACCACAGCCAGTCATTGCGCCAGTGTTTGCACAATGAATCGTGATCACTTCGCCATTTGGTAATTCAATATCAGTCAAAAAACGCTTATAGCGGCGAATTAATTTTGCAGATTGTAGGGTAGGGAGTAGCATGGTTGTTCCTCGTTAAAAGAAAATGCGGTCAAATTTAATGATGAAACTGACCGCACTTTATCTTTATGAATGTTTAGTAAATATTAATGATTATTCAATGGCATATTCAATGGTAACGACTAAGCGTGCTTTTTTCTCAATTGTGCTTGTGTCGTAGCTACCAGTGTAATCGCTAGAGTCATCCGCATCGGGATTTGGCGCTTGAATGTAGAATGGCCCTTGTGAAGCGGATTTTAATACGCCAACTTTTACATTACTGGTTTTCGCAAACTCTTCAGCGCGAACATGTGCATCTTGTGTTGCTTTTGAAATTAATTCACGCTTAATTTGTTCAAGATTTTCTAAGTAATAATTTGGATCACCAAAACTAATATCTTGGTTGTTGGCAACCAATTGGTGAATATTGGTGAGGGCTTTCTGTAACTTCGTCAATTCTTTAGTTGAAATTCGGATTGATCTTGATGCATCAAAGCCATTGTCTCTACTTTTGGTTTCACCTTTTTCATTTTCATAATAGTCAGTATGAGTAGAAACATCTAATTCTGTGATTTCTCGATTTTCATCAGCGAAACCTTGTGCTTTAAGGAAACGAACGGCTTCATTCAAGTTTTTTTGATTCGCTGCCATTGCGTCATTATAAGTCGCGCCCCAACCTGTTACGCGGATAACCCATGTACCTTGTGTTGAGGTGTAGTGACTTTCAGCCAATCCTTTTACTGATATAGAGCCGGTTTGGCGTAAATTTTTAAATTGATTACCTAAGATAAACGCTGATGCCATCAATCCAACTGCAAGAATGATGCCAAAAATAGAGAGATAAGATTTTTTGCTGTTCATATAATGTCCATGATGTGGAGTAAATAGAATGCTCATTATAATGTAATTCAGCTTGTTGAGTAAGTTAATTTATTCACTATAACGCATATAAAAAATAACTTTAAAAGTTGACCGCACTTTTACCTTCCTAAATTTAAAAATTAAAACAAATTCTTGATTTACCATTGACTTTTTGACCTATAGCCCTTACTTTACGGATTGATGTTTCATCAACTTTATTCTTTATAAAATAAGGAGCTTTTATGCAATCTCGCATTGTTGTTAATTCACAGGAAGAATCACTACTTAGCACACATAAAGTGCTACGTAATACCTATTTCTTATTGGGATTAACGATGGCATTTTCGGCAGTTGTTGCTTATATTTCTATGAGCTTAAACTTGCCTTATCCAAATCTTATCGTGTTACTTGTAGGTTTTTACGGTTTACTTTTTGTCACAAACCGTTTAGCAAATAGTGCATGGGGAATCTTGGCTGCATTCGCGTTCACTGGATTTATGGGTTATACCATCGGGCCAATTTTAAACATGTATGTGGCGAGAGGAATGGAAGATTTAATTATGCTTGCATTCGCAGGTACAGCAATCGTCTTCTTTGCTTGTTCAGCTTATGTGCTTACAACGAAGAAAGATATGTCTTTCCTTTCTACCGCGATTTTCTCATTATTTATTGTGTTATTGTTAGGGATTGTGGCAAGCTTCTTCTTCCAAATTCCAGCACTAGCGGTAGGGATCAGTGCATTGTTTGTGGTGTTCTCAACAATGACAATCCTCTATGAAACCAGCAATATTATTCACGGTGGCGAAACAAACTATATTCGTGCAACTGTGAGTATTTATGTGTCAATTTACAACTTGTTCATTAGCTTATTAAGATTACTTTCTATCTTCTCAAGCGATGACTAGTCAGTATTAAATTTAAAGACGCTCCTTATTAGGGGCGTTTTTTTGTTTTGAACTAATTTTCTTAAGATAAGTCTTAGCATACAGGTTCGCTTGTCGAATCTATTAATAACAAAACAGGAGTTTTTATGAAATCTTTAAAATCACTTTTAACATTAACATCACTTGCATTAGCCGTATCTGGTTCTGCATTGGCAACGAATACATCTGTATTACCAACAAAAGAATCAGTCGTAACTAATTCAAAATCAATGGTTGAAAGTACAAAAGCTGACGTGAAAAATGCGGCAAATGATAAGCTTAAATCAATGGCTGATAGTGCGAGTTCAACAAAATCAAATGCATTAGATAAAGTAACTGAAGCTAAAGAAAAAGCAACATCTGCGAAAGATGCAATGAAAGATAAAGCAACTTCTGCAAAAGATGCAGTAAAAGAGAAGGCATCTGCTTTAAAAGAAAAAGCGACTGAGAATAATCAACCATCTATGAAAGACAAAGCCACTGAAAAATTAAATTCAGTGAAAGAGAGTGCGAAAGAAAAAGCGTCTGACGCAAAAACAAAAGCCGCAGATAAAGTAAAAGAAGTGAAAGAAAAAGCGACTTCAACAAAAGAGCCAGCTAAAGAGAAAGTGGCTTCTTCTGCTAAAGTAAATATCAATAAAGCAGATGCAGAAACATTACAAAAACTTTCTGGCATCGGTGAGAAAAAAGCACAAGCGATTATTGATTACCGTAACAAAGTGGGCAAAATCAAAAGTGCTGCCGAGCTTTCAAATATTGATGGTATCGGTGAAGCTACAATTGAAAAAATCACCCCATTCTTAACTTTCTAAGAAAACATAGATAAAACTGACCGCACTTTATGTGCGGTTTTTTTATTGAAGTAGATCACAAAATTGTAACAAAGTGTGATTTGAGGATTATTTCTTTTTTTATCCTATGTATAATGGGCGGACAACATCATGTAATACAAGGGGTAGATATGCAGCATTACAATGCCTTTGATGAATGGTTGGCTTCAACCGCTTTAGGTGGTTCTAATCAATCGTATATTGAGGAATTATACGAACGTTATTTAGAAGACCCATCTTCAGTCGATGAAAGCTGGCGTGCCACATTTGATGCATTGCCGAAAACAACCGCAGTAGAGCAACCACATTCACCAGTCCGTGATTATTTCCGTCGTTTAGCGCGAGAAAATACAACAGAAGCCGTGACGGTTATCGATCCAGAAGCCAGTGCAAAATTAGTCAAAGTCCTCCAATTTATCAACGCTTATCGCTTCCGCGGTCATTTAGAAGCAAAACTAGACCCAATCAATTATTATCGTTGGAAAGTCTCCACCGCACCTGAATTGGATTACCGTTATCACGGTTTTACCGAGCAGGATCTCAATGAAACCTTCAATATTAATCACTACGTCTATCATCGCGATAACATCAAGTTAGGTGATTTAGCTGAAATGCTGAAAGAGACCTATTGTGGTTCGATTGGTCTTGAGTTTATGCATGTTCAAGATATGGAGCAAAAAAGTTGGCTACAAAGCAAATTAGAAAGCCAATTAAATAAACCGCTCTTTACCAAAGAAGAAAAAATTAATTTATTAAGTGAATTGACCGCTGCAGATGGCTTAGAACGCTATCTCGGTGCAAAATTCCCGGGTGCAAAACGTTTCTCTTTAGAGGGAAGTGATGCCTTTATTCCATTGATGAAAGAAATTATTCGTCATGCAAGCAAACAAGGTGTACAAGATGTCATGTTTGGTATGGCACACCGTGGTCGTTTAAATATGTTAGTAAACGTGCTCGGTAAGAAACCAGAAGATCTTTTCGACGAGTTTGCGGGTAAACATTCAGGCGAGCGTACAGGTGATGTGAAATACCACCAAGGTTTCTCTTCTGACTTCGCAGTCGGTGAGCGTCGCGTACATTTAACCCTTGCATTTAACCCGTCGCATTTAGAAATTGTTAGTCCAGTGGTTATTGGTGCGGTACGTTCTCGTCAAACGAAAAAGAACGATACAGAGCGTAATCAAGTATTAGCGGTTACTGTTCATGGGGATTCCGCGGTAGCGGGACAAGGTGTTGTACAAGAAACCTTGAATATGTCTAATGCTCGTGGTTATACCGTTGGTGGCACAATCCGTATTGTGATCAATAACCAAATTGGTTTTACCACCTCTAACCCAAATGACACCCGTTCAACAGAATATTGTACTGATATCGCGAAAATGATTCAGGCACCGATTATTCATGTGAATGGTGATGATCCTGAAGCAGTGGCTTTTGCGGCGAGAATGGCGGTGGAATATCGTAATTTATTCAAACGCGATATTTTCATTGATCTGATTTCTTATCGTCGTCATGGTCATAATGAGGCTGATGAACCATTAGCCACTCAACCAATGATGTATAGCATCATTAAAAAACATCCAACGCCACGTAAAGTCTATGCAGATCGTTTAATTGCTGAAGGGGTAATCACCGAAGAAGAAGCCATTGAAATGATGAATCTCTATCGTGATGCTTTAGATAACGGCGATCGTGTAGTGAAAGAATGGCGAGAAATGGATATTGCCCAAATGGACTGGTTGCAATATCTCAACTATGACTGGACATCCCCTTACGAAAGCAAATTCCCACAAGAACGTTTCCAAACTTTAGCGGAGCGTGTTAGTCAATATCCAGAAACCTTACGTGCCCATCCTCGTGTCGAAAAAATCTATGCTGACCGCCGTGAAATGGCAAAAGGCGAGAAATTGTTCGATTGGGGTATGGCGGAAACTATGGCATACGCAACCCTATTAGATGAAGGCGCTAATGTCCGTTTATCGGGTGAAGATGCGGGGCGCGGTACGTTCTTCCATCGCCATGCAGTTGTGCATAACCAAAATGACGGGACAGGCTATGTGCCATTAACACATTTACATGCCAACCAAGGTCGTTTTGAGGTGTGGGATTCAGTATTATCCGAAGAAGCCGTATTGGCTTTTGAATATGGTTATGCGACAACAGATCCAAAAACATTAACCATTTGGGAAGCACAGTTTGGTGACTTCGCAAACGGTGCACAAATCGTGATTGACCAATTTATCAGTTCTGGTGAACAAAAATGGGGGAGAATGTGTGGCTTGGTGATGTTATTACCACACGGTTATGAAGGCCAAGGCCCAGAGCACTCATCCGCTCGTTTAGAACGTTATTTACAACTTTGTGCAGAACAGAATATGCAAGTGTGTATTCCATCTACACCAGCACAGGTTTACCACATGTTACGTCGTCAATCGATCCGTAAAATGCGTCGTCCATTAATTGGTATTTCACCAAAATCTTTATTACGTCATCCACTTGCCGTGTCAAGTTTAGATGAATTAGTAAATGGCACATTCCAAACAGTCATTGGTGAAATTGATAACATCGATCCGAAACAAGTTAAACGAGTCGTCCTATGCTCAGGTAAAGTGTATTACGATCTCTTGGAACAACGTCGTGCGAATAACCAAACCGATGTGGCGATTATTCGTATTGAGCAGCTTTATCCGTATCCACATGAAGATGTGAAGAAAGCATTAGAGCCTTATGCTCATGTGACGGATTATGTATGGTGTCAAGAAGAGCCATTAAACCAAGGCGCTTGGTATTGTAGTAAGCATAACTTTGACAGCTCGCTTCCAGAGCATGTGAAGTTAAAATATGCAGGTCGTCCTGCCTCTGCTTCACCAGCGGTAGGTTATATGTCTTTACACACCAAACAGCAAAAACAATTGGTAGAAGACGCGTTGACACTGTAAAAGTGCGGTCGAAATTTCAGTAATTTTTAAAGAAAGAATAATTTAAAGGAAAATAAAATGATAATCGAAATTCTTGTTCCAGATTTACCGGAATCCGTTGCGGATGCAACTGTTGCAACATGGCATAAAAAAGTTGGTGAAACGGTAAAACGTGACGAAGTATTAGTAGAAATTGAAACAGATAAAGTGGTACTTGAAGTACCAGCCTTAAGCGATGGCGTAGTGACTGAAATTCTTCAAGAAGAAGGTGCAACCGTAGTAAGTAAACAGCTTTTAGGTAAACTTTCTACTCAACAGGCTGGCGATATTTCATCTGAAACAGTGAAAGACAATGAACCAACTCCTGCGGATCGTCAAAGAGCAGCCATTGAAAATAGTCACAATAATTCAGCTGATCAAGGTCCAGCTATTCGTCGTTTATTAGCTGAACACGATTTAGATGCAGAGAAAATTCAAGGCTCTGGTGTGGGAGGCCGTATTACCCGTGAAGATATTGCGCGTGAAGTGGCAAAACGTGATGCTCAAAAAGCAAAACAAGATGTGGCAACAGAGCAGAATACCATTAGCACCGTGGCATATAGCTCTCGTTCAGAAAAACGCGTACCAATGACCCGTTTACGTAAACGTATTGCGGAACGTTTATTGGAAGCGAAAAATACCACCGCAATGCTCACTACATTCAATGAAGTGGATATGCAGCCGATTATGAAATTACGTAAAACATACGGCGAGAAATTTGAGAAACAGCATGGTGTACGTTTAGGCTTTATGTCTTTCTACATCAAGGCTGTAGTTGAAGCGTTAAAACGTTATCCAGAAGTGAATGCCTCAATTGACGGTGATGACATTGTGTATCACAACTATTTTGATATTAGCATTGCCGTTTCAACGCCGCGTGGTTTGGTAACACCTGTATTACGCAACTGCGATAAACTCAGCATGGCGGATATTGAGAAACAAATTAAGGCACTAGCAGAAAAAGGCCGTGATGGTAAATTAACCGTTGAAGATTTAACAGGCGGTAACTTCACCATTACTAATGGCGGTGTATTTGGTTCTTTAATGTCCACACCAATTATCAATCCTCCGCAAAGTGCGATTTTAGGCATGCACGCCATCAAAGAGCGTCCGGTTGCGGTAGATGGTCAAGTGGTGATTCGTCCGATGATGTATTTGGCATTATCTTACGACCACCGCTTAATTGATGGTCGTGAATCAGTTGGTTTCTTAGTGGCGATTAAAGACTTATTAGAAGATCCAACTCGTTTATTATTAGAAATTTAAGCACACAGGCTTTTCTCTTTTGAGGGGAAAAGCCTTTTTTACATTGATGTGAATAAAAGGGCGGGAACAATGCCCGCCTTTTTATAATTAAAATCCAACCTTTATTTAGCTATTTTACGTACTAAGATTGCTAAGATAAAGGTAATGATGATAACAGGGAAAGTCAGACCTAAATCGGTTTCCCAACCTTTTGCCATAAGGAAACGATAGAGTACGAAGCCGACAAACCAAACGCCGAGTCCAACACTATCAACTGATTTTTTAACATCATGCTGTTTGAGCACAAAGAAATCAGCGATAAGCACAGCGATCATTGGCGCGAATACTGAACCAATAAAGAACAAGAAATGTTCGTATTCTGTCACTGGTAAGATTGAGGCTAATATAATGCCCACAATCACGGTAAGTACGGAGATTGGCGTGACTTTTAATTGAGGGAAAATATTGTTTAAACTCATGCCGGTGGAATAGGCGGGAAGTGCAGTGTTAATCATGGTAGAGGCGATGACAATTAATACACCAATAACACTTACACCAGCAAGAGAAAGAATTTGTGAGATTTCAGATTTACCGGTTACTAATGCTGCACCTAAGCCGAGAGCATACATCCAGCAGCTGGTCGCGGTATAAGTCAGCGTTGAAAGTGCGGTCGTTTTAAATGGTGTTTCGCTGTTCTTCGTGTGGTCAGATACTACTGGTAACCAAGAAAGTGGCATGACGGCGGCAATTTCTACAGCAGTACCAAATTTAATATTTTGTGCAACGTCCATGGCAATAAATGGCTTATTAGCTACTTGAATACTTAGCCACAGCATCAGTAAAAACATGGTGACAAGTGAGAGGCTTTTGAAGATACCTAATTTAGTGAAGCCGAGTAGTAGCCAAAGTATGATGAGTATGCCTAAGCCAAGTGTAAGGAATGGAAAGATGGAAGCATCAGCTGTTTGATTTAAGATAGAAATGACTTCAGCCCCCATATAAATCATGACAGCAGTCCATCCCATCAGTTGCATGGCATTGAGTAAAGAGAAAAGGGCAGAACCTTTTTCACCAAATGATATTTGTACCGTTTGCATGGCACTTTTTTGGGTTTTTGCACCGATGTAACCTGCACAGAAAAACATCGAACCACCAATAAAGTGCCCAACGACGATGGCAATTAAACCTTGTTGCCACCCTAGAGGAGCAAACCAAGTACCAGTGAGAATTTCTGCCATTGAAATAGCAGCAGTAAACCAAATGAGCGCAATCGCAAGATTGCTTGATTTTTTTGTTTGCATGTTGTTATCCTTAACATGGATTGTGGTTATTCTGGCTCAGTATATAACTCAATATGTAAAGAGCAAGCCCAGAATTTAAAATAAAACAAAGTGCGGTCAAATTTTTGTTTGTTTCACTAAACAACATCAAAATAGGAAGGAAATATGAATTTACATGAGTACCAAGCCAAGCAGCTTTTTAAGCAATATGATCTGCCTGTGAGTGAAGGTGTCGTATGTCAAACAGCAGACGAAGCTGAAATGGCGCTCTTTCAGCTGAATGGCGATGTTTGGATAGCGAAATGTCAAGTTCACGCAGGTGGACGTGGAAAAGCTGGTGGTGTGAAACTTGTACATAATACCGAAGAAGCGCGTGCTTTTGCGGATAAATGGCTTGGACAGCATTTAGTGACCTTCCAAACCGATAAAAAAGGCCAACCCGTTAATAGCATTTATATTGAAGAAACCTGCCAGATTGATAAAGAACTCTACTTAGGCGCAGTGATTGATCGTGCTTCACAGAAAGTCGTTTTTATGGCGTCTTCAGCTGGTGGCATGAATATTGAAGATGTGGCAAGAGAAACGCCTGAACTAATCCATAAAGTCGCCATTGATCCTTTGGTTGGTGGTATGCCATATCAAGGTCGTGAATTAGCCTTTAAACTAGGTTTAAGTGGCGAGCAAAATAAACAATTTGCTGCTATTTTTGTGAAATTATCGCAGCTTTTTATCGAAAAAGATTTTTCTTTAGTTGAAGTGAATCCACTCGTGGTGACGAAAGAAGGTCACTTAATTTGTCTCGATGCGAAAGTAGGCATTGATGATAACTCACTTTATCGTCATCCTGATTTGCTAGCCTTACGCGATTTAAGTCAAAGTGATTCTCGTGAAGCAGAAGCTGAAAAATATCAGCTTAACTATGTCGCCTTGGAAGGTGATATCGGCTGTATGGTTAATGGCGCCGGACTAGCCATGGGAACCATGGATATCGTGAAATTATATGGCGGTAATCCCGCAAACTTCCTTGATGTTGGTGGTGGTGCAACGAAAGAGCGTGTAGCTGAAGCCTTCAAAATTATTCTCACGGATAAAAATGTGAAATCTGTTTTAGTGAATATTTTTGGTGGAATCGTACGTTGCGATCTTATTGCTGAAGGGGTCGTTGCGGCGATTCAAGAAATCGGTGTAAAAGTGCCTGTTGTGGTTCGATTAGAAGGAACCAATGCTCCACAAGGCAGAGCAATTTTAGCAGAAAGTGGTGTAAATTTAATTGCAGCGCATACATTACAGGAAGCTGCACAAGCGGCAGTGAAAGCAGCAAAAGGAGAATAATCATGGCGATTTTAATTAATAAAGAGACAAAAGTAATTTGCCAAGGTTTCACCGGTGCGCAAGGGACATTTCACTGCGAGCAAGCATTGGCTTATGGCACAAAGTTAGTTGGTGGGATTTCACCGAATAAAGGCGGAACTACTCACTTAGGTTTACCAGTATTTAATACAGTACGTGAAGCAGTAAAAGCGACAGGCGCTACGGCAACCATGATTTATGTACCAGCGCCATTTTGTAAAGATGCAATTTTTGAAGCCATTGATGCGGGTATTCAATTAGTGGTCTGTATTACAGAGGGCATCCCAACATTGGATATGTTGTTGGTAAAACAAAAATTAAATGAAACGGGTGTGGTGATGATTGGGCCGAATTGCCCAGGCGTGATTACACCAGATGAATGCAAGATTGGGATTATGCCGGGCAATATCCATAAAAAAGGCAGAGTAGGGATTGTTTCTCGTTCAGGTACTTTAACCTATGAGGCGGTACAACAGACAACAGATGAAGGTTTTGGTCAATCTACTTGCGTAGGGATCGGCGGCGATCCTATCCCAGGATCCAACTTCATTGATATTCTAAAACGTTTCCAAGAAGATCCTGAAACTGAAGCTATCGTGATGATTGGTGAGATTGGTGGCTCAGCAGAAGAAGAGGCTGCTGCGTTTATTAAATCTCATGTGACAAAACCGGTAGTGGCTTATATCGCTGGCGTGACGGCACCAAAAGGCAAGCGTATGGGACACGCTGGAGCGATTATCAGTGGTGGAAAAGGGACGGCAGAAGATAAAATTGCAGCACTTGAAGCTGCAGGTGTGAAGACAGTGAGAAGTCTTGCTGAAATCGGTTCAGCCCTCCGTGAATTATTGAAATAAAATAATTAAAAAATGGACCGCACTTTGGATTTGTTTTCAAAGTGTGGTCGTTTTTATAACAAATTCTTATAACCTGCCTCTAAATCGGTGTATAATCTCGTCAGTTTTTTTAAGGACAAAATTATGAGCCAATTTTTCTATATCCACCCTGAAAATCCGCAAGCGCGTTTGATTAATCAAGCGGTAGAAATTTTGCGTCAAGGTGGCGTCATTGTGTATCCGACAGATTCGGGCTATGCCTTGGGTTGTATGATAGGCGATAAACACGCGATGGATCGTATTGTGGCGATTCGTAAATTGCCAGAAGGGCATAATTTTACGTTGGTATGTAGCGATTTATCCGAGCTTTCAACCTATGCAACGGTCAGTAACGTGGCTTATCGCTTAATTAAAAACAATACACCGGGACGTTATACCTTTATTTTGACGGCAACGAAAGAGCTTCCTCGTCGATTAATGACGTCAAAACGCAAAACCATTGGCTTGCGTGTACCGGATAATCAAATAGCCTTAGATTTATTGAAGGTATTAGGTGAACCGATTCTATCTTGCTCACTGATGTTGCCTGATAATGAACATATGACTTATTCCGATCCAGAAGAGATTCGTGAATGTTTAGAACGCCAAGTGGATTTAATTATTCATGGTGGTTATTTAGGTCAAGAGCCAACAACGGTGGTAGATTTAACGGAAGAATCGCCAGTCATTTTACGTGAAGGAAGTGGTAGTACCGCTCCTTTCATTTAACTTATTTTAGACGCTTGGGAAAGCGACAAAGGAAAACAGATGAAACCTATTCAAAAAACAGTCAGACAAGAATGTGAAAAACAAGCGGGAAAGCAACCGCACTTTGAGCGTAAAGAACGTAAAAGTGCGGTCAATTCTGACATCAAATCAAGCCCTAAAGCTAAGGTAGCTAAGCCCTCTCGTCAATCTACCGTAGAAGGTGAAAAATTACAGAAAGTGCTTGCGCGTGCAGGGCAAGGCTCTCGTCGTGAAATTGAAGCGATGATTGCTGAAAACCGTGTGAGTGTCGATGGCAAAATGGCGACTCTTGGCGATCGTATTGATGTACATTCTGGTGTAAAAGTGCGTATTGATGGTCGAATCATCAACCTTCAACAAGCACAAAAAGAAGTATGCCGTGTATTAATGTATTACAAACCAGAAGGCGAACTTTGTACCCGCAGCGATCCTGAAGGTCGTGCAACTGTATTTGATCGTTTACCACGCTTAAATGGCGCAAGATGGATTGCAGTCGGTCGTTTAGATATTAATACTTCGGGCTTATTACTTTTCACAACTGATGGTGAATTAGCTAACCGTTTAATGCACCCAAGCCGTGAAGTTGAACGTGAATATTCCGTGCGTGTATTTGGTCAAGTAGACGATGCCATGTTAGCGCGTTTACGTAAAGGTGTGCAGTTGGAAGATGGTCCAGCCAATTTCAAAGAAATCAAATTTGCGGGCGGTGTTGGGATTAACCAATGGTACGACGTGACTCTAATGGAAGGTCGTAATCGTGAAGTGCGTCGTCTATGGGAATCACAAGGTATTCAGGTGAGTCGCTTAATTCGCATTCGTTACGGCAACATTAAGCTAATGAAAGGCTTACCGCGTGGTGGCTGGGAAGAAATGGATCTGGAAAACGTCAACTATCTACGTGAGTTAGTGGGCTTACCACCAGAAACTGAAACCAAATTAGACGTAACAAAACCTCGCCGTCGACCAAAATCAGGTCAAATTCGTAAAGCAGTAAAACGTTATACTGAATTAAGTAAACGCTATAAAAAATAGGTGGTATTCGCGATGAAAATGCAGCAACTCCGCTACATTGTTGAGATTGTAAACCAAAATTTAAACGTGACAGAAGCGGCCAACGCACTTTATACCTCTCAACCCGGTATTAGTAAACAAGTTCGTTTGTTAGAAGATGAATTGGGTTTAGAGATTTTTGAACGTAATGGTAAACACATTAAATCTATTACACCAGCGGGTAAAAAGATTGTAGCTATTGCCCGTGAGCTTTTGGTGAAAGCACAAAGCATTAAATCGGTTGCCAATGAATATACCTGTCCGAATCATGGCGTGTTACGCATTGCGACAACCAATACACAAGCGCGTTATATGCTGCCAGGTGTGGTGGAACGTTTCTCTAAACAATATCCGGATGTGAGCTTGCATATTCATCAAGGTTCACCGACTCAAATTCACGATGCGTTGATTTCTGGCGAAGTAGATTTAGCGATTACGACAGAAGCGCCGTATCTTTTCGATGATTTAATCCAACTGCCTTGCTATTTATGGAATCGTTCGGTGATTGTTAAACCTGATCATCCTTTAGCAAAAGTGAAAGAGCTTACCGTTGAAGAATTAGGTAAATATCCGTTAGTCACTTATACCTTCGGTTTTACCGGTGTGTCTGATTTGGATTATGCGTTTAACCGCGCGGGGATTCTGCCGAATATTGTGTTTACTGCAACGGATGCTGATGTGATTAAAACTTATGTGCGTTTAGGATTAGGTGTAGGTATCATGGCATCTATGGCGCATACACCAGCCGATACGGATTTAGTGGCGATTGATGCAGGGCATTTGTTCCGTGCAAGTATGACGCAAATTGCGTTTAAACACAGCACTTTTTTACGCAACTATATGTATGATTTTATCGAATTTTTCTCACCGCACTTAACGCGTCCAATGGTTGAAAAAGCCGAGAGATTGCGTGATAACAATGCCGTGAAGAAATTGTTTGATAATGTCGAATTAGATGTGAAGTAAAATAGCAAAAATAAAAGAGCGGTCAGAATTTAAGGCGAATTCTGACCGCTCTTTTTTACAATAAAAATAAATGTGGCACTAAGTTCATGACGATGACTGTTGCGATAGAAAGCAATAATCGTGATGAGCCAAAGATAAAGCCTCGATTGGTACCATTATCAAATTTTACTAATAAATTCGCCATCGCCGTTAAAGCATAGACTTCAATCACCGTGAAGATGACTAAGTAAATATAAGCAGAAACCACAGAAATATATTTCAACGTAATAAACCAAGGCAAGATAATACCAACAACCAAGATTGGTGCCACCCATAGGGTTTGTTTAATCGTTAAATTAATTTTTCGAGAAAAATAACTTTGTAATGACATGGTCAGTAAACCATTTACGAAAAGTGCAATGGGGGAGTGTTCCGGCATGCCTAATTTGTTATCAAACAGGAACGGGAAGATTACAAAGAATGATGTTGAAATGGAAAGAGGAATAAACAACATCAAATGTACCAATAAAAATTCTTTGGTGATGATTTCTTTTATTTGGGCAAAGCGAAATTTCACTAAGGTTTGCAAAGTTTGGATTTGATAAAACGGTTTTACCATTAAGGCAAAGAGAACCGCTTCCATCGCAAAGCAGACCCAAATCAACCATTCAATATGATTGTATTTGATAAAAGGAATCACCAATAAAGGTGCAAACATAGACGACATAGAGGAGACTTTTAAATATTTTCCCTGTAATCGAGTTTTCTCTTTGTATTCTTCGCCTGCGAGCACCAATAGGCAGGCTTTCGCATTGGTACCAAACAAACAGCTGCCTAAGCCAAAACAGGTAGTGGCAATTAAAAGCAGAATGTAATTGTCTGCAGAGAGAAAGAAAATGTAGGCGATCACATCTAAAAAGCATCCAAGCAACATCATTTTGGCCAGTCCAAAACGATCGCCCCAGATACCGGCTAAAATGGCTAATGCTTGGTTGCAGAAGAAAAGCAACGAGAGTGAAAAGGCTATTTCACTGTTACTTAAGCCTTTTCCTTGTAAATAGATGAAAAATACCGTTTGCATGGAAAAGAATGCAAGGGTAGAAAAGAAACGACGAGTCAGTAAAAGTTTTTGTAAATTCATTGTGTTATTAAAAAAAAGAAAAGCACGCGTTAAGAACGCGCGCCAGTAATTTGGTAAGTGCGGTCAAAATTCACGACGATTCTTAACCGCACTTGAGATTAAAAAGAATCGTGATGTTTCACTAAATCTTCGCGGCTAATGGCAAATACACCTAGACCGCCATTTTTTAGTTCAACCCATTCAAATGGCACATCTGGATATTGTTCAATGAGACTTACCATGCTGTTGCCCACTTCGCAAACGAGCATGCCATTGGGCGTTAAATAATCCGGCGCTTGTTTTAAAATTTGTTTCGTGATTTCTAACCCATCAACACCGGAACCTAAGGCTAATTCAGGCTCATAATGGAATTCTTCTGGCATATCTGCCAAATCTTCTTCATCCACATAAGGTGGGTTGGTTACAATTAAATCATATTGTTGACCGAATAGATTTTGGAATAAATCTGATTGAATCGGGAAAACACGGTGTTCTAATTGGTGGCGTGCAATATTGATTTCCGCCACATTTAACGCATCCACAGAAAGATCGACTGCATCCACTTCAGCCTCAGGAAAGGCTTCAGCAGTAGCAATCGCGATACAACCACTTCCTGTACAAAGATCTAAAATACGTTTTGGTTCAGATTTTAAAAGCGGAGCAAATTTATCTTGGATTAATGCACTGATTGGTGAGCGAGGAATAATCGTACGCTCATCCACATAGAATTCTAATCCACAGAACCACGCACTATTCGTTAAATAAGCGACAGGCACACGTTGTTCAATTCGGCTTAAGACTAACTGTACTAAGGTTTCTTTTTCTGAAGGAGTGAGTTTGCTGCTGAATAAATCTTGCGGTAAATCGAGCGGTAATTGAAGTCCAGCTAGGACTAATTGAAGACTTTCATCCCACGCATTGTCATGGCCTTGTCCGTAATAAATATCAGAACGGTTAAATGTGCTGTATGTCCAGCGTAAAAAATCTTGAATGGTTGTTAATTCACTTGCCACATTATCTTCTAAGATTGTTGCAACAAGTTCTTGATTGTGTAAGGTTTCCATTTTGTGCCTCAATAAAAATTTTGGCTAGTTATACCATAGAATAGATGTGCTATCATTAAGCAAAATAACAAATTGAGAAAAATAATGACAGAACCAGATGATTTCGATCTTTTTCGGGCGGAAACAAAAGGGATCAAACCCATCAAACAAGATACCTTTGTGGCGCTGCGTCAAAAGAGCGGTCAAAAAAAATCCCATTTACGTGATATTCGAGAAAAAGAAGATACGCTTTTCTATTTTTCCGATGAATATGAACCATTGCTAAATGAACATGATGGTGTCATCAAATATTTACGCGAAGGAGAAGATAGCCATTTATTGAAACAACTTCGTCGTGGCGATTTTTCACCCGAATTATTTTTGGATTTACATGGTTTAACCCGTGAGCAAGCCAAAATGGAATTAGCGGCATTGCTGTTAGCTTGTGAAGATGAGCATGTTTATTGTGCAAGCATCATGACGGGCTATGGAACATTCACGTTGAAAAAACAAATTCCACGTTGGTTAGTTCAGCACCCTAAAGTCCGAGCGTTACACCAAGCTCCCAAAGAGTGGGGCGGAGAAGCAGCGATACTCATTTTAGTGGATATATAAAGAAAAAGTGCGGTCAAAATTGACCGCACTTTTTTTACATTTTTTCGATTGTCTTAATGCCTAATAACTCTAGGCCTTGTTTTAAGGTTTTCTCTGTAAGAGAAGCGAGTTTTAAACGGCTTAATTTTACATTTTCATCTTCTGCATTTAAGATTGGGCAGTGTTCATAGAATGAGGAGAACACACCCGCCAACTCATATAAATAAGCACAGAGTACATGCGGTGTACCTTCTTTGCCCACAGTTTGAACGGCTTCTTCAAATTGAAGCAATTTGATGGCTAATGCACGTTCTTTTTCATCAGAAAGCTGAATCTTCGCTTCGGCAAGTGCGGTTGGATTTACATCTGCTTTATTGAAGATAGAACGAATACGCGTGTAAGCATATTGCATATAAGGCGCGGTATTACCTTCAAAGCTGAGCATATTATCCCAATCGAATACATAGTCAGTCGTGCGGTTTTTAGAAAGATCCGCATATTTCACCGAGCCAATACCTACCGCTTCAATAACCGCTGTTTTTTCATCGTCAGATAAATTGGTATTTTTCTCGTTGATTAATACCGTTGCACGCTCAATCGCTTCATCTAATAAATCTGCTAATTTTACGGTGCCGCCAGTACGAGTTTTGAATGGTTTACCATCTTTACCTAACATCATGCCAAAGTTTTTATGTTCAAGTGAGAAACTGTCTGGCACATAACCTGCTTTACGCGTAATTAACCAAGCTTGTTGCATGTGTTGGCTTTGACGAGTATCAGAGAACACTAATGCACGATCCGCTTTTAAGGTTTCATAACGATATTTAGCAGCAGCAATGTCAGTAGTAGTATAAAGGAAGCCGCCATCTTTCTTCTGAACGATAACGCCCATTGCTTCGCCTTCTTTATTCTTGAATTCATCAAGATAAACGACTAATGCCCCTTCATCTTCAACGGCTAAACCTTGTTTTTTCAGATCTTCAACGATAGCAGGTAACATTGGGTTATAAAGACTTTCACCCATTACATCTTTTTCGGTCAACGTGACATTTAAGCGATCATAGTTGCGTTGATTTTGTTGCATGGTGATATCGACTAATTTTTTCCACATCGTGCGGCAATATTCATCTCCACCTTGCAATTTCACCACATAGTTACGTGCTTTTTCAGCGAACGCTTCATCTTCATCATAGTGTTTTTTCGCTTCGCGATAGAACGCTTCAAGATCTTGAAGTTCCATTTCGCTCGCATGTTCATTTTCCATTTTTTCAAGATAAGCAATGAGCATACCAAATTGCGTACCCCAGTCCCCCACGTGATTAGCACGAATAACGTTGTGACCTAAAAATTCAAGGGTACGAACAACGGCATCACCGATAATGGTAGAACGTAAGTGACCTACGTGCATTTCTTTCGCAACGTTTGGTGAAGAATAATCAATCACGATAATTTGTTTTTCATTTGTGCTTACACCAAGATTTTGATCTTTTAATGCAGCAGAAACATTATTCGCTAACCAAGTTGGATTTAAGAAAATGTTGATAAAACCCGGACCTGCAATTTCAGTTTTTTCAGCGACATCAGAAAGATCGGCATGATCTAAAACTTTTTGTGCAAATTCACGTGGATTTAATCCTAGTTTTTTAGCCGCAGCCATAATTCCGTTTGCTTGGTAGTCACCAAATTGCGGTTTGCCAGATTGACGAATAAGCGCATCGCACTGTTCATCTGCACCAGCTGCAATCATCGCTTGTTTAATTTTATCGGATAAAATAGATTGAATATTCACGGTTTTTCCTAATCTTGAAATTGAATAATGAAAATAATCGGCTATGATACCGTTGTTTATAGATTTCTCAAAGTAAGAGCAGGAGAAAATGTCAAATTTAATGGAAAAATCGACCGCACTTTATCAAGAATTGCCTTTATTCCAGGAAAAAATTCAGCAATTAGCTGCCGTAATGAAAGTGAATTTGAGTGATTATCAAATCGATCATTTAGCTTTAAGAGCAAATAGTGAAGAAAAAGCAAAAAATTGGCTGACAGAGTTATTAAAGTGCGGTAGAATTTTAAGCGATAATATCGTCAATGGGCGTCCTATCTATTTGATTGAATTAGATGAGCCAGTTGATTTCATTGGTCAGCCTGTCGATGTTATTGAATTACCGTTTCCTAAAAATAAACAATATCCCCAAGAAACTTGGGAACATATTGAAATTGTAATGCCGTTTTTATCTCATGAATCTGTTGAGGATTGGGTTAATCGGATTTGCAATACATTTTTATGGAAGGAACTAACTCAATTAACCATGAAGGTGAGCGAACCTAAGGTGGAAGGGGAGCAATTGCCCAATCCATCAATTGCAGTGAGTTTTGTTGATAAAACAGAAAATCATGTTTGCATAAAGGTTCATCCTTATACAATAAAGAAAATACTCGAGGTTTAGTGTAATGAAAAAAATTACCTTAGCATTAACTGTCTTATTAAGTTTAGGTTTATCAGCTTGTTCATCTCAATCACAAAAAGATGAAAGCGCTTATAAAGGTCAAGTTATCTTCACCGAATTACAAGGTGATGATGTAAAATTAACCGTTCGTAAAAACGACTGCTCATACAAACAAGAAGGTGAAACCGAAGTTATCGTTCACAAATACGATTCAACTTTAGTAACTGGTGCTTGTGTGAAAGTATCTGACAACGGTCAAGGAGTGAAAAACGTTTCTACTTGGTCTCCAAGAAACCCAATCTAATTCATTTTTAGAAGGTTAGCTTTATGAAAAAAGTAACAGTAGCATTAGCTCTTATGATGTCTATTGGTTTGACTGGCTGCGCAAATACTGATGTTTTTAGCGGTGATGTTTATTCAGCTGATCAAGCAAAAGAAGCGCGTTCAATTAGCTATGGTACAATCGTATCAGTTCGTCCTGTTAAAATCCAAGCTGATAACAATGGTGTAATTGGTTCTGTTGGTGGCGGTGCTTTAGGTGGTATTGCCGGTGGTACAATTGGCGGTGGTACAGGTCAAGCTATTGCAACTGTTGTTGGTGCGATTGGTGGTGCCATTGTAGGTAGCAAAATTGAAGAAAAAATGAGCCAGGTTAATGGTGCAGAGATTGTTATCAGAAAAGATAACAGAGAAGAAATCGTTGTGGTTCAAAAAGCAGATCCAAGCTTCCAAGCAGGTCGTCGCGTAAGAATCGTTGGCGGTTCATCATTAAATGTTTCTGTTATTAACTAACTAAACGAAAAATAGAAAAAAGCGAACCATTAGGTTCGCTTTTTTTATGCTTAAAATCAAAAGAAAGTGCGGTTGTTTTTTGCTTGAAAGTCAAAAATATGATAAAACTATCAACCGTTATTTCACATCGACAATAGGAAGCAAAATGTCAAATTTACAACAAATTATTGAAGCAGCATTTGAAAAACGTGCAGAAATCACGCCTAAAACAGTTGACGCACAAACTCGTGCTGCAATCGAAGAAGTGATCGAAGGACTAGATAGCGGTAAATACCGTGTTGCAGAAAAAATTGATGGTGAATGGATTACTCACCAATGGTTGAAAAAAGCAGTATTATTATCTTTCCGTATCAATGATAACCAAATCATTGATGGCGCAGAAACTAAATACTATGACAAAGTGGCATTAAAGTTTGCTGACTATACAGAAGAGCGTTTTGCTCAAGAAGGTTTCCGTGTCGTACCTTCTGCAACAGTACGTAAAGGGGCATACATTTCTAAAAACTGTGTATTAATGCCATCTTATGTAAATATCGGTGCATATGTGGGCGAAGGTACCATGGTTGATACATGGGCAACTGTTGGTTCATGTGCGCAAATTGGTAAAAACGTACACTTATCTGGTGGTGTAGGTATCGGTGGTGTGTTAGAGCCATTACAAGCAAACCCAACTATTATCGGTGATAACTGTTTTATCGGTGCACGTTCTGAAGTCGTTGAAGGCGTGATTGTGGAAGATGGTTGTGTGATTTCTATGGGCGTATTTATCGGTCAATCAACTAAAATCTATGATCGTGAAACTGGTGAAGTATTCTATGGCCGCGTTCCTGCTGGTTCTGTAGTGGTATCAGGTAGCCTTCCATCTAAATGTGGTAAATACAGCTTATACTGTGCAGTAATCGTGAAAAAAGTTGATGCAAAAACTTTAGGTAAAGTAGGTATCAACGAATTATTACGTTCTATTGAAGAGTAATTAAAATCCTATAAAAAAATGACCGCACTTTATATAACAAAGTGCGGTCATTTTCTTTTCTAAATTAGCGAATTATTTTTTTCTTGCTAACATTGTTGCAAATTTTAATTTAATACGATTGCCGTTTTCATCGGTTTTATGTAATTCGCCCATATTTTCGTTATATTCTAAGAATTCCCAATCTTTGTAATATTCTTTTAATTCACCTTCAGAGAATGTAAATGAGAACGGAAGTGGACAAGGCACTTCAGGTGTAGACATAGCTGCTACAATTAAGTTATAACCACCTGGGTTGGTGTGTTCTTGCATATTCTTAATAATGGCTGGAATACGCTCACGATTTAAGAACATAAATACCACAGTAGATAAAATGAAGTCGTAGTTTTCTTGAATATTGGCGGTGTTAATATCATAAACAGCGGTCTTAATATTCAAATTTTCTTTATCTTTGGTTTCGTTTAAGAAGGCAATACTGTTTTCGTTGTGATCCCAAGAGGTTACATCATAGCCTTTTAAGCTTAAATAAAGCGAATTACGACCTTGTCCGCAGCCTAAATCTAGCACTTTACAAGGTTTGATAATTTTAGCTGCATCAACCACATCACCATGCGTTGCAGTCATATTATATTTTTTGCTGAAGTAATCTTCTTTTGTGCAATAGAAACCAAGCGTACATTCTAAGTCATCAGAAAGTGCTTCAACTCGATGCCATGCTTGTGGCTCAACAAACGGAATATTGCTTTCCGGCGTGAAAATATGCTCAGCAATCACATCACCATTTTCGGTCAGCTCATAAAATTTAAGTTTACCTTTTAGTACGGTGAGTTTGCCCCAAGTTCCCACTTTGGTATTGTGTTTTTCTTGGAACATTTTAGGTAATTTATCTTTTGTCCAAACTGGCATTTGTTTATAGCAGATAAGTTCGTTTGTCATAATGAATTCCTTTTAATTTGCGTGATAAATAGCTGATTGACATGGTAGGGTATTTGATTCTATTTGGCAATAAAAAAGGCGACTGAAGTCGCCTAAATATTAAATTATTTTACTTGCATACCCGCAGTAACACCGCTATCAGCTGAAAGTAAGAATAAATCACTTCCGCCAGTACCAGCAGAAAGAATCATCCCTTCCGATACGCCGAATTTCATTTTACGCGGTGCAAGGTTTGCAACCACAATAACAAAACGATCTTCTAATTCTTCAGGTTTGTTGTAAGCTGCTTTAATGCCAGAGAACACTTGGCGAGTATGGTCACCTAAATCTAATTCAAAACGTAGGAGCTTATTAGATTCTGGTACCGCTTCGCATTTCAGTACTTTTGCCACACGCATATCGATTTTAGCAAAATCATCAATGGTAATGGTGTCAGCAATCGGTTCAACATTTGAAAGTGCGGTCGGTTTTTCCGCTGTTTTTTCTGTTGCTTTGTTTGCTTCAGCGAAAAGAGCTTTAGTTTCTTCTACAACAGCATCAATTTGTTTTTTCTCTAAGCGCGAGAAAAGCGCTTTAAATGGAGTAAGTTGATGACCTAATAGTGGCTGTGCAATATTATCCCATGTTAGTTCTGTTTGTAAGAACGCTTCTGCACGTTCAGCCAGTTTTGGAAGAACCGGTTTTAAGTAAGACATCAATATACGGAAAAGCTCGATACCCATTGAGCAAACCGCTTGTAATTCTGCATCTTTACCTTCTTCTTTTGCAATCACCCAAGGCGCTTTTTCATCAATATATTTATTGGCTTTATCGGTTAATGCCATAATTTCACGGATGGCTTTGTTGTATTCACGGCTTTCATAGTAAGCAGCAATTTGTTCAGCTTGTGCAGTAAATTCAGCAAAAAGTGCTTCGTCTTCTAATTTATCTGCTAATTTGCCTTCAAAACGTTTTGTGATAAAGCCCGCATTACGAGACGCTAAATTGACTAATTTATTAACGATATCTGTATTGACTCGTTGAACGAAATCTTCCAAATTGAAATCGAGATCTTCGATACGATCGTTTAATTTTGCTGCGTAGTAGTAACGCAAACATTCCGGATCAATGTGATTTAAATAGGTGCTAGCTTGGATAAATGTACCGCGTGATTTTGACATTTTGGCGCCATCTACGGTGACATAACCGTGAGCAAACACATTGGTTGGTTTGCGGTATTCGCTCCCTTCTAACATTGCCGGCCAGAATAGGCTGTGGAAATACACGATATCTTTACCGATAAAGTGATAAAGTTCTGTATCGCTGTTTTCTCCCCAGAATTCATTAAAATCAATGCCTTCACGATCGCAGAGATTTTTAAAAGAAGCTATGTAGCCAATTGGCGCATCCAACCAAACATAGAAGAATTTATCTTTAGCTCCTGGGATTTCAAAACCAAAATAAGGTGCATCACGAGAGATATCCCATTGTTGTAAGCCACTTTCAAACCATTCTTGCATTTTATTTGCAATTTCAGGTTGAAGTGAACCAGAGCGAGTCCATTCTTTTAACATGCCTTCAAAAGCAGGTAAATCAAAGAAAAAATGTTCAGACTCTTTAACAATTGGTGTTGCACCTGACACAGCAGAACGTGGATTAATTAAATCCATTGGGCTATAAGTGGAAGCACAAACTTCACAGTTATCACCGTATTGATCTTCAGCTTTACATTTTGGACAAGTCCCTTTGACGAAACGATCCGGTAAGAACATATTCTTTTCAGGATCGAATAACTGAGAAATGACTTTAGTTTTAATGAAGCCTTTTACTTTTAATTTATTGTAAATGTCAGCCGTGATTTGTTTATTTTCTTCACTGTGAGTAGAGTGGTAGTTATCAAAACTAATATTGAAACCAGCAAAATCACGTATGTGATCGGCTTTTGCTTTTGCGATTAATTCTTCTGGTGTAATGCCTAATTTATCGGCATTAAGCATAATTGGGGTACCGTGCGCATCATCTGCACAAACAAAATGAATTTTATTGCCACGCATACGTTGGAAACGTACCCAAATATCCGCTTGAATATGTTCTAACATGTGGCCTAAATGAATGGCGCCATTTGCATAAGGTAATGCACAAGTGACTAAAATTTTACGAGGTTGAGTTGTCATTATTTTTCTCTTATTCTTTTTGCAAAAATTGCGAGTATGTTACCCGATTAGTACGATTTTTTCTAGTTTAGTTATACTTTTAGCTTAACATTTGAGGTGTAAAAAGGGTAAAATATCCCTGACAAATTTACTCTACTACCTACTACTATTAAAGGAATATTATGGCAACTGCTTTTTCTGAAACTTTAACGGCAGAACAACAATCTCAAGTTCTGCAAGTTTTCCAACAATTCCAACATCCAAGTTTGCAAAAAGACTTAATCGCATTAAATACTTTGAAGAAAGTAGAAAAAGGCGGTGACGTATTACGCATTGAATTACAATTGCCTTTTGCATGGAACACTGGTGTGGAGCAAGTGAAACAGCAACTTTCTGATGCGTTATTAAAAGCAACAGATAGCAAAGAAATCAAATGGGTGGTGAATTATCAAATTGCAACCTTAAAACGTGCGAATAATCAACCTGCTGTAAAAGGCGTGAAGAACATCATCGCGGTGACTTCAGGTAAAGGTGGGGTAGGTAAATCCTCTGTTTCGGTGAACCTTGCCCTTGCTTTACAAGCTCAAGGTGCTCGTGTGGGTATTTTAGATGCGGATATTTACGGTCCATCTGTTCCGCATATGTTAGGTGCACCACACCAACGCCCAACTTCACCAGATAACCAACACATCACCCCGATTAAAGCACACGGTCTATCTGCAAACTCGATCGGTTTCTTAATGGATGAAGATAATGCAACCATTTGGCGTGGTCCAATGGCAAGCAGTGCATTAAGTCAGCTTTTAAATGAAACCTTATGGGATAGCTTAGATTACTTAGTGATCGATATGCCACCGGGTACGGGTGATATCCAATTAACGCTTTCACAACAAATTCCTGTAACTGGGGCAGTTGTGGTCACAACACCACAAGACATTGCGTTATTAGATGCGGTGAAAGGTGTATCGATGTTTGAACGTGTATCTGTGCCAGTGTTAGGTATTGTGGAAAATATGTCTATGCATATTTGTAGCAATTGCGGCCATCACGAAGCGATTTTCGGTACGGGTGGTGCAGAAAAAATGGCACAAAAATACAATGTGAAAGTATTAGGCCAGTTACCGTTGAATATTCAAGTTCGTCAAGATTTGGATGCAGGTAAACCAACTGTGGTTGCTGCACCAGATAGTGAAATTGCGAAATCTTTCTTAGATTTAGCAGAGAAAGTGTCAACTGAGCTTTACTGGCAAGGTTCTGTGATTCCAAGCGAGATTTTATTCCGCGAAGTGAAATAATCACAAAAACATCATAAAAATTAACCGCACTTTAGGTCATCCAAAGTGCGGTTATTTTTTTAGCGAAATTTGCTTATTTTAAATGATCCGCATCATTCATTTTCTCAACGCGAAAACCGTTCTCATCATCATAATGTACAACACTAATTGAGGTATTAATGAGCGATACCGATTTATCTTCATCACGGTGATTTTGCCACGTTGCGCCGTTTAACAAGGCAAGCAATAAACGCAAGGTATGACCATGCGACACAATGAGAATATTACCTTGATCGTGGATCTTAATAATATCTTGCAATGCTTTCATCGCACGTTCGCCTAATTGTTCGAATGTTTCTCCGCCATTTACTTGAGCTTTGTAATTAGCAGGATCTTTAATGAGCTGTTTAAATTCAGGGTGTTCTCTTAACGTATCGACAACTAAACCTTCCCAAGAACCAAAATACTGTTCATTTAAACCTTGGTGATGGAAAAGGGGAATATTACGTTCACCAATAATATGGGATGCAGTCTCAATAGTTCGGTTTAATACGCTGGAATAAGCGGCAATGAAAGGAATATGATTAAGTGCCACACCTGTTTTTTTCGCACCATTAATGCCTTCTTCAGTCAAAGGGGAATCGCCATGACCTTGCATCAAACCTTCTGTATTCCAAACGGTTTTACCGTGACGAATGAAATAAAAAGTCAGCTGTTTTTTCATTTTTCATATCCATAAAAAATTAAGGAAGCCGAAACTTCCTTAATCATGATTTTAACGAGAGTAATAACCTGCCATTGAGCTATATACGGCATTTTCTGCTTGAATAATGTTGTATTTCGCATTCAAGATAGAAAGTTGAGAGCTTTTCTCTGTATTTGCTGCGGCGAGCCATTCACGTAATTCAGATACACCAGCATTGTAACGATCACGATAGTATTTGGTGATACGTTGGTTATAGCTGTGTGTTTTTTGCAAGTTAGCAAAGGCACTTTGTGCTTGTGTATAGGCGAAGTAGTTGGTATCTACATTATTCAAGGCTTTAGTGATGCTTTGCTCGTAGTTTAAACGTGCGGTTTCATAATCGGCTTCAGAGATTTTCACGTTCCATTTTACGGTATTCCAGTTGAGGAATGGTAGGCTAATGCCGATTAAACCTGTACCAACTGGATTGTGCAATGCATTACCGACTTTAGTACCACTTGATGTTAAACTTCCGCCTAAAGTGACTTCAGGGAACCAGCCTTTTTCAGTTGCTTTCGCATTTTTGAATGCACTGCTTAAGCGATATTGATAGCCTTTCACATCAGGACGATTCGCAATCACAGAAACAGGTACGTTTAAATTTACGCCCACATTTTTTACATTAAGAATGTGTGGGAAGTTGATATTTAATGCTTCTTCTGGTTTTAAGTTCAGTAAGTTACGTAAAGTTTGTTCTGCTGTTTTACGTTGTGTTTGATAGTTGATCAAGTTATTACGTGCGTTCAATACCGCTTGTTGTGCTTGATCTACACTTGCGCTGTCCGCAACACCTTGTGATAAACGGCGTTGCATAATGCTGCTAATATCGTTGTAGTATTTAATGCTTTCTTGCGTGGTGCTGATCGCATCATTCAAGTAGGCAATTTGATAATAGCTTGTTACAACAGAGTTGATGAGTGAAAGCTTCGTTGCTTCTAAATCTTCAGCCGTTGCTTTGTGTGACCATTCTGCGGCATCTGCTGTATCCGCTAAACGTTGCCATAGATCTAAGGTATAGCTCACATTTAAGGCACCTTTATGACTGATGGTTGAGTTGCCACCAGTTTTCAGATTTTTACCCGCAGAAGATTGGGTTGAACCGCTAAATGCCGGAATTAAATTCGCGCCTGCAAGGTTTGCATTATATAAAGCACGGTTTACGGCGACAGAAGCTTTAGCTAAATCTTTGTTGTTGACTAATGCTTGTTCTACCACACGATTTAATTGTGAATCATTGTAAAGCGCCCACCAGTTTTCTTTTACATTAAATTGTTTGGTGATTTCCGCATAATTTTGGTAATCCTGCTGGCTCGCTTTATAAGAATCGCCGATGTTAGCACAACCTGCTAGAGCAGTTGCCATCGCGATTGCTAAGGTTAATTTTTTCATTTTTAACATGGATTTTTCCTTTCTTTTTAATTAAAGTGCGGTCAAAAATTAGTAAGAATTTTAACCGCTCTTTTGTGTTTTACAAAATTTCTTTATTCTCTCGCAAGGGCTGTAATTGGATCTAATTGTGCCGCACGTTTTGCCGGCATATAACCGAAGATCACACCAATCAGGGTAGAGAAGACCACCGCTGCAACAATTGAGCCAGTTGAGAATGCCATCGTAAAGTCAGTCATAAATACGTTAAATACCAGACCGATTAAGCCCGAAAGCAGAATGCCCGTCACGCCGCCAATTAAACAAATCAACACGGCTTCAATTAAAAATTGTTGCAGAATATTAAATTGTCTTGCGCCAATAGCCATGCGGACACCAATTTCTTTGGTTCGCTCTGTCACGGAAACCAACATAATATTCATTACACCAATACCACCAACAATCAATGAAATAAAGGCAATGGAAGAAATAAGCAATTTCATTGTGCCAGTGGTACTTTCAACGGTTTGTTTAATCGTATCACTATTCATGATGAAGAAATCTTTTTTACCATGACGCATGGTGAGCAGTTCAGTAATTCCTTTTTCAGCGACAGTCGTATTGACGGAATCATCCACTTTAACGGTAATTGAACCAATTTTTTTACTGCCCGAAATACGATTCATCACGGTGGTGTAAGGTGCATACAGATTAAGTGAACTGCTTGCTCCGCCCATTTGTTTATCAGATACCACACCAATAATACGTAATGGACGTTTATTAAACATCACAATTTTGCCGATAGGATTTTCATCCGGGAAAATCGACTTTTTCGCACTTTCATCGATTAATGCTACTTGATTGTTATCAGCCACATCTTGAGCAGAAAATAAATTACCGGATTTTAGTTTTAATCCATCTACATCAAAATATTGTTCGCCTACACCTTTTAAACTGGTTGAGGAGAAAGTCTGGTTACCATAAATTAATGTGCCACTTGATGAGCTATTTGGCGTGACACTTTGTACATAGCTTTGTTGATTTAAGGCTGTGGCATCATTAATCGTCAGATTTTGCATCTGTTCAGCACGACGATCACCAAAGCCTGTACCATTAAAAATCGTTATGGTGCTTGTCCCAATTCCTCGAATATTTTCCAAGATTTTTTGTTGTGAACCATTTCCCAATGCCACGACGGAAACCACGGAGGTAATCCCGATAATAATGCCCAGCATAGTTAAAAGAGAACGCATTTTGTGGGCAATAATCGCACTCACAGACATACGAAAGGCTTCAATAAATTGATCTTTGCTAAACCCAAAGTGCGGTTTAGATTTGGTTGGATTTTCGACCGCACTTTTTACAGTTTCTTTTTGCGTATCGCCAATGATTTGGCCGTCTTTAATTTCAATTACGCGATTCGCACTGGCGGCAATTTCTCGGTCGTGGGTTACCATAATAATGGTGTGGCCTTCTGCGTGTAATTGGCGCAGAATTTCCATCACATTTTGACCGCTTTGTGAATCCAATGCACCAGTGGGTTCATCGGCTAAAATAATTTCACCGCCATTCATCAACGCACGCGCAATACTCACACGTTGTTGCTGACCACCAGAAAGCTGGCTTGGTTTATTTTGCCATTTATCGCCTAAGCCCAATTTTTCTAAAAGTTGTTTTGCACGAGAAAGACGTTTTTCTTGCGACATCCCCGCATAAATTGCAGGCAAGGCGACGTTTTCTGCTGCGGTCAAGCTCGACAATAAGTTATAGCGTTGGAAAATAAAGCCGAATTTTTGGCTACGTAAATCTGAAAGTTGATCTTTGCTTAATTCAATGGTTTCTTTCCCATTGATTTTGTAAGAACCACTGGTTGCCGTATCCAAGCATCCGATGATATTCATCAAGGTCGATTTACCGGAACCTGATTGCCCAATAATCGCGACGAAATCGCCTTTTTCTATATTTAAAGAGATATTCTTTAAAATATGAACACGATTTTCGCCTTCACCGAAGTAACGGTTGAGATCCTTAATTTCAATAATATTCATTAATTTTCTACCGCACTTTTAGAACATTCTTGGACCACGAGGCATAGAGCCAACTTGTTCACCATTCGCAACTTGCGACACGATGACTTTTTCACTTTCGTTTAAACCCGATTTGATTTCAGTTTTGAAATCATTTTGAACACCGATTTCAACTTCACGCGGTTCAGGTTGATTTTTATCATTCAATACATTTACAAAGCTTTTGCCATCACGTTTTTGAATAGCCATATTGGAAACTAATAACACATCTTTCGCGTTGGCAATTTTGATGTTGTTTTCTGTCGTCATTCCGATGCGTAAAGTACGATCAGGGTTATCAATCAAAACATTGGCGTAATAGTAGATCGCACTGGTCGTTGAGCTGCTTGAGCTACTTAAAGATGATGTTGAAGAGCTATCACTTGTCGTGGTATTGGCTGGATCAACAGAATCAATGACGGAGTGATATACGGTTTGGCTATCTGATAAAATAGTAAAGCTCACTTCTTGACCTGCTTTGACTTTGGTAATGTCACCTTCCGAAATCTCAGGCTTAATTTTCATTTTACTTAAATCAGCAATGGTCACAATTGTTGGCGTCGTTTGGTTGGCATTAACGGTTTGACCTTCAGAAACGGGAACTGAAATAACTGTGCCATCCATTGGTGCAGTGATTTTGGTGTAGCCCACATTGGTTTCAGCGGTATTCACTTCAATTTCAGCTTGTTTGATATTGGCTTCAATGGCTTCCATTTCTGCTTTTGCATTATCAAGGGTGCTTTTTGCCGTATTTACACTATCTAAAGATGTCGCTTTTTGCGTATAAAGTTTTGATAAGCGGTTATAGCTTGAAAGGGCAACATCATAAGCGGTTTTCTTCGCTTTTAATTGTGCTTGATAGCTTACCAATGCGGCTTTTTTGGTATTTAAGGTATTAATTTGGGTTGTGGAATCAATATCTGCGATCATTTCGCCTTTCTTGATTTCTTGCCCTAACTTGACATAGAGTTTGGTGATTTTACCCGAAGCTTGGGCACCGACATCAACTTCATTCACGCTTTCAACTGAACCAGAAGCGACAACTGTTTTTTCAACATTGCCACGGGTAACCGATTCAGTAAGATAAGTCGTTTCTTGTTTGCTATTGCTAGAGAAAAAATAATAAGCTGCACCGGCAGCGACGAGTAATCCGAGTAAAATAAAAAAGCGTTTTTTCATAAAGACTTTGTCATCCTAAATAAAAAAATGAACGTTTGTTCAGTAGAAGTGTATTCTAAAGGTAAACTTTTCAGTTTGCACGAAAAATCTTCAAATTAGACCTAAAAATCCTAAAAAATTCAGTGTTAATTCGATGAAAGTGCGGTTAGTTTTGGGATCAAATTCACAACGCCTGACTTTTCGTATAGAATGGGGAAATTATTTTCAATTTATTGAGAAATTTATGAGCAATACAGAACACACTCTAGAAAATGCGGAAAATACCCGCACACACAATTTCATTACTCAAATTATTGATGAAGATTTAGCTTCTGGTAAACACAAAAGCGTTCATACTCGTTTTCCACCTGAGCCGAACGGCTATTTACATATCGGTCATGCCAAATCAATTTGCTTAAACTTCGGCTTGGCAAAAGAATATAACGGTTTATGTAACTTACGTTTTGATGATACCAATCCAGTGAAAGAAGACGTGGAATATGTGGATTCCATCAAAGCCGATGTGGAATGGTTAGGCTTTAAATGGGAAGGCGAACCGCGTTATGCGTCTGATTACTTCGATGCACTTTATGGCTATGCCATTGAGTTAATCGAAAAAGGTTTAGCGTATGTGGATGAACTTTCTCCAGATGAAATGCGTGAGTATCGTGGTACTTTAACCGAGCAGGGCAAAAACAGTCCATATCGTGATCGTAGCGTAGAAGAAAATCTCGCGTTATTCGAAAGAATGAAAAACGGTGAGTTTGCGGAAGGTACGTTAAGTCTTCGTGCGAAAATTGACATGGCTTCACCATTTATGGTCATGCGTGATCCCGTGCTTTATCGTATTAAATTTGCCAGCCATCACCAAACTGGTGACAAATGGTGCATTTACCCAATGTACGATTTCACTCACTGTATCTCTGATGCGATTGAGTGTATTACACACTCTCTATGTACATTAGAGTTCCAAGATAACCGTCGTTTATATGACTGGGTGTTGGACAATATTAGTATTGAACGTCCATTACCGCATCAATATGAATTCTCACGTTTGAATTTAGAAGGCACGTTAACGTCTAAACGTAAATTATTGAAATTAGTGAATGAAGGCATTGTGGATGGTTGGAACGATCCGCGTATGCCAACGATTTCAGGTTTACGTCGTCGAGGTTATACACCGGCTTCATTACGTGAATTCTGCCGTCGTATCGGTGTGACTAAACAAGATAACGTCGTAGAGTATTCTGCACTTGAAGCTTGCATTCGTGAAGATTTAAACGAAAACGCACCACGTGCAATGGCGGTGATTGATCCTGTTCGCGTAGTGATTGAAAACTTTGAAGGTGAAGAAACCTTAACGGCGCCAAACCACCCGAATCGTCCTGAATTAGGTGAGCGTCAATTACCGTTCACGAAAGAGCTTTATATTGATCGTGCAGACTTCCGTGAAGAAGCAAACAAACAATATAAACGTTTAGTGTTAGGTAAAGAAGTGCGTTTACGTAACGCTTACGTGATTAAAGCTGAACGTGTCGAAAAAGATGCAAATGGTGAAATCACCACGATCTTCTGTACTTACGATCCAGAAACGTTAGGTAAGAATCCAGCAGATGGTCGCAAAGTAAAAGGGGTAATTCACTGGGTATCTGCAGTACATAATCACCCAGCAGAGTTCCGTTTATACGAGCGTCTTTTCACCGTACCAAACCCAGGTGCAGAAGAAGAAATCGAAAGCGTGTTAAATCCAACCTCTTTAGTGGTAAAACACGGTTTTGTAGAACAAAGCCTCGCAAATGCGGAACCAGAAAAAGGTTACCAATTTGAACGCGAAGGTTATTTCTGTGCGGATAACAAAGATAGCCGCCCAGAGCACTTAGTGTTTAACTTAACGGTAAGCTTAAAAGAAGGCTTCTAATTCTAAACAACAAAGTGCGGTCAAAAATCACGTAAATTTTGACCGCACTTTTTTATTGGTTTCACTATGCAATTTGAATCTCATTTTTGGCAAAAAAAATCGCTCCTTGAAATGACAGAATCCGAATGGGAAGCCTTATGTGATGGCTGCGGAAAATGCTGTTATCGAAAATATATCCAAGGGCGGGGCAAGCGTGAAAAACTCTATTACACGCGCATTGCTTGCAATCTATTAGATGTGGAAACAGGGAAGTGTCGTAATTATCCTGAACGTTTTAAAATCGAAAGTGATTGTACGAAATTAACCAAAAAGAATTTGCCTGATTTTGGTTGGCTGCCGAATACCTGTGCATATCGTTTATTGTATGAAGGTAAACCTTTGCCCGAATGGCATCCATTAGTCAGTGGCGATTCTGATTCAGTGAAAAAAGCAGGCATTTTAATTCAAGATGGCGTGCATGAAGAAGACGTCATTGATTGGTTTGAATTTGTCATTGAAACCGAATAATTCTGATTTAGGTGCTTTTTTATTCTCTTCAAACTTCGTTTTTTGATTTAGGTCACAATTTGCTAGATTGGCAATTGTATTTCAACTGTGCTTACCTATAATACTTAATAAGTATTATGTAGATGTATTATCAGGTGTATGCATATGACCTCATCCATTAAACAATCCGCTGAAAAACTTGGCATTTCACTTTCCCATTATGATATTGACGGGCATTTAATTTATGCATCGCCCAGCTCTATTGATTATTTTATCGAGCAGTTGCAATTTCCGCCGAATACTGGTCAAAATCAACTGTTCCAAGATGTAATATGTGCCTTTGAAAACGAACCGATTCAGTATGATTTAACGTCGTTTTCTTCTCCTCCTGATGCTTCTTTGCGTTATCAATTGCTCGACGAGCAAAATCAAATTCAGTTTGAAAAAACAATTCCATATTCAACCGCACTTTCGTTGCCTGCTTTGCCTTTTGGCTATTATCGTTTGGTGATTTTTATCGCCCAACAAACTTTCTCGGTTCAAATTTTGGTTTCACCAAGAACAGCGTATCAACCGCCTTTATTAGAACAACAAAAAGCCTGGGGTGTGAATGTTCAGCTTTATAGCCTACGTTCAAAACATAACTGGGGTATTGGTGACTTTTCAGATTTAGCGTATTTGATTGAGAAAAGTGCTGAACATGGCGCGGATTTTGTCGGGATTAATCCGTTACATTTACTTTATCCATCTGTACCAGAATGGGCGAGTCCTTATAGCTCTTCTTCTCGTCGTTGGTTGAACTTTATTTATCTTGATGTAACGGCATTGCCTGAATTTAAATTGGCAAAATCGGTACAAAATTGGGTTAACTCTGCGGATATCACTAACTTAATTCAATCTTTACGTAATCAAGATACAGTCAATTACAGCGCGGTAACTGAATTAAAACTAACCGCACTTGAGCAACTTTTTGCCTTTAGTCAACGCAGTAAATCAGCCGCAATTATCAAACGTCGTGAAGCGTTTGCAGCTTATCAAAAAGAGCAAGGCGAGGCATTGGTTTTACAAGGCTTATTTAATGTTTTAGACAAAATTGAACATGCTGATCAACAAGCTGAAGAAAATACTATCGGTTGGTTAGGTTGGCGTGAAGAATGGCAATATCTCACTGCTGCAAAACGTAAAGCATTAATTAAACAACATAAATCGGAAATTGACTTTTTCGCCTGGTTGCAATGGCTAACCGAACAACAATTAAATGACCTAAAACATCTTTGCCAAAAAGTAGGCATGCGTTTAGGTATCTATGGTGATTTGGCTGTGAATAGCTCACGCGGTAGTGTAGATGTGTGGTCGCAACCTGAGCTTTATTGCGTGAAGGCCTCGGTAGGTGCACCACCAGATCCGCTTGGTCCAGTCGGTCAAAACTGGAATTTACCACCTTACAACCCAAGCCAATTAAAAGCAACAGGCTTTGCCGCAGTGATCACAATGCTTCGTGCCAATATGCAGCATTTTGGTATTTTACGTATCGATCACGTAATGGGCTTGTTCCGTTTATGGTTAATTCCAGAAGGCAAAACAGCGGCTGATGGTGTTTATGTGCATTATCCGTTTGATGAGTTGATGGCAATTCTCGCTATTGAAAGCCAACGCAATCAATGTTTAATCATCGGTGAAGATTTAGGTACAGTGCCAGATGAAGTGCGGTGGAAATTAAACGAGTTTCGAATTTTCTCGTATTTTGTATTGTATTTTGCTCAATGCAATCGCCAATATCCACATGCGAATGAATTCCCACGTAATGCTTATGCGACGATTGGTACACATGATGTGCCTTCCTTGCAAAGTTTCTGGCATTGCCGTGATTTAGCGTTGTTTGATGAACTCAATATTTTAAAAGGCGATGTACTAAAAGAAAAATATGATCAACGGGTCATTGATAAACAAGCCATGATTGATAGTTTACATCGTGACGGCTATTTACCACCAGATTATCACGGTGACGCTTTAAGTATGGCGATGCACGATAATCTTAACCGCCAAATTCATCGCTATTTGGCCAACAGTCAAAGCGCTTTAATTGGTGTTCAATTAGAGAACTTAATCGGACAAGAAATTTCATTCAATCTGCCGGGGACTTCCACAGAATATCCAAACTGGCAGAAGAAACTCGGACAATCCTTAGAGCTGATTTTTAATGACGAAAACCTAAAAACATTTTTTGCTCAAATTAATCAAGCTCGCAAAGCATAAAGGAGTATGTAATGACGAAATTAGTCGCCCAATCAGTAATCAATTCATTTTTTGATGGCAAACAGGCAGATCCTTTTGCAGTATTAGGCATGCATGAAACACACAATGGTATTGAGATCCGCGCTTTATTACCTGATGCAGATAAAGTGGAAGTGATTGATAAAGAAACTCAATCCATGGTGGTTGCTTTAGAAAGAGTGGATGAGCGAGGCTTTTTCTCCGCTATTGTGCCAAATGTGAACCACTTTTTTGCTTATCAATTTAAAGTGTATTGGGGATTGGATGTGCATCTTATTGAAGATCCTTACCGTTTCCATCCAATGATTAATGATTTAGACCAATGGCTGTTGGCTGAAGGTTCGTTATTACGTCCGTATGAAGTATTAGGTGCACACTTTACCGAATGTGATGGTGTGCCAGGTGTGAATTTCCGTGTATGGGCTCCGAATGCTAAACGTGTTTCGTTGGTTGGTGATTTCAACTATTGGGATGGTCGCCGTCATCCAATGCGCTTCCATCCAGCAAGTGGTGTGTGGGAATTATTCTTACCAAAAGCTAGCCTTGGTCAACGCTATAAATTTGAATTAATTGATTGCTATGGCAACCTTCGTTTAAAAGCCGACCCTTATGCATTTAGCTCAGAATTACGTCCGGATACTGCGTCAGAAATCAGCATGTTGCCAGATGTGGTAGAAATGACAGAGGAGCGTCGTAAGGCGAACCAACGTAACCAACCTATTTCTATCTACGAAGTACATTTGGGCTCATGGCGCCGTAACTTAGAAAATAATTTCTGGCTTGATTACGACCAAATTGCCGATGAGCTTATACCTTATGTAAAACATATGGGCTTTACCCATATTGAGTTTTTACCGATTTCCGAATTCCCATTTGATGGTTCTTGGGGTTATCAACCGATTGGTCTGTATTCACCGACCAGCCGTTTCGGTACACCAGAAGGCTTTAAACGCTTAGTTGAAAAAGCACACAAAGCAGGCATTAATGTGATTTTAGACTGGGTGCCAGGACATTTCCCAAGTGATACTCATGGTTTAGTGGCATTTGATGGTACAGCCTTATATGAGCACGCTGACCCTCGTGAAGGCTATCACCAAGACTGGAATACCTTGATTTATAACTATGGCCGTAATGAAGTGAAAAACTTCTTATCTAGTAATGCACTGTATTGGCTTGAACGCTTTGGCGTGGATGGTATTCGTGTGGATGCGGTAGCGTCAATGATTTATCGCGATTACAGCCGTGCTGAAGGGGAATGGATCCCGAATCAATATGGTGGTCGTGAAAACTTAGAAGCTATTGAGTTCTTAAAACATACCAACTGGAAAATCCATTCTGAGGTGTCTGGTGCTATTTCCATTGCGGAAGAATCGACTTCTTTTGGTGGCGTAACCCATCCGACAGAAAATGGCGGGCTTGGATTTAATTTCAAATGGAACATGGGCTGGATGAACGACACCCTAAGTTATATGCAACTTGATCCAGTTTATCGTCGTTATCATCATGACAAAATGACCTTCGGGATGATTTATCAATACAGTGAAAACTTTGTATTGCCACTTTCTCACGATGAAGTGGTACACGGCAAATGCTCGTTACTCGGCAAAATGCCGGGCGATGCATGGCAAAAATTCGCTAACTTGCGTGCTTACTACGGTTATATGTGGGGCTATCCAGGCAAGAAATTGTTATTCATGGGTAATGAATTTGCTCAAGGTCGTGAATGGAATTATGAAGAAAGTTTGGATTGGTTCTTACTTGACGAAAATCATGGTGGTCCATGGCATAAAGGCGTATTGCAATTAGTTAAAGATTTGAACGGCGTTTATCAAAACAATGCACCGCTCTTTGAGTTAGACGGCGAACCTGAAGGATTTAATTGGTTAGTCGTAGATGACGCTGAAAATTCAGTCTTTGCTTTTGAACGTAAAAGTAGTAATGGCGAACGCATTATCGTGATCAGTAACTTCACACCTGTGCCACGTGAAGGTTACCGTATCGGTGTGAATGCAGCGGGTGAATACGAAGAAATTTTGAATACTGACTCAATGTATTATCAAGGTTCAAACGTAGGTAACTTTGGCTTAGTAGAAAGCGAAGAGATTGCAAGTCACGGGCGTGACAATTCGATTAGCGTGACAATTCCGCCATTAGCAACGATCTATTTAAAATATAAAGCATAACAATAGCGAAGAACACGATGTTTAGTATTTATAACAATGGCAAACCTTCCCCAATGGGGTATTCGAAAACGCTGGAAAATGGACTAAAAATTTCGAATTTTGCGCTGTTTTCTAGTGAGGCAGATGCCATTGAACTTTGCTTGTTCCGTGATGGCAAAGAAAGCCGTTTTGCCATGAGCAGAACCGATGATATTTGGCATGTGGCAATTGAAGGTGTTGAGCTGAATGATGAGTATGCTTTCAGAATCACAGGCAAAAATGACCGCACTTTAGCCAATCCGCAAAAGTTAATGCTTGATCCTTATGCGAAAGCGGTCACTCATAAACCAGATTTAAGTTCACCAGAAGCCCGCTCAATTTTCTTGTTAAATGATGAACGAGATAATGCATCAGTTGCGCCTAAAGGTCGTGTTGTGGATGAGCGTTTTGATTGGTCAGGGGATTGTAAGCCGTCTATTCCTTGGGCTCAAACCATTGTGTATGAACTGAATGTTAAAGGATTTAGCCAATTAAACTCATGTATTCCAGAAAATATTCGGGGGACTTATGCGGCTTTAGCACACCCTGAAAATATTGCTTATTTTAAATCATTGGGTATTACTAGCCTTGAATTGCTTCCAGTGAATTTCTTCATTGATGAACCACATTTGCAAGAAAAAGGATTACGTAATTATTGGGGCTACAATCCACTAGCCATGTTTGCCTTAGAACCAAGTTATGCGGCGGATCAAAAACAGCCTTTGAATGAGTTTAAGAGCATGGTAAAAGTCTTGCATCAAGCGGGCATTGAAGTGATTTTGGATGTCGTATTTAACCATACGGCAGAATCTGAAAAAACATTCCCAACATTTTGTCAGCGCGGTATTGATGATAAAACCTATTACTGGCAAAACGAGCATGGTGACTACACCAACTGGACAGGCTGCGGCAACATGCTCAATCTTGCCAATGATGTCACTCGAAAATGGGTATTAGATTGCTTACGTTATTGGGTGACTGAATGCCATGTAGATGGTTTCCGCTTTGATTTAGCCACGGTGCTTGGTCGTGAAACACCTGATTTCAATCCAAATGCACAATTGTTTGCGGAAATGGAACAGGATGACGTTCTACAACAAATTAAATTAATCGCAGAACCTTGGGATATTGGTCATTACGGCTATCAGGTAGGGTATTTCCCTGCTTATTTTTCTCAATGGAATGATCGTTTCCGTAATGATATGTGCCGTTTTTGGTTATGGCAAAGTGGTGAAGTGGGGGCATTTGCAGAGCGTTTTGCGGGCTCTAGCGATATCTTTAATCGCGAAGGCAGATTACCACATGGCAGTTTGAATTTTATTACAGCTCATGATGGTTTTACGTTGCGAGATTTAGTGAGCTATAACCATAAACATAATGAAGCTAACGGTGAAGAGAACCGTGATGGTCGCAATGAAAATTATAGCTACAATCATGAAGTTGAAGGTTCTCAACTGGATTTAGCAGATGAATGGCAAAGTGCGGTCGAAAATAACCGTGTTTTATCAGAAAAAGGCTTATTAGGCTCTTTATTACTGGCAAATGGTGTACCTATGCTGCTTGCCGGAGATGAGTTCGGCAACAGCCAATATGGCAATAACAATGCCTATTGCCAAGATAACGAAATTACATGGTTAAAGTGGGATGATTTTAACCAAACCTTATTTGACTTTACCAAGCAAACCATTGCATTACGAAAAAAAATTCAAAGTTTGCAGCAGGACGCTTGGTGGTCGGATGAAAATGTCGCGTGGTTGAATTGTGGTGGAAGCCCGATGACCCTAGACGATTGGCATAATCGGGAAAGAAAAGCCTTACAAGTGATGTTGGATGGTCGCTACCTTTTCTTAATTAATGCAAAAACTGAAGCGCAATCTTTTTATTTACCAAATGGAAGATGGAAAAAGATTGCAGAAATTGGAAACAGAGTGATTCAACAATGTGATGTGAGTGGTGTGGCATTTGAAGTGTTGGAACATATGGAGGATTAAAACTATGGAGTTTGTTATGAAAAGTGATCTTAATAAATATGAATTGGTTAAAGATACTTTAGTGCTTATTTTAGCCGGTGGTCGTGGTTCTCGTTTACATGAATTAACAGATAAACGTGCGAAACCTGCATTATATTTCGGCGGTAATCGTCGCATTATTGACTTTGCGCTTTCCAACTGTATTAACTCCGGTCTTAATCGCATCGGTGTCGTGACTCAGTATGCTGCTCACTCTTTGTTACGCCACTTACAAACTGGTTGGTCATTCTTACCGCAAGAGCGCGGTGAATTCGTTGATATGTTACCGGCTCGCCAACAAATTGATGACTCCACTTGGTACCGTGGTACGGCGGATGCGGTGTATCAAAATATGGCGATTATTCGCAATCACTATCGTCCGAAATACATTTTGATCCTTGCGGGCGACCATATCTATAAACAAGATTACAGCGTGATGTTAATGGATCACGTGAAAAGCGGTGCAAAATGTACGGTGGGTTGTATTGAAGTGCCTCGTTCTGAAGCAAGTGAATTTGGTGTGATGGCAGTAAACGAAAATCTGAAAGTGAAAGCATTCGTTGAAAAACCGAAAGATCCACCAGCAATGGTTGGTAAACCAGATACTTCATTAGCGTCTATGGGTATTTATGTCTTTGATGCTGAATATCTTTATAAAATGCTAGATAGAGAAGTGAATACACCTTGCACATCACATGACTTTGGTAAAGATGTGTTACCAAAATGCTTAGAAGAAGGCGTGCTTTATGCACATCCGTTCAGCCGTTCTTGCATGGGTCGTAACACTGAAGGTGAAATTTACTGGCGTGATGTGGGTACCCTTGATAGCTTCTGGCAATCTAATATCGACTTAGTTTCAGAAAATCCACAATTAGATATTTACGATCAAAGCTGGCCAATTCGTGGTAATCCAGTACAGGCTTATCCATCTAAATTCTTCTATAAAAAAGCCAATGTAAAACCGGTAGATAACTCCCTTATCGGTGGTGGTTGCGTGATTACCGATGCCTCAATCAGTAACTCGGTGTTATTCGACAGAATTAAAATTAATGAAGGCTCTTCTGTAGATCACTGTGTCGTGTTACCGCAAGTACACATTGGTAAAAATTGTACGTTGAAAGATTGCATTATTGATCGCCATTGTATTATTCCAGATGGTATGGAAATCGGTGTAGATAAAGCCCTAGACAGTAAACGTTTCCGTGTAAGTTCTACCGGTAAAGTTGTACTTGTTACATCAGCAATGTTGAAAAGATTGCAGGGTGAAGAAGTCGATAACGAAGAACATTTGGATTAAAGTGCGGTCAATTTTGACTGTGTTTTTTAAGTGGACTAAAAAGATTGTGCTGTTATTCGTGACAGCACAATTTTAAGTATAGAAGGAAAATTATGAGAGTTTTACATGTTTGCTCGGAATTGTATCCCTTATTAAAAACCGGTGGACTCGCTGATGTTTTAGGGGCACTCCCTTTTGCTCAAAAAGAAATTGGTATTGATACACGTATTTTATTGCCGGCTTATCCTAAAATTTCAGCGGGCATTGAGAATACGCATGTTGTGACAGAATTTGATAATTTTGCAGGTCATGTTGTATTACGTTACGGCGAATACAATGGCGTAGGGATTTATTTAATTGATGCACCGCATCTCTATTGGAGAGAAGGGAATCCTTATCACGATACAGATTACAATGATTATGCCGATAACTATAAGCGTTTTGCTTTATTAGGCTGGGTAGGCGCTGAGCTTGCGACGGGGTTAGATAGTTGGTGGCGAGCTGAAGTGGTGCATGCGCATGATTGGCATGCAGGTTTAGCGGCAGCTTATCTCTTCAATAAAGGTCGTCCAGCAAAATCGGTATTTACGATTCATAATCTTGCTTATCAAGGACAATTCGCACATCGTCACCTATATGAAATTGGCTTACCGGAAGGCATGTTCCATGTTGATGGTCTAGAGTTGTTTGGTCAAATTTCGTATTTGAAAGCAGGACTTTATTATTCCGACATGGTGACAGCTGTGAGTCCAACTTATGCGAAAGAAATTACTACACCAGACTTTGCGTATGGCTTACAAGGGTTGTTAACAGATTTACGTGAAGCGGGTAAGTTGACGGGGATTTTAAATGGGGTGGATCAAGAAATTTGGCACCCAAGCTGTGATCCTTATATTCAGCATCACTATAAATTAAAATCCATCGCGGGTAAGAAGAAAAATAAAGCCGATTTACAAGCTTATTTCAATCTACCACAACAGCCAGATGCGCCAGTATTTGTGATGGTAACGCGCTTAACAGAACAAAAAGGCGTGGATTTATTGATTGCAACAGCGGATGAAATTGTGAAACAAGGTGGTCAATTAGCGATTCTCGGTTCCGGTGCTAAACATTTGGAAGAGGGAATTTGTCAATTAGCACAACGTTATCCAGAAAATATTGCAGTAAAAATTGGTTATGACGAAGCGCTTTCACATTTAATGGTTGCGGGTGGTGATGTCATTTTAGTACCAAGCCGTTTTGAACCTTGTGGATTAACTCAATTGTATGGCTTGCAATATGGCACATTGCCGCTTGTTCGTGCAACTGGAGGATTAGCCGATACTGTCACGAACAGTACAAGCGAAACTATTAAAGAGCGTACTGCAACAGGCTTTGTATTCCAAAAAGCCGAAGCAGATGATTTACGAAACGCTATCCAACATGCTTTTGCATTATGGAAAAAACAACGTGTTTGGGCGATGGTTCGTAATAACGCCATGGCACAGGACTTTAGTTGGAAAAATGCCGCCGCTCAATATGAGCAACTCTATTTAAGCATTTTAAACCAATAATTCAATGGATTGACTCTCCCTTCAAAAATAATCGCCTTTGAAGGGGGATTTTTATTGTTTTTTTTCTAAAAAAGCTTAAAATTTGCGCGGTTTTTTTTATTGAGGTTTTACTTTCTATGATCATGGACAATTTTGATTCGCCATTTCTTTATAATCGACCTAGCGTTGATGTTGAAGGCGTAAAAAAAGCAATTGTTTATAAATTAATTTTCTTAATCGGTCGTTCGCCAAAAGAGGCGAGTCAACGTGACTGGCTAAATGCGACGCTTCATGCGGTACGTGATTTAGTGACAGAAGGTTGGATTACGACTGCACGCCAATCTCGTGCAGAAGAAACTCGCCGTGTTTATTATCTTTCTATGGAATTTTTAATCGGCCGTACACTTTCTAATGCGATGATCGCAGAAGGCATTTATGATGTGGCACAAAAAGCTTTGGCTGAATTAAATGTTGATTTAGAAGAGATTATTGAAAAAGAAGTGGATCCTGGTTTAGGTAATGGTGGTTTAGGTCGTCTTGCTGCTTGTTTTATGGACTCACTTGCAACATTAGCGATTCCAGCAATGGGTTACGGTATTCGTTATGAATACGGTATGTTCCGTCAAAAAATTGAAAATGGCCAACAGGTTGAACGCCCAGATGATTGGTTAGAAAAAGGCGCACCTTGGGAATTTATGCGTCCATCAAAACGTTTCAGCATTGATTTCGGTGGTCATATTTATTTTGAAGGCAAAAAATGTATTTGGAATCCGGCTGAAAAAGTGACCGCACTTGCATACGACCAAATGATACCTGGCTATAAAAATGATTCAGCATCAACGTTGCGTTTATGGTCTGCTCATGGTGGTGAGGTGTTTGATTTAGCCGAGTTTAACCGTGGTGATCACTTAGCTGCAGTTGCAACGCGTTCAGCTAACCAAAACCTTTCTCGTGTCCTTTATCCAGACGATTCTACCTGGAATGGTCGTGAATTACGTTTACGTCAAGAATACTTCTTAGTATCAGCGTCTTTACAAGATATTCTTCGTCGTCATTTTAGAACACATGGCACGTTAGATAACTTAGCAGATAAAGTAGCGATCCACTTGAATGATACTCACCCAACATTAGCGATTCCTGAGTTAATGCGTATTTTAATCGATTTACACGGTTACTCATGGCAAAACACTTGGGATGTGACTCGTCGTATCTTCTCTTATACTTGCCATACTTTAATGTCAGAAGCATTAGAAACCTGGCCGGTAGAAATGATGGCGAAAATCTTACCTCGTCACTTACAAATGATTTTTGAAATCAATGATCATTTCCTTGAGTATGTGAAAACTTATGTCACCACCGATATGGAATTTATCCGTCGTGTATCGCTTATCGAGGAAGGACATCAACGTAAAGTTCGCATGGGCTGGTTGTCTGTTGTTGGTTCTCATAAAGTAAACGGTGTAGCAGCAATTCACTCCGATCTTATGGTTTCTTCAACCTTTGCTGATTTTGCCCGTATCTATCCAGAACGTTTCACCAATGTGACAAATGGTATTACACCACGTCGTTGGCTTGCAGTAGCGAACCCTAAATTAGCGGCTTTATTTGATCAATATATCGGTTCTGAATGGCGTTGCGATTTAAGCCAAATTGAAAAACTTAAAGCGTTTGCAGATAAAGGTGAATTTAAGCGTGCTGTCGCAGATATCAAATACGATAACAAAGTGAAATTAGCACAATATGTGAAGAAAACACTTAACATCGATTTAGATCCACACGCATTATTTGACGTTCAAGTAAAACGTATTCACGAATACAAACGTCAAATGCTTAATGTGTTACACATTATCGCTCGTTACAACGAAATGTTGGCACACCCAGAAAAAGATTGGCAGCCACGCGTATTTATTTTAGCGGGTAAAGCGGCTTCGGCTTACTATGCGGCAAAACAAACCATTCGTTTAATTAACGATGTCGCGAATATCATCAATAATGATGAGCGCTTAAAAGGTCGTTTAAAAGTCGTATTTATCCCGAACTACAGCGTAAGTCTTGCACAATTAATCATTCCAGCAGCAGATATTTCTGAACAAATCTCTCTTGCAGGAACAGAAGCATCAGGTACCAGTAACATGAAGTTTGCCTTAAATGGTGCGTTAACATTGGGTACGCTTGATGGTGCGAACGTTGAGATTTTAGATAACGTTGGTAAGGATCATATCTTTATCTTTGGTAATACGGTTGAACAGGTTGAAGCATTACGTCGCGAAGGTTATCGTCCGTTTGATTATTATCAAAATGACGAGCAGTTACGTGAAGTCATTGACCAAATCATTCGTGGTGATTTCTCACCGGAAGAACCGAACCGTTATCACTCTCTCATTCAAGGTTTACAATATCACGATTATTATCAATCCTTTGCTGATTTCCGCAGTTATGTGGAAGCGCAAAAAGCGGTAGATAAAAAATATCAAGATCGTGATGCATGGATTGCAAGTACCATTCAAAATATGGTGAACATGGGCTTCTTCTCATCAGACCGTACGATTCTTGAATATGCGAAAAATATCTGGAAAATTGAACCGTTAAAACTCGAGAAGTAAGTTCTTTTCCACTCATAGAAAACCCTGTCGGATTATTTCCACAGGGTTTCTTTTTATGCTAAAATCCACCGTCAAATTTATTGTTCATTCAGATTAGGAAAAAGTATGAAAGTTTTAGAAGGTGCGGTAGCTGCGCCAAATGCTAAAATCGCAGTGGTGATTGCTCGTTTTAACAGTTTTATTAATGAAAGTTTATTAGAAGGTGCGGTAGATGCATTAAAACGTATCGGCCAAGTGAAAGATGAGAATATCACAATTGTTCGAGCACCAGGTGCGTATGAACTTCCATTAGTAGCACGTCGTTTAGCTGAAAGCAAAAAATTTGATGCAATCGTGGCATTGGGTACGGTAATCCGTGGTGGTACAGCTCACTTTGAATATGTAGCGGGTGAAGCAAGTAGCGGTTTAGGTCAAGTAGCAATGCAAGCTGAAATTCCAGTAGCATTCGGTGTTTTAACAACTGAAAACATTGAACAAGCTATCGAGCGTGCAGGTACTAAAGCAGGTAATAAAGGTGCAGAAGCAGCATTAACTGCACTTGAAATGGTGAACCTTTTACAACAAATTGATGCGGCATAATTCCAATGACAGAGAAAAAAGAACCTGTAAAAAAAGTATCGCCACGTCGTAGAGCGAGAGAATGTGCAGTCCAAGCATTATATTCTTGGGCGCTCTCTGGTAACGCACCAGAACAAGTGGAACTCACTTTTGTGGTGGATCAAGATTTAAAAGGTGTAGATAAACCTTATTTTAGCCGCCTTTTCCGTCAAACTGTCGCGAATGTGGACGCTGTTGATTTTTCAATGAGCCATTATTTAGATCGCACGTTGGATGAATTAGATCCGATTGAAAAAGCGATTTTACGTTTAGCGGTTTATGAACTTCAATTTGAGCCAGATGTGCCGTATAAAGTGGCGATTAATGAGGCAATTGAAGTAGCGAAAGTGTTTGGTGCAGATGAAAGCCATAAATACATTAACGGTGTATTGGATAAAGTCGCTCCTGCATTAGGTCGCAAATAATTATTCAAATGTAGGGTAGACAAATGTCTGCCCTTTGTTTTTTGGTGCGCAGATAAAATGAGTACAGGTGAATTTGATCTTATAGGGCGATACTTCTCAATACAAAAAGGCAATCAACACTTTGTTGATTTCAGTATTGGGGATGATTGTGCGATCACTCATATTCCAGAAGGCTATCAGCTTGCGATTACCACCGATACAATGGTCGAGGGTACGCATTTTTTATCTTCCATTTCTCCAAAAGATTTAGCGTATAAAGCTATCGCGACAAATCTAAGTGATTTAGCTGCTATGGGTGCGAAACCTGCTTGGATTTCTCTTGCAGTGACATTACCTGAAGTTGATGAAAACTGGCTAAGCCAATTTAGTCAAAGTCTGTTTGATACATTAAATCAATATGATGTGACGTTAATTGGTGGCGATACAACAAAGGGCCCACTTTCTGTAACTATTACGGCACAAGGTTTCGTACCAACAGGAAAGGCTTTATTCCGACATAACGCGAAGGTTGGAGATTTAATTTATGTATCGGGCACGTTAGGTGATAGCACGGCGGGTTTAAATTGGATCTTACAGGGTAAAAGTGCGGTCGATTTTGATACTGAATTTTTAGTAAAACGCCATTTTCACCCGACACCACGCGTTGAATTAGGCCAAGCATTAGTGAATGTAGCACATTCATGCATTGATATTTCAGATGGTCTTGTCGCTGATTTAGGACATATTTTAACGAGAAGCCAATGTTCTGCAGAGATTGATTTATCCTTCTTGCCTTTATCTACATCACTCAAAAAAACATATCGCTTAGAAAAAGCAGAAGCGTTTGCATTAAGTGGCGGGGAAGATTATGAGCTTTGCTTTACGGTTCCCGCAAATAAAAAATCTGAGATTGAGAAGTTATCTCAATCGTTGAATGTACCTTGTTCTTGTATCGGAAAAATCGTTCCGCAAAATAGCAATCAGATTACTTTTTTAAAAGATGGATGTGTAATCAATTATCAAGCACCATCTGGCTTCGATCATTTTAAGGATAAATAATGAATAGTTCACCTCTTGATAAAGTTAGCTTAAAAAATCCAGTTCATTTACTTGCATTAGGTTTTGGTTCAGGACTCATTCGTCCTGCTCCGGGCACATGGGGAAGTTTAGCTGGAACGATTTTAGGTTCGGCATTATTAGCTTGTCTTGGACTAAAAATCTTCCTAATTTTGACTGCACTTTGCTTTGCTCTTGGCTGTTATCTATGCCAAAAAACCGCAGATGATATGGGCGTTCATGATCACGGTTCCATTGTTTGGGATGAGTTTATTGGGGTATTTATTGTGTTAGCCGCGATTCCAACTTTGTCGTTCCCTTGGATTGTGATTGCCTTTGCACTGTTCCGTTTCTTCGATATCTTAAAACCTTATCCCATCCGTTATTTTGATCAAAAACTGGAAAGCGGTTTTGGGATTATGGTGGATGACGTTTTAGCGGCAGTTTATGCTGTTATCGTGATTGCGATATTACGTATTGTAGGCTTGCCATGCTAAATTTGATGATTATTCATCTTGTTGGTTTACTTTCGCCTGGCCCAGATTTTTTCTATGTCAGCCGAATTTCTGCCATGAGCTCTCGCCGCGAAGCCATTGGTGGCGTGATTGGGATTACCATTGGTGTATTAATTTGGGCTACGGCTGCCGTTTTAGGACTCGCCATTATTTTTGCCACGATGCCAATTATTCAAGGCATTGTGATGATGCTTGGTGGTTCGTATTTAGTTTATCTCGGCATTAAAATGGCAAAAGTAAAAACCAATGCGGTTTTTGATGAAAAGCAGAATACAAATGAGCCAAATCAATCAACCTTAACGAGCATTATGAAAGGCTTATTGGTCAATTTATCTAATGCTAAAGTTGTGATTTATTTCAGCAGTGTAATGTCATTAGTTTTAGTGAATATTACCGAAACATCACAAATTTTGACCGCACTTGCCGTGATTACCGTAGAAACCTTTTTATATTTCTACATCATTTCGGTGCTTTTCTCGCGTTCTGTTGCAAAACAGTTTTATAGCCAATATAGTCGCTATATTGATAATGCCGCTGGGCTGATTTTTATTTTCTTCGGAATCTATTTAATTTATAGTGGCGTTCAACACGCTTTAATTTGATTAAAAAAGGACAAAACATGACATTAAAAATTGCCATCGCCGGGGCTGGCGGAAGAATGGGGCGTCAATTAATTCAAGCCGTACATAATGCAGAAGGAGTAGAATTAGGTGCTGCTTTTGAGCGTAAAGGTTCCTCTTTAGTGGGGGCAGATGCGGGTGAGCTTGCCAGTATTGGTGCATTAGGTATAAAAGTATCAGATGATTTAAACGCAGAAAAAGATAACTTTGATTTGCTAATTGATTTCACGCGTCCGGAAGGCACTCTTGAGCATATCGCATTTTGTGTCGCTCATAACAAAAAAATGGTAATTGGTACCACGGGATTTGATGATGCAGGTAAAGCCGCAATTAAAGCAGCATCAGAAAAAATTGCCATTGTATTTGCATCCAATTTCAGTGTGGGTGTGAATTTGGTGTTTAAACTATTAGAAAAAGCCACCAAAGTGATGGGCGATTATTGCGATATCGAAATCATTGAAGCGCATCACCGTCATAAAGTGGATGCACCATCGGGTACGGCACTTTCTATGGGCGAGCACATTGCGAAAACTCTTGGACGTGATCTAAAAACGCACGGCGTATTTTGTCGTGAAGGCATTACAGGTGAACGCAAACGTGATGAAATTGGTTTCTCTACCATTCGTGCCTCTGATGTCGTGGGTGAACATAGTGTATGGTTTGCGGATATTGGCGAGCGCGTTGAAATTGCTCACAAAGCATCAAGCCGTATGACCTTTGCAAATGGTGCAGTGCGTGCAGGTAAATGGTTAGAAAAACAATCTCACGGATTGTTTGATATGACAGATGTGTTGGATTTGAATAATTTATAATTCTATTTCTAAATCACTTTCCACCCGACAACAACAGAGTAAAATCTCATCGGGTTGAATAAAGGCAAGGGGCTCTTCAGCGTAGGAAACCTTGCCTTTTTTGATCTTAACGCGACAAGAACCACAATAGCCAGAACGACATTGATATTCATGGTGAATTTGATGTTGTTCTAAAAAGTTAAGCAGAGAAGTTTGGTTATCGAAATCTAAGGTGATTTGGCGCTGAATAAGATGGATTTTCATGAAACAAAATAAAACAAAATTTTGTTCATTATAGAAGAAAGAGAAGTAAAACTCACGGCTCTTTTGTTGTAAGATAGCGAGCTAATATTCATCATAAAGGAAGACCATGCAAACCTTTCTAAAATTAACGTTAATTTCAACCGCACTTTTATTAACGGCTTGTAGCACCATTTCAAAAGAGCCGGTTAAGCACATTGATATGTATGTAAAGCCTTATTACGATGCCAGAGATGGGCGACTTGAACAGATTAATGTGAACAAAGATATTGATGCGTTATTACTGAAAAATACACAAAAAGATTTTGAAAGTGCGGTCAATATTATTGAGAAAAAAGTGGATTTTGTTTCTCCGATGACAATGTTTGCACTTTCTGCTCGTGCTTATGATTTTGGCTTGCGTGATGAAGCGGTAAAATGGTTTTATCGTGGGCAAAACCGTTTAATCACGGCGTTATATGTGTTGGATTTAGATAAATTAACAGTATCGAATAACACGGCATTTGGGCAATTAGTCGGGCAACATGTTAATCCGTATGCGTTCTGTGATTTGAACAAACAACACAAGGCGGCGCAAGATGCCATTACTTGGGCTAAAAATCATCCGTATCAGGCGGTATTTCTACCTCAATTACCAAGCAAACATCCAGATAGAAAACAGGCATTAAAAGAAGCAGAGGCAAAACTTGATGCGCGCCTAGTTGAGCAAGACCGCTATTTTGCTAATCCTGAAAATAAAGCAAAATGGGAGAAAGAACGCCAAGATAACTTGGTGAATGAGCGATTTTGTTGGTGATTTTAAAAAAATTTAAAAATCTTAAGGTTGCTTAAGATTTCATTAAGATTTGTTGTGTTTAATAAGTATCAACAAGGCGGCAATGAGGATAATCCTTCGCTTTGAAACATGATTAATTTATGCTTAATTCTATTTAGGAGAACATGATGAAAAAATTTGCTTTAGCGACTCTTTTAGCTTTATCTACTTCAGTGGCATTTGCTGGTTTTAATGGCAACACTGTAGAAGGTGGCTTCCAAGGTGGTAACCAAGGTCAACAACTTACAGTTAAACAAGCATTATCTGCGAAAGATAATTCTATGATTACCTTAGTCGGTAACATCACTCAACAAATTGATGGTGATGAATATCTTTTTACCGATGGTACAGACCAAATCAAATTGGAAATTAAAAACCGCGTTTGGAATGGCTTAAATGTGGGACCTCAGGATAAAATCCGCGTTTACGGTAAACTAGACAATGAAATGTTTGAAAAACCAGAGCTTGAAGTCATTAGCGTTGAAAAAGCGCAATAATTCATATAATTTGAAGTGGTGGGCAAAAGCCCGCCATTTTTTCGTTTTAAGAAAAGTGCGGTCAATATTATGCGAGTTTTATTAGTAGAAGACGATCCTCTCATCGGCAATGGTCTGCAAATTGGTTTAACAAAATCAGGCTTTATTGTAGATTGGTTTACTGATGGGCAAAGTGGGTTAAATGCCTTAATTGGTGCACCTTATGATGCGGTGGTATTGGATTTAACCCTGCCTAAACTGGATGGTTTGGATGTATTAAAACAGTGGCGTTCAAATAATCAAGATGTGCCTGTGTTGATCTTAACTGCGCGTGATACATTGGATGAACGCATTAAAGGCATTCAACAAGGTGCCGATGATTATCTTTGCAAACCCTTTGCCTTGGCTGAAGTGGTGGTGCGATTACAAGCATTAATTCGTCGTCGTTATGGGCAAGTTAAACCACAGATTGAACATGGCTATGTCAAACTCGATCCTGCTCAGCGTAAGGCTTGGTTGAATGAAGATGAAATTACATTAACTGGACGTGAATATAAATTACTCGAGCTTTTTATGTTGAATAAAGAACGAGTGCTTTCACGTGCGACCATTGAAGAAAAACTGTCAAATTGGGATGAAGAATTAAGTAGCGGTGCATTGGACGTACATATTTATAATTTGCGTCAAAAGCTGGGTAAACAATTTATTCGTACGGTACATGGCGTAGGCTATGCTTTAGGACAAGTTAATGAAAAATAAACGACTGAGTTTTCGTCTCTTAATCGGTTTAAGTTTGACCGCACTTTGCGTGTGGTGCATTGCCACGGCTGTTGCCTGGACGGTTGTCAAAAAAGAAGTAAAAGATGTGTTTAATGCACAGCAGGTGCTTTTTGCCGAGCGTTTGGCAACCTCTGATTTGAAAAATGTCTTATTGGATGAAAATGCTAATTTTCCACGTGGTGGATTTAAACCACAGAAACGTCATTATGATAATGATGCATTGGCCTTTGCCATATTTTCTAACAAAGGTGAAAGATTATTAACCGATGGTGATAATGGCGACAAATTTATTTTTCAAAATAAGACGGGTTTTAGCAAAGAACATATTTTAGATGATGACGATGAATGGCTGATTTATTGGCAACCTGTCGGAAAAGGTGAACTTGTCATTGCGGTGGGACAAGAATTGGAATACCGCGAAGAGTTAGTCAATAAAATGGTTTTCAGCCAAACAGGAATTTGGTTTGCAGGATTACCAGTACTCTTATTGGTCGCGTTTATTGTGATTTATCGTGCCTTAAAACCAGTTAATCGATTGAGTCGAAACGTACAAGCACGCCGACCAGGTGATGTATCGTTATTAGAAACCGATGATGTACCAACGGAGATTTTACCGTTAGTCCAAAACTTAAATCAATTTTTCACACGTACCAGTGAGCAGCTAGAACGGGAGCGACGTTTTGTTTCTGATGCAGCACATGAATTACGTAGCCCATTAGCGGCATTACGTATTCAAACGGAAGTCGCACAGTTGGCAGGAGATGATGCACAAACTCGTGAAATGGCCTTAGCGCATTTAACCCAAGGTATCGATCGAGCAACTCAATTAATCGAACAACTTCTTACGCTTTCCCGCTTGGATAATCTTAAAGAATTAAATCATCAGGAGCCTATTCATTGGTCAGAAATTATAACTTCACTTATCGGTGAGTTGTATTTCAGTGCACAGCAAAGCCAAATCGAATTGCAGTTTGATCATCAGGGAGATCCTGCCGTTAAGCAAGGGCAGCCATTATTACTTGCCCAAATGTTGAGAAACTTGTTGGATAACGCCATTAAATATTGTCCTCAAGGCACTCTGGTTCGTGTGATTTTACAGCCACGTAAAATTCTTATTGAAGATAATGGCGGTGGCGTTGCGCCAGAAGAATTAGCAAAATTAGGGCAGCGTTTTTATCGTCCTGCAGGACAAAATGAAAAGGGAAGTGGGCTTGGATTGTCTATTGTGGCAAGAATAGCGGAATTGCATCACTATCGTTTCCGATTAGAAAACATTGAATCTAACGGGCAAATTCAAGGTTTACGAGCTATCATTGAGTTATAAAAAAGGGCGTTTAATACGCCCTTTTGTTAAAACATTCCACCAATTAATTCCAATCGACCTTTTTCAACTTTAATTTCTTTGGCAAATTTCTTTATGAGCATTTGTTTCATATCACTTTCATCTAAGGTATAAACTGGCATACGACTTAATAAGGCTGCCACACCATCACTTAATAGCGGCATAACATCTTGGAGTTGATCCATCACACTATTAGGTTCACCAGACCAGCGTAAAATCCGCAGATTTTTTAAATAGAGCGCACCTTCCTGTGCGTTATATTCTGGAACGGCATCAAAGGTTAAATGCAATTTAGCCGGATAGGTTTTACCAGATAAACGAATAAGCGTATCAGCCAAACCACTCATTTCAACACGATTACTTTCAGTTTGCCCGATTTGAGTCATTAAATCTTTCAGTGCGTAATCGACAGAAAATAATCCTGGAATACCGAGTTTGTCATTAATCGTCCCTTTTTCACTTAAATACCGGTTAATTTGTTGCTCGCTGATGCTAAAAGGGGATGCTTGTACAGATAGCGTGAAGAAACCTAATGTCAGAATGGTGAGCAATTTTTTCAAACACTGCATATTTTTCTCCTTGATTGAAAAAGAATGAAAATTTTGTAGAATGTATCGCTTATCTTTTCACGACACAATAAAAACTTTAATAAAAGAAAATATTCTTGCTATTAATTAAAACAGTCTAGTCCTATTAATTATTAGACAAATGTGTTAGCGTATGTGAAAAAATTAAGTCGTTTTATTATCTTTTACTTCCGTTCAAACCGATTGCATGAACGGACTTATTGGCCGTTTATCGGTTATTTGAACATTTAACAAAGGAAAATCTATGAAAAAATTATTCTTAGTGGCTGTATTAAGTGCTTTAGTGAGTGCTTGTTCTGTTGGTGTAGGTGCTGGTGGTGGAAGTAATGGGGTTGGCGTAGGTGTCGGGCTAAGTACTGGTTTAGGATTCTAATTTTTAGATGGAAGCAAAGTGCGGTCAAAAAATCTTACGTTTTCAAGAAAATTAGCAGAAACTGCTTGATCTTTTGATTTAGAACACTATAATACACCCCATATTTCGGACGCGGGGTGGAGCAGCTTGGTAGCTCGTCGGGCTCATAACCCGAAGGCCGTCGGTTCAAATCCGGCCCCCGCAACCAATAACAAGTTCAGTAAAAAGAACCCCAAATTTGGGGTTTTTTTGTACGAGAAATTTAGAAACTGGGCTTAGGTTCATTGATGAACCTAACCCTTTTTTTATGTCTGAATTTTAAGATTAGGAGCAAAAATTGGCAACATTAGAACAAAAATTGCAAGAAATGCTTCAAGGTGCAGTAGAAGACTTAGGCTGCGAACTTTGGGGGATTGAATGCCAACGTGCAGGTCGCTTTATGACCGTGCGTTTATTCATTGATAAAGACGGTGGCGTAGGCGTTGATGATTGTGCTGATGTAAGTCGTCAAGTGAGCGCGATTTTAGACGTGGAAGATCCAATTGCGGATAAATATAACCTAGAAGTGTCATCACCAGGTCTTGATCGTCCGTTATTTACGCTTGAACAATTCCAACGTTATGTGGGTGAGGATATCGCTGTGCATTTACGAATTCCTGTTTTAGATCGTCGTAAATGGCAAGGTAAATTGGAAAAAATTGAAAATGACATGTTGACACTTATTGTTGATGGTCAGGAACAAGTTCTTATTTTTGGCAACATTCAAAAAGCCAATGTAATCGCAAAATTTTAAAGGAGAAAAAGGAAAATGAGTAAAGAGATTTTGTTAGCTGCTGAAGCAGTATCTAACGAGAAGTTATTACCACGCGAAAAGATTTTTGAAGCATTAGAGAGTGCGATTGCACTTTCAACGAAGAAAAAATATGACTATGAAACCGATATTCGTGTATCTATCAATCCTAAAACAGGTGAGTTTGATACATTCCGTCGTTGGTTGGTGGTTGATGAAGTTAAAGTGCCAACAAAAGAAATGACATTAGAAGCGGCACAATTTGAAGATCCGAATATTCAACTTGGTGATTATGTCGAAGATCAAATTGAGTCTATCGCATTTGACCGTATTGCAATGCAAACCGCTCGCCAAGTTATCAGTACAAAAATCCGTGAAGCAGAACGTGCAAAAGTAGTTGAGCAATTCCGTTCTGAAGAAGGCAAGATTGTTACGGGTACGGTGAAAAAAGTAAACCGTGAAAGCATTATTTTAGATTTAGGCAATAAAGCTGAAGCCGTGATTATGCGTGAAGATATGCTTCCACGTGAAAACTTCCGTCCAGGCGATCGTGTTCGTGGTGTGCTTTATAAAGTGAATCCAGAAAGCAAAACCGCACAATTATTTGTGACTCGCGCAAAACCTGAAATGTTAATCGAGTTATTCCGTATTGAAGTACCTGAAATCGGCGAAGAAATGCTTGAAATTCGTGGTGCTGCACGTGATCCTGGTTCTCGTGCGAAAATTGCGGTGAAATCAAATGATAAACGTATCGATCCAGTTGGTGCGTGTGTGGGTATGCGCGGTGCACGCGTTCAAGCGATTACCAATGAATTAGGTGGTGAACGTGTGGATATCGTACTTTGGGATGATAATCCGGCACAGTATGTGATCAATGCGATGGCACCAGCTGATGTGACTTCAATCATTGTGGATGAAGATAATCACTCAATGGATATTGCGGTTAATGCTGACAACTTAGCACAAGCAATTGGTCGTAACGGTCAAAACGTACGTTTAGCGACACAATTAACCGGTTGGACATTAAACGTCATGACTACCGAACAATTAAATGAAAAACATCAAGCTGAAGATACTAAAGTATTAAATTTATTCATGGATAAATTAGGTCTTGATGAAGAGTTCGCTCAAATCTTAGTGGATGAAGGCTTTACTTCTTTAGAAGAAGTGGCTTATGTTCCTGTCAGTGAACTGACTGCAATTGATGGTTTAGAAGATGAAGATCTTATCGAAGAGTTACAAGGTCGCGCAAAAGATGCCATTACTGCAGCTGCAGCAGCTGAAGAAGAAGCCTTGAAAAAAGCGAATATTGAAGATCGTTTATTAAATCTTGAAGGGATGAATCGTCACATTGCCTTTAAATTAGCTGAAAAACAAATTACTACGCTTGAAGAGCTTGCTGAGCAAGGTGTAGATGATTTAGCTGATATCGAAGAATTAACCGCAGAGCAAGCCGCTGATTTCATTATGGCTGCGCGTAATATTTGCTGGTTTAGCGAAGAGTAAGGAGTTTAATGATGACTGAAGATGTAAAAAATGCGGATGCAAATGCACCGAAAAAACTAAGTATTCAACGCAGAACAAAAACAACTGTAAGCAGTGCTACTGCTGGCGGTAAAGCAAAAGCGGTACAAGTTGAAGTTCGTAAAAAACGCACTGTGCCAACAGATGCTGCGCGAAAAGCCGCTGAGGCAGAAAAATTAAAAGCACAGCAAGAAGCAGAGAAGAAAGCGGCAGAAGAAAAAGCACGTTTAGCCGCTGAAAAAGCGAAAGCCGAAAAAGCTAAGGCTGAAGCGGAAAAAGCTGCGAAACCAGCACCAAGTGCGGTTGAAAATAAACCTAAATCTGTTGATCCTGAAAAAGAAAAACGCAAAGCGGAAGAAGCAGAGCTTCGTCGCAAAGCGGAAGAACTTGCTCGCCAAAAAGCAGAAGAGCAAGCGCGTAAAGCAGCTGAAGACGCTAAACGTTATGCTGAAACTGATACGTCAAGACATGACAGCGCATCAGAAGATTATACCGATTATAATTTAAGCTCTCGTTATGCTTTAGAAGCAGAAGACGAAGAAGAACGTCGTAACGAAAATCGCGGCCGTGGTAAAAATAAAGTAGCTAAAGCGAAAAAAGAACGCGATGACGTGAAAGGCACTAAAAATGAGCGCGAATCTAACCGTAAAAATCAAAAAGACGGTAAATTCGGTAAAGGTAAAAATGGTAAGAAAGGTGCAGCATTACAACAAGCCTTCACAAAACCTGTTCAGGTTGTGAAACAGGATGTTGTTATTGGTGAAACCATTACCGTTGCGGAATTAGCAAACAAAATGGCAACCAAAGCGACTGAAATCATCAAAGCTATGATGAAGATGGGCGAAATGGTAACCATTAACCAAGTGCTTGACCAAGAAACAGCACAGTTAGTGGCTGAAGAATTAGGTCACAAAGTGATTCTTCGTAATGAAAATGAACTTGAAGAAGAAGTATTAGGCGATCGTGATGTCAACGCAGAAAAAGTGACTCGTGCACCAGTTGTAACGATCATGGGTCACGTTGACCATGGTAAAACCTCATTGCTTGACTATATTCGTAAAGCGAAAGTTGCAGCAGGTGAGGCGGGTGGTATTACTCAGCACATCGGTGCGTACCACGTAGAAATGGATGACGGCAAAATGATCACCTTCTTAGATACGCCGGGGCACGCCGCATTTACCTCAATGCGTGCACGTGGTGCGAAAGCAACAGATATCGTCGTTCTTGTTGTTGCCGCAGATGATGGTGTGATGCCTCAAACCATTGAAGCGATTCAACACGCGAAAGCAGCGGGTGCGCCTTTAGTGGTTGCGGTGAACAAAATTGATAAACCAGAAGCTAATCCAGATCGCGTAGAGCAAGAATTACTTCAACACGAAGTGATTTCTGAGAAATTCGGTGGTGATGTACAATTCGTTCCTGTTTCTGCGAAGAAAGGTACCGGTGTTGATGATTTATTAGATGCCATCTTACTCCAATCAGAAGTACTTGAATTAACAGCTGTAAAAGACGGCATGGCAAGCGGTGTAGTGATTGAATCTTACCTTGATAAAGGTCGTGGTCCAGTTGCGACTATTCTTGTTCAATCGGGTACCTTACGTAAAGGTGATATCGTACTTTGTGGTTTTGAATATGGCCGTGTTCGTGCAATGCGCGATGAAAACGGTAAAGAAATCGATGAAGCGGGTCCATCTATCCCGGTTGAGGTGCTAGGTCTTTCAGGTGTACCTGCAGCGGGTGATGAAGCGACAGTAGTGCGTGATGAGAAAAAAGCACGTGAAGTGGCATTACACCGTCAAGGTAAGTTCCGTGAAGTGAAACTTGCTCGTCAGCAAAAAGCTAAACTCGAAAATATGTTTAGCAATATGACTGAAGGTGATGTAGCTGAACTGAATATCATTGTGAAAGCAGACGTACAGGGTTCTGTGGAAGCGATTATTCAATCGTTACAAGATCTTTCTACTGATGAAGTGAAAGTGAAAGTAGTGGGCTCAGGCGTAGGTGGTATTTCTGAAACTGATGCAACCTTAGCGGCAGCCTCTAATGCGATTATGGTCGGCTTTAACGTTCGTGCGGATGCTTCTGCTCGTCGTATTATCGAAGCAGAAAACATTGACCTTCGTTATTACTCCATCATTTATGAACTATTAAATGATGTGAAAGCCGCGATGAGCGGTATGTTACAACCTGAATTCAAACAAGAAATCATCGGCTTGGCTGAAGTGCGTGATGTGTTTAAACATCCGAAATTTGGTGCAATCGCCGGTTGTATGGTGACCGAAGGTGTAGTAAAACGCAACAACCCAATCCGTGTATTACGTGATAACGTGGTAATTTTTGAAGGTGAATTGGAATCTCTCCGTCGCTTTAAAGATGACGTTTCTGAAGTCCGTAATGGTATGGAATGTGGTATCGGCGTTAAAAACTACAATGACGTGAAAGTCGGCGACCAAATCGAGGTGTTTGAAGTCGTTGAAGTTAAACGTTCAATCTAATCGATAAAAAGAGCGGTCAAAATTCAACGTATTTTTGACCGCTTTTGTCATTGGAGCTAAAAATGGAATCAATGTTTGGTTGGGCGGCGATCAATGCTATTTTAATTGCTTATGGGTTTGGGCAGAAGAAATGGAAATTTCTAATTATCCCCATTGCTGTAAAACTTTGTTTTTGGATAGCCAGCATTTATCATGCTCAGTTATCCTATGAAGAACGTGGGGCAGACTGGAGTCTAGTTGTTGTTGTGATGGATGTCATCGTGAATGTCATCGCAGGTCTCATTGGCGTAGTGATCGGTTTTATCCTTCGCCGAAATAAAACCAAATCAGAGAAATAATTTGTAACCTATAAATGTAGGTAAAACTTACTTAGTAAGAGAAATATTATGGCAAGAGAATTTAAACGCAGCGATCGCGTTGCACAAGAATTGCAAAAAGAAATCGCCATCATTTTACAACGAGAAGTAAAAGATCCCCGTATTGGCATGGTAACCGTGTCAGATGTGGAAGTATCAAGCGATTTAGCTTATGCAAAAGTGTTTGTCACATTTTTGTTTGATCATGATGAAGTGGCGATTGCACAAGGCATGAAAGGGTTAGAAAAAGCAGCACCTTATATTCGTTCATTAGTAGGTAAAGCAATGCGTTTACGCATTGTGCCAGAAATTCGTTTCTTCTACGATCAATCCTTAGTTGAAGGGATGCGTATGTCTAATTTAGTAACAAACGTAGTACGTGAAGACGAAAAAAAACATGTTGAGGAAAATGACTAATGTCGAGACCTCGCAAGCGTGGGCGTGATATTGATGGTGTATTTTTATTAGATAAGCCACAAGGCATGTCATCGAATGACATTATGCAAAAAGTTAAACGCGTATTCCAAGCGAATAAAGCAGGGCATACTGGTGCGCTTGATCCATTAGCAACTGGTATGCTGCCCATTTGTTTAGGAGAAGCGACAAAGTTTTCCCAATTCTTATTAGATGCAGATAAACGCTATGTGGTCACAGCAAAATTAGGTGAACGTACGGATACCTCTGATGCTGAAGGGCAAGTGGTCGAAACTCGCTCAGTTAATGTGGAAACATCACAAATTTTGACCGCACTTGGGCAATTTCGTGGTGATATTTTGCAAGTGCCGACCATGTTTTCTGCATTAAAGCACAATGGGAAACCGTTGTATGAGTATGCTCGCGCAGGCATTACCGTAGAACGTGAAGCACGTCCTATCACGATTTTTGAGCTAAACTTTATCAAGTATCAAGCACCTTTTCTAACCTTAGAAGTGCATTGTTCGAAAGGAACCTATATCCGTACATTAGTGGATGATTTAGGTGAAGTGTTAGGTTGTGGTGCTCATGTGACCGTGTTACGTCGAACTGCTGTTGCGGATTATCCAACAGAAAAGATGATGACATGGGATGCTTTGCTGGCGCTTGCAGAGCAAGGTGATCTTGCACAACTTGATCAACATCTTTTACCGACAGATACAGCGGTCAGTAAATTACCCGCATTACAGCTAAATGCCGAGCAAAGTAAAGGGATTGGCTTTGGACAACGTGTCAAATTTGCTAATGAAGCAAAATTACATGGTCAAGTGCGGTTGTTTTCTGACGAGAATATCTTTTTAGGCGTGGCTCTTGTAGATGATAACAATGTGATTCGTCCGCAGCGCTTGATTACGCAATCTCTCTAACTATTTGCCTTTCTTTTTTAATTCCAGTAATCTCACCTGTAACCTTTTAATTGCAATCTATGTAAATAAGATATTACAGGTGAATTATGGATGCCCTTAACCATTTACGTCAGGAAATTGATGCACTCGATCGCGAACTGATTCAACTTTTTGCTAAACGCCTCGAACTGATAACCCAAGTCGGCGAAGTAAAGCACGAAAAAGGTTTACCGATTTATGTACCAGAGCGTGAATTAGCAATGTTACAAGCGCGCCGAGAAGAGGCGGCTAAAGCAGGAATCTCTCCACAACTTATTGAAGATGTGCTACGTCGTTTCATGCGTGAATCTTACTCCAATGAAAATCAATTTGGTTTTAAAACCCTGAATCCAGCCATTAATAAAATTGTTATTGTCGGCGGTTACGGAAAAATGGGGCAGTTATTTGCCCGCTATTTGCGTGCTTCTGGTTATCCTATTTCTATTTTAGACCGAGATGATTGGGATGTGGCAGAACGCATTTTAACGAATGCGGATGTTGTTATTGTCTCAGTACCGATTGATCACACGTTAGAAACCATAGAACGTTTAAAACCCTATTTAACGGAAAATATGCTATTGGCTGATCTCACCTCTGTGAAACGAGCACCATTGGCTAAAATGTTAGATGTGCATAAAGGGGCAGTGCTTGGGTTGCATCCAATGTTTGGTCCTGATATTGCAAGCATGGCAAAACAAGTGGTTGTACGGTGTGATGGGCGCTTTAGTGAGCGTTATGAATGGTTACTGGAGCAAATTCAAATCTGGGGTGCAAAAATTTATCAAATTGATGCAGCTGAGCATGATCACAATATGACGTACATTCAAGCATTACGTCATTTTTCCACTTTTGCGAATGGTCTGCATCTTTCCAAACAACCTGTCAGTTTAAGCAATTTATTGGCGCTATCTTCCCCGATTTATCGTTTGGAATTAGCCATGATTGGTCGTCTATTTGCCCAAGATGCGGCACTTTATGCCGATATTATTATGGATAAGCCAGAAAATTTAGACGTAATTGAAAGCTTGAAGCAAACGTATGAAGAAGCGTTACAATTTTTTGAAAAAGGCGATCGCCAAGGGTTTATTGATGCTTTCCATCAAGTGAGAGAATGGTTTGGGGAATATTCCGATCAATTCTTGCAGGAAAGTCGTCAGTTATTGCAACAAGCTCATGATTTACGACATGTATAAAATAAAAGTGCGGTTGATTTTCACCGCACTTTTGTTTTGTGATTTATTGTCTTGCCAAGCGTAAATTTTGCGGAATTTCCTCAAAGTTAGAACGGAATGGATTAATATCCAATCCACCACGGCGCGTATAGCGCGCATAGACGGTGAGTTTTTCTGGTTTAGCATAATGCATCAAATCACAGAAAATACGCTCAACACACTGCTCGTGAAACTCATTATGTTGACGGAAAGACACAATGTAGCGGAGAAGTTTTTCGCGATCGATTTGTTTGCCCACATAATGAATTTGTACGGTTCCCCAATCCGGCTGACTGGTGATAAGACAATTGGATTTTAATAAATGGCTTACTAAGGTTTCTTCAACCGAGTTATCGGACGTACAATTTTGCAAAATCTCTGCATCAAATTCGTAGCTGTGGATTTCAATATCCTGTTCGTCAATGCAATCGCCCGTTAACGTATCAATACGTTGTCCTTGATAGTGGGATAATGGATTTAAACGTACTTTGACCTCGCCTTGAGCACAAGCACTTAGGTCTTCACGCATCGTGCGTTCTACGCTAGCAAAATCAACAAATTGACTTTGGTTAAAGCTGTTTAAATAGAGTTTAAAGCTTTTTGATTCAATTAAATTTTCACTACGATAATCAATTTCCACATCGGCAATAGCCACTTGTGGCAAACCTTTTGGATTTAACCAAGAAATTTCATAGGCCGTCCAAATATCAGCGCCTTGGGTAAAAGGCTGTTGTTCGGTAATGCCTAAGCCATCACGATTGAGTTTGCGAGGCACGGGTTGTAACAAAGTGCGGTCATAATTTGCCGCATATTCTGTTGCTTGACCGAGTTTTAAAGATTGAAGGCTTTTATCTTGATAGTTCATTTGTTTTCCTAATGACGAAAGCGTTATAAAAAGTTCCACGACACATTCGAGACTAATCGACATTGGTCGCATTTAAAGTAAATCACATCAAATAGTGGCGCGTTTAATGCCCAATCTCCACCACATTGCGGGCAACAGCGTTGCTGTTCCGATTCTAAAGAATGACCACCAACACGATATAAATAATAATAGGTCGGTATGCCGCTTTCTTTTTCAATTTCAGCAGCAAGGTAGCGTCCATGTTTAGTAAGCGTGCTATTAACCTCGGAGATTTCGTTTAACGATTCTTTTTCTAAAACAGAACCATTCATTTGCAACTGATCGCAAGCTTGCCAATTTTCCTGCCATTTAATCAAATCTTGGCTTAAGTGCGGTTGATTTTTTAATTGTTTATAGAGCGGAATTGGAGACAAATCTTCTCCGCTATGTAACGGCGAGCAAGATTGTAAATGTGTGGTGTAGAGCATTTGCCATGCTGGTTGGCTACATTCTGCGGTGCTGTCTGCATTTAAATCATCGGCAATAATTTGAAAACCTTGAAAATTTAGACCGCTCTTTTCAGCATGTTCCATCGCTTGATTCACAGATTGATTATTGTTTTCGGGTAAAAGGCTATCTTGCTCAGGGCAAATGACACGCATCGCAAAACCTTGTTCGCCATCTTCTTCCGTTAAATAAAGCGGGATTTCACGGCCGATAATTTGACCGTTATAACGCCATTGGTCGATGATTGCATTGAGCAAACGGCTTTGTTGGCCAATATCATTTTCTAAGGTGGTTAATTTAAAAAAGGGTTCGATCAGATACATAATTACAGATTGTGCAAGATTTCTTCAATTTGTTTTAAACCGTTTAAGCGGGTTTCACTTAAGCGAGAGGCAATACCGAGCTCATCAAAAAATTGACGAATATTAAATTGTTGTAATTGGTTGCGGGTTTGGCCATTGATATTTTGCAACAATAACCATAACAAACCATTCATAATGCGTGCTTCGCTGTAAGCTTGAAATTGAAACGTGCCGTCATTTTGTGGAATGGTCTTAAACCAAAGCCCCGCTTCGCAGCCTTGAATCGATTGCATTTGAGTTAATTCATCTGGAGAGGGTTGAGGAATATGTTTACCGGCTTGAATAATGAAACGGTAACGATCTTCCCAATTTTTTGCCTGTTTAATGTTTTCTAGCATGCTAATAACTCTAAGGATTTATCTAATGCCGCAAAAAAAGCATCCACATCTTGCGGGCTGTTATAAGGTGCAAAAGACAGTCTTAATGTGGTACGCTCGCCAAGACGGGCTAAGTAAGGTTGGGCACAATGCTCACCAACGCGCAACGCAATTTTTTGTTCACTTAATAGGGTAGCAAGATCCGAAGCCGCAATCCCATCAAAAACAAAACATACAACAGAACTTGGTTGCGGTGAAGTGAATAAACGACAATTTGGATAGTTTTTTAACCGCACTTTGCTTTGTTCGGCAAGCTTAACGGCATGAGCCTCGGCTGCTTGAAAATCCCATTTTTTGAGCCAATCTAACACTGCACCAAAGCCAATCACGCCCGCAATATTAGGTGTACCCGCCTCTAATCGATAAGGCAAATCAGCAAAGGTAATACATTCATGGGAGACGCGCTCAATCATTTTTCCACCATAAAAAAGCGGTTGTAGCAGGGAAAGTGAGCTTAATTTTCCGCTTAATACGCCAATCCCGTTGGGGCCATAAATTTTATGTGCAGAAAAGGCGATAAAATCAGCATCTAATGCCTGTAAATCAATTTGTATATGGCTAATAGCCTGAGCGGCATCCACTAAAACGAGCGCATTGCTATGTTGACGGATTAGTCGAATTAAATGATGGATATGTTGTTCCGTTCCCGTTACGTTGGAAACAAAATTGAGTGCGACTAATTTGGTTTTCTCATTTAAGGCTGCAATTAAGGCATTTTCATCAATTAGCCAATTATCCAAAATAGGCAACACTTGAATTTTTGCCCCACATTTTTTCGCTGTTTCGTGCCAAGTAACAAAATTAGCATGATGATCTGCTTGGCTAATTAAAATCTCATCATCAGCATGCAAAGAAGGGAGTAAACCATTAGCAACTAAATTAATGCTATGAGTCGTCCCAGACGTCCAAATTACCGCTTTTTCATCTTCCGCATTAATTAAGGTTTTAACTAAGTGACGAGCATTTTCATATTGTGCTGTTTGTGCCGCTTCATATTGGCTACGATGCACAGATCCCGCCGATTGATAAAAAGTAGTCGTTGCATCAATGAGTGCTTGAGGTTTTAATGCTGTCGCTGCATTATCCAAATAAACCACGGCATTTGGCGATGTAAAATAAGGGAATTCATTTTTAAATGATTGATAATCAAAATCCATGGTTATCTCCGTGTTTGAGTGTTTTTTTCTGTTTACGCCATTCATAAGGGGCAACAGGGTTGGGCTCTCGCCATAAGCCGATTTTTTGTTGTTGGGCAAAATCTTGTGCCTGGAAGTAGATTGGATTTTTAGCATATTGCGGATAAACCCAAGCCATGCCGTTTTTCACCATTTCTAAGTTGATGTTTTGTTCTTGTAGATAAACCGTTGCCAAAATACGTTGGTAGCGATCATAACCAGAAACTGACAACGTCACATTTTGTTTGAAAACAAGCTGTGAAAGATATTGTTTGGCTTTCTTTCCAAATGGTTGGCCTTTTTCTGGAGCATCAATTTCTTGTAATCGCACTTTGAATTGTTTTTTAGTGGGTAAGAGGCAAGTCAGGGTGTCGCCATCACTTACGCCTACTACCCAGCATTCTACTTGGCGTTCTGCTGAGATTGAAAATTGCGTCCAAAGTGTGGTTAAAATTATGGTTAAAAATAAGAAGAATTTTTTAATCATTTGGAATTTCTTTGATCTGCATCGCAAAATTTAGCTAAAATGAATGGGTAATTTTAACAAAAAAGCGTAAAATAAATTTTAATTATTATTAAAAAAGTTGATAGAGGAAATATGTTACTCCAAAAAGGCGTTCAACTCGCTCGTTCGCTCATCATTTTATACATTATGTTACTACTCGGCAATTTGATTTCTCACTATATCCCAGTGGGGATTCCAGGCAGCATTTGGGGCTTGTTATTACTTTTTTTAGGTTTAACGACTCATGTAATTCACTTGGAGTGGATTTATTTCGGTTCGAGCTTACTGATCCGCTACATGGCGGTCCTTTTTGTGCCTGTGAGCGTGGGGATTATCAAATATTATGATTTACTCGTGGCCCAGTGGAAAGTTTTACTTATTCCAAATATTCTCAGTACCGTTCTGACACTTTTAGTTATTGCATTTATAGGAAACTATTTATTTTATAAACAATCCTTTACCCATAAGCGTAAAAAAGTATTAGAAAGACGCAATCTTCAAGCTGACTAAGGTTTTATTATGCAGTATGCAATTTATCTTTATACCATTTTAACGATTTTTGGATTTTGGCTCGCATTACAAATCAGTAAACGTTGGAAATCCATGATTTTCAATACGTTCGTGCTCACAGTATCAATTCTTGTGCTGATTTTAGTGGTGGGCGATATTCCTTATGATGATTATATGGCGGGTAATGCGCCGATTAATAATTTATTAGGCGTGAGTATTGTTGCGCTGGCGTTACCGTTGTATGAACAACTTCGTCAAATTGCGAAACAGTGGAAAATTATTCTTTCTGTGGTGACATTAGCTTCTTTGTTTTCTATGTTTACCGGTGCCATTTTTGCGATTATTTTAGGGGCAAGCCCTGAAATGGTCGCGACCGTATTGCCAAAATCAATTACCACGCCAATTGCGATGGAAGTGTCTTCTCATTTAGGCGGTATTCCAGCCGTTACAGCCGTAGGCGTGATTGTTGCAGGTTTGCAAGGTTCGGTTTTTGGTTATCTCATCTTGAAAAAGATTGGTATTAAACAACAAGAAGCCGTAGGTTTATCTGTTGGTGCCGTTTCTCACGCATTAGGCACGGTAAGCTGTATGGAAGCCGATCCAAAAGCCGGTAGTTATAGTTCGATTTCTTTGGTACTTTGCGGTATTATGAGCTCAATTTTAGCCCCCTTAGTATTCCATGTTATTCGTCTATTTTTATGAGAACCCAATTAGCTGATTTTTGGACTGAACGTTTCCTTCCTGATCCGCCTCGCGAAAAAGATCACCGACCGCCATTTCGTCGTGATCGTGGGCGGATTTTACATTCTGCCGCTTTCCGTTGTTTGCAAGCCAAAACACAGATTCATGCGGTAGGCGAAAATGATTTTTATCGCACGCGCCTAACTCATTCTCTAGAAGTGGCACAAATCGGTAGCAGCCTGGTTTCCCAATTAAAATTTGCGGAAAGTTATGTTGCTATTTCAGACCAGCTTCATATTGAAAAAAGTGAATTGCAGAAACAGCTCAACCCTTTATTACCAAGCAATGATTTAATTGAAAGTTTATGCTTTGCGCATGATATTGGTCATCCACCGTTTGGTCATGGTGGGGAAGTAGCACTCAATTATATGATGCGTAATCATGGCGGCTTTGAAGGCAATGCGCAGACATTTCGTATTATTACTAAACTTGAGCCTTATACTGAAACAGCAGGGATGAATTTGACGCGTCGTGCTATTTTAGGTGTGGTGAAATATCCGAATATTTTGGACTTATCCTCACCGCAATATGCTCAGTTGCCGCATGCTGAAAACGCTGATCCACGCTATGTTAAAATTAGTGACTGGAAGCCTGGAAAAGGGTTATTTCGTGATGACGTCACAATGTTTAATTGGCTATTGCAAAACCTTTCTGAAAATGACCGCACTTTGTTTGGTTCATTTCAAAAAGTGCGGTCAAATCCTGCCGAGTTTTTAAAAACACAATTTAAATCATTAGATTGCAGCATTATGGAATTGGCGGATGATATTGCGTATGGGGTACATGATTTAGAAGATGCGATTGTGACTGGTGTAGTAAATCAACATCAGTGGCAAGAAGCATTAGATGAACTTAAAACGATTCCTTCAGATTGGTTGGCAAAAAATATAGAACAAGTCAGCCAACGATTATTCTCCAACCATCATTTCGAGCGTAAAAATGCCATTGGGGCATTAGTGAATTTCTTTATTACCCATGTGCGTTGGAAAGTCACCGGCAATTTTGATGAGCCTTTGTTATGTTATAACGCGGAACTACCGCAAGATGTGATTGCGGCATTAAATGTGTTTAAAAAGTTTGTGTGGAAATACGTGATTCGTCATGTCGAAACGCAACGCATTGAATATAAAGGGCAGCGCATTCTCACAGAAATGTTCCAAATTTTTGAGTCTGACCCCGAACGTTTATTGCCAACGAATACGGCTAATCGTTGGAGAAATGCACCGGAGCAGGGTAAAAAACGTATTATTTGTGATTATATCGCGGGCATGTCAGATGCCTATGCCTTAAAGGTTTATCACCAGCTCTAAAGTGCGGTTATTTTTATTGATATTTTGAATTTATAGGACAATTTTGTGGCATTAATTAGTTTAACTAACGCTTATCTTTCTTTTAGTGATTATCCTTTACTTGATCACGCTGAACTTCACATAGAACCTAATGAGCGCGTGTGTTTGGTGGGGCGTAACGGAGCAGGTAAATCGACTTTATTAAAAATTATTGCACAGCAAGTCACCATGGATGACGGCAAAGTGCAGTATGAAAAAGATTTAGTGGTTTCACGCTTAGAACAAGACCCGCCTCGCCACGCTGAAGGGAATGTATTTGATTATGTGGCGGAAGGCATTGAGCATTTAGCGGATTTGTTAAAGGAATATCACCATATTTCGCAAGAGTTGACACAAAATTACAGCGAACAAACTCTTAACCAGCTGGCGCAAGTACAAGCCAAATTAGAGCATGCCAATGGCTGGCAATTTGAAAATAAAATCAATGAAGTATTGCAAAAGCTCGAGTTAAATCCAGATACCAAATTAGCGGATTTATCGGGTGGTTGGTTGCGTAAAGCCGCCCTTGCTCGTGCGTTGGTGTGTAACCCCGATGTCTTGTTATTAGATGAACCGACTAACCACTTGGATGTAGATGCAATCGAATGGTTAGAAAACTTCTTATTAGAATTTACCGGAAGTATTGTGTTTATTTCCCACGACCGTTCTTTTATCCGTAAAATGGCGACCCGTATTGTCGATTTAGATCGTGGGAAATTAGTGTCTTATCCAGGTAACTATGATTTATACCTCACCGCTAAAGAGGAAAGCTTACGTGTCGAAGCATTGCAGAATGAGCTTTTTGATAAACGTTTGGCACAAGAAGAGGTTTGGATTCGTCAAGGGATTAAAGCTCGCCGTACGCGTAATGAAGGCCGCGTGCGCGCGTTAAAAGCCATGCGTGAAGAACGTCGCCAACGTCGTGAGGTAATAGGTACTACTAAGTTACAATTAGATAACTCAAGTCGTTCAGGCAAAATCGTGTTTGAAATGGAAGATGTAAGTTATGAGATTGAAGGCAAACAGCTGCTCAAAGATTTCAGCACGACCATTTTACGTGGCGATAAAATTGCTTTAGTGGGACCAAATGGTTGCGGAAAGACCACGTTTATTAAACTTTTATTAGGTGAAATCAAGCCAACGAGCGGTCGCATTCACTGTGGTACAAAATTAGATATCGCTTATTTTGACCAATATCGTGCTGATCTTGATCCAGAAAAAACGGTGATGGATAACGTTGCTGATGGCAAGCAGGATATTGAAGTCAATGGTGTAAAACGTCATGTGTTGGGCTATTTGCAGGATTTCTTATTTCCACCTAAACGAGCTATGACACCCGTCAAAGCGCTTTCAGGTGGTGAACGCAATCGCTTGTTATTAGCAAAATTATTACTGAAACCTAATAATCTATTGATTCTCGATGAACCAACCAATGACTTGGATGTAGAAACCTTAGAATTATTGGAAGAAATCCTTACTGATTATCAAGGCACCTTATTGATTGTCAGCCATGATCGTCAGTTTATTGATAATGTCGCGACAGAGTGTTATTTCTTTGAAGGCGACGGCGTATTGAATAAATACGTGGGCGGTTTCTTTGATGCGAAAGGACAACAAGCCAATTACTTTGCGATGAAAGCAGAACAAGAGACCCAAAAATCCAAAAAAGAAGCACCAAAAGTACAGGAAAGTGCGGTCAAAAATGACGCTGTTTCTCAAAAGCCAAAATCTGTTAAACTTTCTTATAAAGAACAACGTGAGTTAGAACAGCTTCCACAGCTATTGGAAGAATTGGAAGAGAAAATTACCGCACTTCAAGCTGAAATTGGTGATCCTCACTTTTTCCAACAAACCCATGATGTAACAGATGCTAAGCTTAAGGAATTATCAGACACCGAAGCTGAACTTGAAACGGCTTTCCTTCGTTGGGAAGAACTTGAAGAGAAAAAAATTCAATCTGAAGCAAAATAGAGGATGGATAAAAAAGAAACCGAGCTAAATAGCTCGGTTTTTTTATTAAATATTACTGATAAAAATTACCAAAATAATTACAGGTACCACAAATTTAACATAGTTAAACCAAATTGTGGTGAAGAGCGAATTTGGTGTCGGTGATAGTTCTTTTTTCGCATCATCTTTTAACACGAAACCAACGAAAATGGCACAACCAAGTGCGGTCAGCATGAATAGGATATTGCCGCTGACGAAATCGAAGGCATCGAAAATGCTTTTACCGAAAATGGTGAAATCTTTCCAAAGGTTATCACCTAGAATAGATGGCACGTTACCTAATAAGAAAATCCCCATTAAGGTAACAAAAATTGCTTTACCACGGCGCATTCTGAGTTTTTCTTGTAATGCGGTGATGATGACTTCGTAAATCGTAATTGACGTGGTTAATGCCGCAATAAGCAATAAGCCGAAAAATACGATAGCAAAGAATTTACCCGCCCATAAATGTGAGAATACAATTGGTAAACTTTGGAAAACCAAAGTTGGGCCAGCGTTAGGTTCAATCCCAAATGTGAATAATGATGGGAAGATCATAAAACCACATAACACAGCGATAATAGTATTTGTGAAGCCTGTAATAACGGCTGTGTGAATAAGGTTTTCTTCTTTATTTAAATAGCTTGAGAGAGTAATTAATACACCGAAACCAAGGCTTAATGCGAAGAACACTTGCCCTAATACGAAGATGAATAACTTAGGTGTAATTTTGCTGAAATCAGGTTTTAAATAGAAAGTCACACCTTCCATTGCGCCAGGTAAGGTGAGGTTACGAATCACCATACCAATTAGGAAGATAAAGAGTAATGGCATTAAGTATTTAACGGAACGTTCAATCCCGCCTATGATACCTTTCGCTAAAATAATGTAATTCACTGCCACAAATAGGAATGTGTAGAGCATGATTTCCCATGGGCTGTTGCTGATGTGTAAATCGTAGAAATCTTTGGCCACTTCTTTTGTAATTGGGGCGGAGATATCAAGAGTATTATTAATCAGGCTGATGATATAAGACATCACCCAACCACCAAGCACCATATAATAGGCCATGATACCAAATGCGCCGAGAAGACCCATATAACCGATAATTTTCCAATATTTGGAAATGTTTTTACCTTTATCTTGGATTTTGTCGCCAAAGGCATCAATGGAATTTACACGCAAACGGCGACCAATGACGTTCTCTACTAAAATCATTGGGATACCAATCACAATCATCGCAATACAAAAGAGGAGTACGTAGGCACCACCGCCATTTTCACCCACTAAATAAGGAAAGCGCCATGTTGCCCCAAAGCCGACTGTCGCTCCCGCAACGGTGAGCACATAAGTTAGTCGGCTAGACCACGTTTGGCGAGATTGATTGTTTGTTGTCATAATATATTCCGTTTAATTGTATTCGTTTAATAATCTGTTTTTTCTTTGTATTCGCAGAGATCTTCAATGATGCAAGCACCGCAGCGAGGTTTGCGGGCAATGCAGGTATAACGCCCGTGCAAAATAAGCCAGTGATGCACATCGACTTTAAATTCTTTAGGCACAACTTTGAGCAGTTTTTCTTCTACTTTTACCACATCTTTACCAGGGGCAAAATTCGTGCGGTTGCATACGCGAAAAATATGAGTATCCACTGCAATAGTCGGGTGACCGAAAGCAGTATTTAATACCACATTCGCTGTTTTTCTGCCGACACCTGCAAGGGCTTCTAAGGCTTCACGGCTTTCAGGTACTTCGCCGTTGTGTTTTTCAACTAAATCACGGCAGGTTTTAATGATATTTTCTGCTTTGCTATTATAAAGTCCGATGGTTTTAATGTATTCTTTTAAACCCTCTAAGCCAAGATCTAAAATGGCTTGTGGTGTATTCGCCACAGGGAATAATTTTGCCGTCGCTTTATTGACACCTTTATCGGTGGCTTGAGCAGATAAGATTACGGCAATGAGTAATTCGAAAGGCGAATTATACTCTAATTCCGTGGTGGGATGCGGGTTTTGCTCCCGAAGTCGAGTGAGAATTTCAATTCGTTTAGCTTGATTCATTTTTTCATATCAATTCGGTTTTTAATTGCCAATAGGATGCCTAATCCAATAAAAGCACCTGGCGGAAGAATAAAGAGTAAAAAGCTACTATCCGTTTGGTAAATATGTAATGTAAGGAATTTCGCACCTTGGCCAAATAAGTTTTCAATGCCCTCAAAAAGGGTACCTTGACCTAAAATTTCACGTAACGCACCTAATACGGTGATACTTAATGCCATGCCTAATCCCATTGAAAAACCATCCCAAGCAGCATGTGCAACGCTATTTTTAGAGGCAAAGGCTTCTGCACGACCGATGACGATACAGTTAGTCACGATTAAAGGAATAAAAATCCCAAGTGCTTGATAGAGTGTATAGGTATAAGCATTCATTAATAGTTGCACCACGGTTACGGTGGTGGCAATAATCATCACATAAATCGGAATACGGATTTCATGAGGAATTTGCTTACGAAAGAGTGAAACAACTGTGTTTGTGCAGGTTAAAACCAACATGGTTGCAAGGCCTAAACCCAATGCATTTGTTGCCGTACTCGAAACAGCTAAGAGCGGACAAAGCCCTAATAATTGCACGAGAGTTGAGTTGTTTTTCCATACGCCTTGAATAAAGATTTCTTTCCAAACAGAAGGCGTTTGCGTTATTTCTTCTGAATTTTCAACCGCACTTTGTTCATCAAGTGCGGTCGTTTTTTCGGTTAAATGAGTCATAATAAATATCCTATTGCGCGTATTTTTTTGCCATCTCATTGAGTAATGCTTCATTTTCAAGCATCACGAGAGCAGAGCGTTTTACTTGATTCACAATCGCGCGCGGCGTAATGGTTGCGCCAGAGAATTGATCAAATTTACCGCCATCTTTTTTGACCGCCCAATCTTTTAGGCTTTCCGGCACGATAACTTGATTCGTAAAACTCAAAATCCAATCGGAAATGCGAAGTTCGATTTTATCGCCTAATCCTGGAGTTTCATGGTGTTCAATCACACGCACACCTAAAACTTCACCTTTTGGTGTAATCCCCACTAATAAACGGATATTCCCTGAATAGCCATCTGGTGCTGTCGTTTCATAAGCATAGGCTGTTGGTACATGATCTTTAATAGCAAAATAGAGTTTTTGAATGCCTTTGAGTTTATCTTGCTCAGGCGTTTCTACGCTTTCAAGTAAGTTATTATTAAAATAATCCTGAGGGATGACTTGGAGCAATAAGGCTTTTTGGTGTTCAGCCATGGCTTCATCAATTTTATCTTTTGTCAGCATATAAATGCCTGCAGAAACAGCGGTACATACAAGCGCAATAAAACCTAATAACAAACCAAAACGGGAGGTGACTTTAAAAATACCCATTATTTTCTCCCTTTTGCAAAGTGTCCAGCTACACGAGGACGGGTGTAGTAGTCGATAAGTGGCACACAAATATTACTTAACAAAATCGCAAATGCCACGCCGTCAGGATAGTTTCCAAAGTAACGAATGAGGTAAACCAATAGTCCAACCAAAGCACCAAATACAAGCTTACCACGAGGTGTAATAGAAGCTGTGACAGGGTCAGTCGCAATAAAGAATGCGCCGAACATCATGGCGCCGCTAAAGAGTTGGCTTATCATACTTAAATGATGATGGCCTGACATCGCAGTGATTGTTGCTAAGGTCACAAAGGTCACGAGCATTGAAACGGGAATTTGCCAGTGAATTTTTTTCTTTAAGATTAATACAATCCCACCAAGCATGAATGCCAAATTAACCTGCCACCAACCTTCAGCAAAATCAGTCCCGTTTTGTAATAAAATCGGTAATTTTACAAAATCATGAAATACGCTTTCATCACCTTGATGTAAGTTATAGAAGATTTTTGCACTGTCTAATGGTGTCGCTTGTGTAATTCCATCAATGGAATGAACAAGTTGACTCAAACTAAATCCATCAGTGGTTAAGCCTGTGAAAATTAAAGAAAGAGAATCTGCAAATGTTGGTGGTTCATTTAATAATGAAATCGGTGGCATCCAACTTGTCATTTGTAGAGGGAAGGAAATCAATAGCACCACATAACCCACCATAGCCGGATTAAACGGGTTTTGTCCCAAGCCACCGTAAACGTGTTTGCCTAGAATAACAGCGGAAAGCGTACCAATTAAAATCACCCAATAAGGTGCATAAGGCGGAATCGCCATCGCTAAAATTAAGGCAGTAAGCACCACACTAAAATCTGAAATATAGACCAGGTTTGGCTTATTGCGCAATTTAGTCACAATAAACTCAAGTAATAATGCGAAAGAAATAGCCAATGCGGATTGCACCAAAACACCCATTCCAAAATAATAAATCTGCGTGAGCAGAGCAGGCAGCATGGCTGCAATCACCCATAACATAATACGGGCGGTTAATTTGCCTGAATGGGTATGAGGCGAACTCTCCATTTTCTTAAACATAATCTTTTCCTGCGTTATTCTGTTTCTTTGGCCGCTTCAGCAGCCGCTTTTTTTGCTTTAGCTCTTGCTATGGCTGCTGCGATAGCGGCTTTTTTCGGATCAAGTGCGGTTGGGTTTTCATCCGTTTTTTCGACCTCACTTTCAGTTTCATTTGTTGTAACTGTTTCACTTTGAGCAGCAGCTTTCTTGGCTTTGGCTCTCGCAATGGCTGCAGCTACAGCCGCTTTTTTCGGATCAAGTGCGGTTGGGTTTTCATCCGTTTTTTCGACCGCACTTTCAGTTTCATTTGTTATAACTGCTTCACTTTGAGCGGCAGCTTTCTTGGCTTTAGCTCTCGCAATGGCTGCAGCTACTGCGGCTTTTTTCGGATCAAGTGCGGCTGAGTTTTCATCTATTTTTTCGACCGCACTTTCAGTTTCATGTGTTGCAACGATTTCACTTTGAGCGGCAGCTTTCTTGGCTTTAGCTCTCGCAATGGCTGCAGCTACTGCGGCTTTTTTCGGATCAAGTG